>DAIQRP010000081.1:2615-12354 GCA_036786125.1 Sphingobacterium sp.
TTATAATGATGTCCTAATTATTGCTGTTATCGTGGTGATGGTAGCACTCTTAGCCTCCGCTATAGTAGTGCAAAAAGCCATGCGAGCAATTATAAAATTGACCATGCCTGAGCTTGAAATTCAGGAGAAGCAATTGAAGCTCGAAAAAAAGGCTTCAAAGAAACTGCGTTGGAATAAAATTTTGGGCTTAAGACCTATTTCCGAGGAAAAGGATATTATGATGGACCATGAATTCGATGGCATTGCAGAATTGGATAATCCAATTCCAATCTGGTTTAATGCCTTATTCTATTCCACCGTAACTTTTGGCCTGGTGTATCTGATGGTCTATCAGGTATTTGGATGGGGAATGAATCAGGATCAAGAATATGTACATGAGATGGCCAAGGCGGAGAAAGCTAGACAGGAATATTTAGCCCAGGCAGCCAATTTAATTGATGAAAGCTCTATAGAAATAGATGCATCTATGATTACTGCAGGAAATGCCATCTTTCAAGCGAACTGTTCTGCATGTCATGGAGAGGCAGGCCAGGGTGGAATAGGTCCGAACCTCGCAGATCGCTTCTGGTTACATGGAGGAGAGATTAAAGATGTCTTTAAGACGGTAAAGTATGGTGTTCCTGATAAAGGGATGGTGCCTTGGGAGCAGACTTTAACACCCGCACAGATTGCTGAAGTCAGTAATTATATTATCTCTTTAAGAGATACTAATCCTGCCGGTGCTAAAGAAGCACAAGGGGTAGAAGTGACTTATGCCGTAGCAGGAGCGGAGCAAGAAGAAAAAATTGAAGAAGGAGTAAACTAAAATTGGAGATGGGAAATACAGTAGCAGTGGGGAGCAAACCAAAGAGAGAATGGATTTATGCAAAAAAACCTCAAGGTGAATTATATAAGTACAGACAATGGGTAGGCTATGCCCTGCTACTGTTCCTATTTATAGCTCCTTTAATAAAAATAGGAGGGAATCCATTTTTGATGTTCAATATCATTGAACGTAAATTTTCGATCTTTGGACAGTTATTCTATCCTCAAGATCTGCATATTTTTGTTTTTGGCATGTTAATAAGCATGGTTTGTGTCGTCCTATTTACCGTGGTATTTGGAAGAGTATGGTGTGGCTGGACCTGCCCGCAAACTATCTTTATGGAGCTTATCTTTCGAAAAATAGAATATTGGATTGAAGGCGATTGGACACAACAGCGTAAGCTGAATGAAGGTCCGAGTACAGATCAAAAACAGCTGAAGAAAATACTCAAACATAGTATATTTCTACTTATCTCCTTTTTTATATCCAATACTTTTCTAGCCTATATTATAGGTATAGATGCACTGATTCAGATTATTACAGATCCCTTGGATGCGCATATCGTAGGCTTATTGTCTATTGGTATTTTTACACTGATATTTTATGCCGTATTCGCGCATGTCAGAGAGATTGTATGCACAACCATATGCCCTTATGGTAGACTTCAAGGCGTACTATTAGATAATCAATCGCTAACTGTAGCCTACGATATCAGACGTGGAGAACCGCGAGGGAAAAAGAATACAGCGCAAACAAATGGCGATTGTGTAGACTGTAAATTATGTGTCCATGTATGTCCGACTGGTATAGATATCAGAAATGGTTTACAGATGGAATGTGTGAGTTGTACTGCATGTATCGATGCCTGTGATGCGGTAATGGAAAAACTTCATAAACCCAAACGTCTTATCGGATTTTATACGATGGGAGAAATAGAAGGGGAAGAAAAATCTACTAATAACAGCAGGGCTATTGCATATTCAATTGTTTTAATAGCACTTATATCCGTATTTGCATTTTTAATTTTTAGTCGATCAGATCTTGGTGCGACCTTATTGCGGGCTAAGGGAAGTACCTATCAGTTGCGGGATGATCATACCATTTCCAATCTATATACTTTAGAATTATTAAATAAGACTTCGCAGGAAATGCCATTTACACTTTCCTGCTCAGATCCGGATCTCCGCGTTCAACTGGTCAATAAGATTGATAAGTTAGGTATAGAAGGACATGCGACCTTAAGCTTTTTCTTAATTATAAATAATGATCAGGTAGATAAATATAAAAGAGACGTCAAGGTCTATATATATTCTGGAGAACGGAAGGTGGAAACCTTAAAAACAACATTTATAGCTCCTTCGGGAATGGAATAAAAAAAAGATATGAATTGGGGAATGAAAATAGTACTCAGCTTAGGCATTTTTATGCTTGGAATAGCTGCTGCAGGCATCTATATGGTAAGTCATGATTCAGATAGCCTAGAAGAAGGAGATTATTATGAACAGGCTTTAAATTATGACGATATGTATGCGCGCAAGCAAAATGTATTGGATTATCAAGCACAGCCTCGGGTACGCTTACAGGCGGATACCTTATATATTCAGTTTAAATCCCAAGAGAATATCGGGAAGCTTAATTTTAAAAAACCTTCCGATGCCTCCTTAGATTTAGAACTTCCTTTGCATACTAAAAATGGCGTATTTCAAATTTCTGTGGCCGATTTAAAAGCGGGTTTATGGAATTTGGAAATTTTTTGGGAAGCAGACGCACATCCATATTATACAGTATTACCGATCACTCGTTAAGATGAATTACCTGTCTTTAGCCTTTTTTATGGGATTATTTGGAAGCATACATTGTGCAGCCATGTGTGGCCCCTTAATTGTCGCGGTACAGCAATCGGCTAAACCTGCGATATGGAATAAAATAATCTATCAGCTGGGCCGTATACTCACCTATAGTACCATAGGTTTGCTGATGGGCATCATTGGAAATGTCGGTTTTTTAAAAAATGGGCAACAGAACTTAAGCATCCTAACGGGCGTGCTGTTATTAGCGATTGCTATCTTTCAATTTAGCGGTAGATATTCAAGCAAATTAGCCCGGTGGCAATCTGTCTTTATGCAACCTGTTGCTCGGTTTTTGGGAAAATGGATGTTTCGCCCTGGAGGCTCATTTGTAGCAGGTATATTAAATGGTCTCTTACCTTGTGCGATGGTATATATGGCATTGGCAGCCTCTTTAAATGCCGATGGACTCATCAACAGTATATTATTTATGTTTCTATTTGGGCTAGGCACATTACCCTTACTCTTGATATTATCCTTTGTCGGAGGCTGGTCTAAAAAAATATTTAAGAAGGGATTCTCTCGCACATTGCCCTATCTGTATCTATTTATGGGCATTTGGTTTATCTTACGCGGAGCTCAATTAGATATTCCATATTTAAGTCCATTACTCCATTTAGATGGAGCAATGAACTGTATGTAATATTATCGGACAATCGTCCAACCTCCACCTAGGGAGCGGTATAATTCAACGAATGATTCCAATTGTGATTGTTTTATAGATACGAGATTTAACTCCGAACTCAAGGCATTAGATTGGGCGGTGATAACCTCTAAATAGGTGGCGTAGCCTGATTTAAAAAGTAAACTCGCATTCTTCACTGCCAGATGGGAGTTCTGAACTCGGGCTTCAGCATAACGCAGCTGATCTTTAAGTTTCGTCAAGGAGGTAAAACTATTAGATACTTCATTCACAGATCGTAGAACGGTCTTTTGCAATTCTATCTCCGCTTGATCACGTTTTAATTTTGCCACCTCATAATTTGTTTTCAAGCGCTTATTTTTAAAAATAGGCATGGTTAGATTCCCTAGGGCAGAGCCTAAAAGTGCACCTGGAATATTAAACCAATTTTCTGGTAACATGGCATTGACCCCAAAGGTACCTCCTAAAGTTAACGCTGGATACCGTAAAGCTTGATTGATATTGACCTCTGAATTGGCCGCAATTAAATTATATTCAGATTCCCTAACATCGGGACGATTCCGGATTAAACTCAAGGGCGATCCCGGAGAAATTTTGGATTCATCCACGAGGTTATTCAAACTCTTACCGCGTTTTATTTGATTTGGCATACGCCCTGTTAATTCTAAAAGAGCATTTTCTTGAATTTCAATTTCCTGCTCCAATTGCGGAATTAAAGATGCGGCAAGCAATCGTTGGGATTCAGTCTGCTGAAGGGCCAATGCTGTAATTTCTCCGGCATCAAACTGCAGCTGAATCATATTTAAGGTGCTGTCATTTAATTTCACATTACGTTTGGCAACTTCAATTTGTGCATCCAGTTTCAATAAATTAAAATAACCTTTTGCAATATTCGAAATCAAGCTGGTTTGAATGGCATTTCTAGCTTCTGCTGTTGCTAAGAAGTTGGATAAAGCTTTCTCTTTTTGAGCGGAAATTTTACCAAAGATATCAATCTCCCAACTCATATTTAACTCGGACATATATTGAGATTGATAGCGAAATAGGCTATTGCTATTTTCCTTACCATCATAAATCTTCGAGCCTGGACCCGCATAAAAATCAGTAGACCGCCATTGTTGATTTACTCCAGCTAATCGCGCATCTAATTCAGGAAGAAAGGCCGCTTTCGCTTGAGATAGCTGTCTATTGGCAATTTGGATATTTAATAAAGCAGAGCGCATATCGTAATTATTTGCAATACCTGCTTCAATTAGATTCACCAGACTGGAATCTTTAAAAAATTCCCTCCAGTTTACATATGCTAATGTACCTACACTATCGAAGTAGCTGGAGTCTGCTCGATAATGTTCAGGTAAGTTAAAGTTCGGTGTTTTATATCGTTCTCCAACCTTACAAGAAGATAAAAAGAGTAGGGCAAAAGCTATGAATAATATATGAAAATTTATATTTCTCATGGTATACGGTTCTAGTTGGATTGAAATTTCTTTTTTAAACGCTCATCCAAGGTTTTAAAGATAATATATAAAACAGGGATAATAAAAATACCTAAAATCACGCCGAATAACATCCCTCCAGCAGCTCCAAAACTAATGGAATGATTTCCTTTAGCCGAAGGTCCTGAAGACCACATTAAGGGAACTAAACCTGCTACAAAGGCAAAGGAGGTCATTAAAATCGGACGTAACCTTAATCTTGCTCCTGCAATTGCAGACTCATAGATGCTGAGTCCTTTATTTCGCTCTTGCACTGCAAATTCAATAATTAGAATGGCATTCTTGGCGAGTAGACCGATAAGCATAATGACCCCTACCTGCACATAAATATTATTCTCCAGTCCTACCAATAAAATGGTGGCATAGACCCCGACCAAACCTACAGGTATGGATAACAGGACTGCCCAAGGAAGGATATAACTCTCATACTGTGCCGATAGTAGGAAGTAGACAAAGACAATACTCATAATAAAGATTAATATCGTCTGGGAGCCGGACTCTGCTTCTTCCAAACTCATCCCGGTCCATTCATATCCATAGTTTCCCGGTAATTTCGAAAGCGCTAATTTTTCAATAGCTTTCATCGCATCGCCGGTACTATATCCATCTGCGGGATTTGCATTTACAGTAATGGCATTATATAGGTTATATCGGGTAATGGTTTCTGGCCCCACAACCTTCTTTAATGTCAATAAAGTACTGATGGGAACCATCTCATTATTTTTATTTCTGACAAAAATAGACTTGAATGATTCGGGATCTGTACGATAATCAAAATCTGCCTGAATATACACTCTATACTGTCTTCCAAAACGGCTAAAGTCTCCGGCCTGAACACGACCATAATAAGCACGGATGGTAGACATAAGCGATTTAATATCCACTCCCAAAGATTTGGCTTTCACCACGTCGATATCCACCTCATATTGAGGGAAATTCGCTTTGAATGCTGTATAAGCAGACTTAACCTCCGGTAATTTGTTCATCTCATCGATGAAATTATCGGCGATACTACTGAAATCTAAGATTTCTCCGCCCAACTTATCTTCCAAAACTAATTGTATTCCGGCAAAGTCTCCGAAACCCTGAACAGTGGGGCGTGGGAACACATTAAAGGAAGCTTCATTAATCACCGACAAATCCTGGCGGATGGTATCCATAAAAGCTTCAATATCTTTAATTTTCTCTCTTTCGGTATGTGGTTTTAAGTTAATATAACCGACTGCATAAGCCGGACTTGTACTTCCATCTAAGGCATTATATCCTGAAATAGTTGTCATACCCGCAATATCAGGGTTGCGTTTTTTCAAAATGCTATCCGCCTGACGTAAAACCTCAGTTGTTCGTGCTAAAGAAGCACCGGGCTGCATGGCTAATGAATAGGTAACAAAACTATCATCCTCCGTAGGGATAAAACTTTTAGGAGCTAAGAATAATAAAGCAAAGCCAATCCCTGAAATTCCAATTAGACCAGAAATAGCAATTTTTTTATTTCGGATTAGATATTTAACTCCGACGATATAGCGGTTAGTTAAGCGCTCAAATGCCGCATTAAAAGCATCGAAAAAACGATCCTTATAGGCCCCGAATTTAGTCTTTGCTGGCTGCTGTATCGGATGACCTGAAATAGGGTCAATCTGAGGAGCTTTTAAAATTAAAGCACATAATGCAGGACTTAAGGTCAGTGCAGTTACAGCGGAAATTAAAATCGCTGTAGCCAAGGTATATGCAAACTGTCTATAGAAGATACCTGCTGGACCTTCCATAAAACCTACAGGAATAAATACAGCGGCCATGACTAAGGTAATGGATAGAATAGCTCCTGAAATTTCTGACATCGTAGAGATTGTCGCTTCCCGGGCTTTCATACCTGTCTCATGCATCTTTAAGTGAATGGCTTCAACCACGACAATGGCATCATCCACCACAATACCAATCGAAAGTACTAAGGCGAACATCGTCAATACATTGAGGGAGAACCCAAATATATTTAAGAAGAAAAATGTCGCAATTAGGGATACCGGAATCGCAATGGCAGGAATAATCGTGGATCTAAAATCCTGTAAAAAGATAAAGACAATTATAAATACCAAGATAAAGGCCTCGAATAGCGTATGTTTTACTTGAGATATGGAGGCATCAATCTGATCTCTGACGGAATATGATACTTCATATTTTATACCTTCAGGAAAAGTTTTAGACATCTCTTCCAAGACTTTTCGGACTTCGATATCAATATCGTGTGCATTGGATCCCGAGGTTTGTGTAATATTTAATGTTAAGCCAGGAAAGCCATTGACCTTATTATCTGAACCGAGGTTCGAAGATCCAAATTCTACACGAGCAAGATCTTTAAGGTAGAGTACCGAACCATCTTTATTGGTTTTAATAACGATATTCTCAAATTCCTCAGGTTGGCTAAATCGACCTTTATGTTTAATTACTGTTTCAAAAACTTCATCTGAAGTTTCTCCAAACTTACCCGGTGCAATTTCAAAATTCTGATCTCGAATGGCTGCAATTACATCATCGGGAACTAAATTAAAGAGTGCGAGCTTTTCTGGGTTTAACCACATCCGCATGGAATAATCACGTGCTCCGACACGGGAGACCTGTGCAATTCCATCCACCCGTAATAAGGGGCGAATAATATTAATTTGAGAGTAGGCTTGAAGGAAAGTTTCATCAAACATACTGTCTTTTCCGTCCGCAAAGAGGTTGATGGTCATAATCACTCCAGACTGACGCGGCATTACGGTAATACCAGATTCATTGACCTCAGCTGGAATAGATCCTATAGCTTTGGAAATACGGGTCTGTACATTAACGGATGCAATATCTGGGTTAATCCCAGTTTTAAAGAATACCTGAACGGATCCTGATCCAGCATTACTGGCCGTGGAACGGATATAAGTCATATCTTCCACACCATTAATGGCTTCTTCAATAGGAAGTAATACCGATTTAGCTACTGTTTCTGCATTCGCACCTGGATAACTTAAAGAGACCACTACCGAAGGAGGGGCAATTTCTGGAAATCTGGAAACGGGAAGCATTTTTAAGCCGATAGCGCCCAAAATTACTAATAGCATGGACACTACCGTAGCCAATACGGGTTTATTAACAAATGTTTTTAACATTTCTAAGCAGTTAGGTGAAAAATAGATTATGGAGTTTTGTCAATGGGGATAATCTTCGCTCCATCGGAAATTTTATCAAAACCGGAAAGTAAGATACGGTCGCCTACAGCTAATCCTTCAGAAATTATATAGTTTGAATTGGATTTGCCTTCAATTTTAATGGCTCTACGATGTACTTTATTTTCATTATCGAGGACATATACAAAGGTTTTATCCTGAAGTTCCGAAGTTGATATCTGTGGAATTTGGATGACGCCCTTTTGAGTTTCAATAAATTTTAAGGTACCTGTACTACCTGTACGTAAGATATTATCGGTATTTGGAAATGTTGCCCGTAGGGAGATAGCACCAGTAGTACGGTTTACCTGTCCATTAATCGCATCTACCTTACCTTTTTTGGCATAAGCTTCCCCATCGGCAAGCACTAAGGATACATCTGGGAAGGCTAGTTTTCTAATCTTTCCATCTTTGATTACGGTACTATCCGCTAGATCTTCCTTGGCTTGCTTTTTTGTGAAATATAAGAAATCAGATTCCGACATCGAGAAATACACATATACCTCTTGTACATCGGAAAGAACCGTTAGGGACTGAGAGTCATTTTTTGTCACTAAGTTTCCGATACGTTTTGGAATACGACCGATATAACCTGAAACAGGGGCTTTAATTAATGTAAACTGCTTGTTGATATCCGCAGAACGAACCGCTGCAGCAGCCTGTTGTAAGGAAGCTTTAGCAACGTCATACTCCGACTTAGCAGATTTCAAACGCACTTCGGAAATAACTTCATTCTCCACTAAAGGGCGTAGTCTTTCCATTTCTAATTGGGCATTTTGAAGTTTGGCTTTAGCTACATTTTCAGTAGCAATCATATTATTTAAAACCTCATCATAAGCCGATGCATTTACTTTAAATAATTTCTGTCCAGCCTCTACAAAATCTCCTTCATCCACATATATTTCTTCTAAAATACCTTCTACTTGTGGGCGAATTTCAACATTTACCTTTCCTTCAATCGTACCGATATAATCTTTTATTGTATTCGCGGAACTCGTATCTATTGAGTATATTGGAAGGGCAATAGCATTAGTTTCCTTTTCGGAATCCTTTGAATTTTTGGAAGTACAGCTTAATATGAATAAACCTGAAAAGGTTAATGTTAAGATATACAGGCTGATTTTAGTCATATGTGATTTTTATTTATTTACTTGTAAGTAATATTTTTTTTTTAAGTCTTAAATTCTAATTGTAACATAAATGATGCCGAATAATTTTAGTATTATTAATTTTAACATACTTTTACATTCTAGAAATATGAAATTAATAAAATTAAGCACCTAGAAGTGATTTGATTTCTGATCTGTATCTAATAAGTTACAAAACTAAACGGCTATACTTTCTGATTATTACTTAATGATTAAAAATGTAGAAAATATATATGGAAAATCTATTTAATCAGCTGGAAATCGACTGGTTACAAATTTGGAACTGGTTAGTCCAGTGGTATTGGCTGCCGCTATTTTTTTTATATTTTGGCGTTATCAGTACGATTCTTATTGAAAATAGAAATCCATCCAAGACCGTCTCTTGGGTTATGGTTATTGTATTTCTTCCCGTTCTGGGATTGATTTTATATTATTTGTTCGGACAAAAGTTTCGTAAGGTAAGAAGATTTCAACGAATCAATAGGCTTCAATTTAAAAATCTTCAAAAAGCCTGGGTGGAAAATACATTGCTGCTTTCGGATTATCTTCAACGCGCTCAAAGTTATATGGGCTCACTGTCCCGGGTATTTGAATATGTCAAAA
>DAIQRP010000082.1:0-3766 GCA_036786125.1 Sphingobacterium sp.
AGAAACCAGGTACTGTAACGGTTCAAGCCGAAGTAGCAGGTCAAGAGATCGCAAACTCTCCAGTGACAGCAACATTTGTTAAAGCAAATAATATTTCAGTAAATAAAGTGGCTGATGAGGCTAAAGTGAAAGCTGGAACTTATACCACATTTACAGTAACATTAACTAATAATGGTCCAAACTCATTATCTGCTAATAAAGAAATTACATTAGCGGAGAAACCAGGGCCAGGATTAACGATTACTAATTATGAAGTAACTTCAGGAAATGCTACGGTGACTTTCACAGGCAACAACGCGAAAGTAATCAGCAATTCTACAATAGGAGTTAATGGTACTATTATCGTTAAAGTGACAGCATTAGTTGCTGATAATGCACCAGATGTTATCACTAATGGAATTGCAGTATGGGGACCTGATACGCCTCCGACAGATAAACCGGATGATGAAGATCAAACTCCAGAAATTCCAGTTACTCATGATGTAGAGTTAGGAATCACTAAGTTAGCTGATCAAACTACAGTATTAGCAGGTACAGAAACAAGCTATACAATTACTGTAGAAAATAAAGGTAAATCGGTCTTACAAGCTGGTAAAACATTCCAAATTAAAGAGAAAGTAAGCATAGGACAATCTCTAGTTAAAGTTGAGTCATTAAGCCCAGATATTCGTGTGAGCTTAACCAATGATATCATCACTGTTTCTGTTAACGAAACTATCGCTGTCCACGCGAAGGTTCAATTAAAAGTAACAACTTTAGTGAGTCAATCTGCTCAAGGTCCAGTATCAAATGGAGTGGAAGTATATGGGCCAGGTAAGAAGCCAGATACAGATAGCCCAGATGATGTGGTAACAACTCCTGAAGTACCAGTTGTTCGTCAAGCGAGCTTCTCAGCAATTAAAGTAGTCGATCAGAAAGTTGTCACAAAAGGTGAGGAAGTAACATTCACGATTACGTTAACAAATGAGGGTCCAGCTTCTGCAGCTCCTTCAGAAAAAGTAACCTTAGTTGAGATGCCTAGTACAGGATTAACAATCCAAGACTATGTGATTTCATCAGGAAATGCAACGATAAGTGCAACTGGAAATACAGCTGTAATTGCCGTAACAAAAGAAGTGGTAAAAGGTGATAAAATAGTTGTCACAGTGAAAGGACTTGTAGATATTGACGCTCCAGCAACGATTTCAAATAAAGTTCAAGTATTTGGAACACATAAAGATCCTTCGAAAGATCCTGCGGATGATGAAGCTTCTACTGGTGAGATTCCTGTGAAGATTCCGAAGATGTTAACAATAGACAAAGTGGCTGATGAGGCTTCAGTAGAAGCCGGACAGCAAACTTCGTATACGGTTACTATTACAAATATTTCTAATACCACATTCTATAAAGGTGAAGTAATAAGAATGTTAGAAACTCCAGAATTTGGAATGACTATCGATAAATATGACGTACTATCAGGTAATGCAGCATTAGCAAATAACCAAAATAATGTTTCATTAACCTTAATCTCTGACCTTTTACCACAAGATCAGATTAAGATTAAAGTACATGTAAGTATCGCTAAGGATGTTTCTGGTACTATTCGAAATAATGTTAAAGTTTGGTCTCCGAAAAATAATACGACAGATCCAGATGATGAGATTGATTCCAATCCATTACCTGTAGATCCAGTAGATTATACATTAACTATTCCGAATCTATTTACACCAAATGGTGACGGACGTAACGATACATTTATTATCGGTGGATTAGAGAAATATGACCAAAATGAATTAACCATCATTAATCGATGGGGTAATAAAGTTTATGTCTCTTCAGACTATAGAAATGACTGGATGGGAGATAACTTAAATGAAGGAACATATTTCTATATCCTACGTGTGAAAAACAGTAGTGGAAAATGGACTGAACATAAAGGATCAATAGCCTTAATTAGAAAAAAATAGGAATCTAAGCGCTTGGGTGAGTCATCACCCAAGTGCTTTATTATCGACACAGCCTTATGAAAAGCATGTTAAAAAAAATTTTAGGTCTTGGTTTCTTACTTTCTGGCTCTATTATAGCCAATGCACAACAATATGCACAGTATAGCCAATACATGTTTAATAGACAGTATATTAACCCTGCTTATGCAGGATCTAATGAAGCATTAAACTTAAATACTTATTATAGATCTCAATGGACAGATATCAAAGGAGCGCCAAAAACATTAGGTGTTTCCGCAGATATGCCTTTAAATAATGATAATGTTGGGGTGGGGGTCAGTGTTATTAAAGATAAAATAGGTTTAGAAAATCGTTTATATACCTACTTTAATTACGCTTATCGATTACGTTTAGGATCAGATCCTGCAGAACGTCTTTCTCTAGGAGTTTCAGCAGGTTTCATTCATAATTCATATAATAATGAAGATATTATAACCACAGATCCTGAAGATATCTTTATTGATAAATCCACACTTCCTGATGCTCGTTTGGGGGTGTATTACACAAACAATAGATTTTTTGCCGGATTTTCTGTAGATAATCTATTAGCGAAAATGATTTACAATAAAAATGGAAATAAGAATGTCATTCCTCCTGTAGTTCAAATGTATGCAAATGCTGGAGGACTTTTCTATGCTTCTGAAGGTATAGCTATAAAGCCATCATTTTTATTAAAAAATGCCACTTTAGCAGATACCAGAGCATGGACTTTAGATTTAAGTACTTCTGTTGTATTTGATAATAGATTTTCAGTAGGTGCTGCCTACCGAACAGCTTTGTCAAGTGGTTCGACTATGAGCCCTAAATTAACGCGTCCAAATGCTATTATTGGATTATTAGAAATTGCCGTTTCAGAAAGCTTTAAATTCTCGTATTCGTATGATTATATGTTAGGAAATATTCAAACTTACACCGGAAGCTCTCATGAGATTTCACTCAGTTATAGGCTGCCTAGAATGAATAATAATCGTATGCGTACACCTAGGTTCTTTTAATTTAAATAAACGGAGTGATGAAGAAATATTTACCCTTATATATAACGTTATTATTAAGTACTGCAGGGCATTTTGGCTATGCGCAGAATAATAATACGGCAAAAGCGGATGAAGAGTTTGCTAACTTTAATTTTAAAAAAGCAATTCAACTTTATGATGGAATTTATGCAAAGAAGAAGTCGGCATATGTGGAACGTCAAATTGCGGAAGCAAATTTTAATATCAATAATTACAGAGATGCAGAAACCTGGTATGCAAAGCTAGCTAATCGGGAAGTTGCGCAGCCTGCAGATGTATATCAATATGGTCGTATATTAAAAATTAATGGCCGATTTAAAGAGGCTAAAGCACAGTTTCAACGTTATGAAGAAATTGAAAAAAATATTGATAGAGAAGATTTAAATCGTTTATATACTTCATGTGATTCTGCTATCGTATGGATGGATACCTATATAAAATCTGTAAAAGTTAGCAATAGCAATCTCTTAAATACGGAACAGTCTGAATTTGCTCCTCAGCAGGAAGGGGATTTATTATATTTTGTTTCCGATAGATATGCTGTGGCTAATGAACCGATATATGTATGGACAGGACAGCCCTATTTAAAATTATTCCAAAAAGAGGGAGAAGAAATTA
Source organism: Sphingobacterium sp. (assembly GCA_036786125.1). Classification (GTDB taxonomy): domain Bacteria; phylum Bacteroidota; class Bacteroidia; order Sphingobacteriales; family Sphingobacteriaceae; genus Sphingobacterium. The sequence goes on from DAIQRP010000082.1 coordinate 3,617, forward strand.
AGCATATTCCCTTAGCGAATGCTGCAGAAAAAAGCCATATCGGTGCAATTACATTTAATAAGGAAAAGAAAGTGGCATTTTTTGCTGCGACAAGGTCTTTGGATAACAAACAGATAAAAAAATCTAAATCTGATGTTACGGTCAATGTGG
>DAIQRP010000082.1:3776-12024 GCA_036786125.1 Sphingobacterium sp.
ATTTGAAGTCAGTTATGAAAATGGTCAGCTTGGTACAGAGGTAAAACCTTTTAAATACAATCGTTTTAAAGAGTGGTCTGTAGGGGATCCTTATCTTTCGGCTTCTGGAGATACCTTATATTTTGCTTCTAATATGCCGGGAGGTTTTGGTGGCTCGGATCTGTATTATTCCATTAATTATGGAGATGGAAACTGGTCGGATCCTGTGAATTTAGGTCCTCAAATTAATACAAAACATGATGAACGTTTCCCTACCTTTGATCATAAAGGAAATTTATTATTTTCTTCAGATGGTCATATAGGAATTGGAGGATTAGATATTTTCCGTGCCACAAAAGTAGGAAGTACTTATCAAGTTGAAAATTTAAAGTTTCCTATTAACTCACCTCAGGATGATTTTTCATTGACATTCTTTGATGATAATAAAGGCTTTCTGGCTTCCAATAGATCAGGAGGAAAAGGAGCGGATGATTTATATGAGTTTGATTTAAAACGTCAGTTTGAATTCTCTTTGAAAGGAATCGTATTAAATAAAAAGTCTAATCTACCTATTGCTGGAGCGTTAGTTACCCTACATGATCTTTCAAAATCTAAAGAACCGTTAAATTTATATGCTAATGATAAAGGAGAGTTTAATATCCCTTTAGATGATGAACAAGACTATGAGGTGGAAGCAGCGCAGACAGGTTTTATTCCAGAGCCTAAATACGCTTTTACTACGAAAGGACTTACAGAGTCCCAGACATTGCCGAAAAACTTTTACCTTACTCCTGTAGAAGTGAAGCAGGTCGTAGTATTGAGAAATATTTATTTTGATTTCGATAAATCGGATATTCGTCCGGATGCTGCTATTGAACTGGATAAAATATTATCTTTCTTAAACTCTGATCCTAAAGTCCGTATTGAACTATCAGCACATACTGACTCTAGAGGAAAGGCGGCTTATAATATGAAGTTGTCACAACGTAGAGCTGATGCTGCAGTAGCCTACTTAGTAGCTCATGGTATTGATGAAAACCGCTTAGTGGCAAAAGGTTTTGGATTTAGTCAGTTAGCTAATCATTGTGCACCAGGAGTGAAGTGTACTGAAGAAGAGCATGAATTTAATAGAAGAGTAGAATTTGTCGTAACTGCAAACGACTAATTTGAAGCTACAATATATCAGAAAAGCCAATAGAATTCTATTGGCTTTTCTGATATACTGTCATATTGTTTTACTGAGGGATTTGATAATGATCCAAATATCTGACAATGCTATTGGCTCTTTTGTTGACATAAGCTGATGGCCTACGTGCATCCCACTGTCTGGGATTTGGCAGAATAGCAATAATTAATGCAGCTTGCTTTTTAGAGAGTGACTTGCCAGACTTATTAAAATAATACTGCGATGCGGCTTCAGCTCCATATACTCCCTGCCCCATTTCAATAATATTTAGATAGACTTCTAGAATTCTTTTTTTGGACCAGAGTGTTTCTATTAAAACGGTAAAGTAGGTTTCAAATCCTTTTCTGAGCCAGGAACGTTTAGGCCATAGAAAAACATTTTTAGCGACCTGTTGGCTAATTGTACTTCCTCCACGGATTTTCTTTCCATCTTTATTTTTTTCTATAGCTTTTTGTATCGCTTGAGTATCAAATCCCCAATGCGTTAAAAAGTGTGCATCTTCTCCAGCAATAGCTGCTTTTTTTAGGTTATCTGAGAGATCCTCATAGGATAACCAAGCCCTATCAATCTTCCATTCCTTGCCATCGGCTTTACGTTCAAAAGCACGTTGTAACATGAGCCAGGTAATGGGGGGATTTAAAAATTTTAAAACGATAACCCACATAATAGTTAAGGCAAAAAAACCTAGGACCCCGCGAATTACCCATTGTAGTAAGAAGTTTTTTTTGCTCTTTCTAGTCTTATTTTTAACCGGATTTTTAGTAGTTCTCTGAATGGCCATTCCATTTTTAAATTTCAGTACAAAACTAATTTATTAAATCCTATTTTCGAGGGATATGTTTGTCAAATCGCATATATTATTCTATTTTTACAATCCACTAAAAAATTAAATAGCATTGGCAAAGGCAGCTAAAAAAGAAACTCCATTAATGCAACAGTATAATAGCATCAAGGTGAAATACCCGGGAGCATTATTACTATTTCGTGTGGGTGATTTCTATGAGACATTTGGAGAGGATGCAATTAAAGCAGCAGGTATTCTAGGTATAGTTTTGACTAAAAGAGGGAATGGTACAGAGTCAGAAACAGCATTAGCTGGTTTTCCTCATCATTCTTTAGAAACCTACTTACCTAAACTTGTGCGTGCAGGACAACGTGTTGCCATCTGTGATCAATTGGAAGATCCCAAGATGACTAAAACAATTGTCAAGCGTGGAGTTACAGAATTAATTACTCCTGGGGTATCCTATAGTGATAATATCATTCCTCAAAAGTCCAATAACTACCTAGCGTCACTATATTTTGAAAAGGGCATTATCGGTATTTCTTTTTTAGATATTTCTACCGGAGAGTTTTTAGTGGCTCAAGGGCAGATTAGTTATATTGATAAACTATTGCAGAGTTTTAAACCTACAGAAGTGATTATGTCGAAAAGACATGCTTCTGAATTTGCGGAGCAATTTGGTAATCAATACTATACTTATCATCTAGATGAATGGCCTTATACAGGTGATTATGCAATAGAAACCTTGCTAAAACATTTTGATGTTGCTTCGATGAAAGGTTTTGGAGTTGAACGCCTTCCTGTAGGATTAGTGGCCTCAGGGGTAGCACTACATTATCTCAATGAAACTGAACATAGAAAGTTACAGCATATCTCTACTATTTCAAGAATAGAAGAAGATCGATTTATGTGGTTAGATCGGTTTACGGTACGTAATTTAGAGTTAGTAGGTTCAGCTAATGAAAATGCGATAACTCTTTCTGATGTATTAGATCATACTTCCTCACCCATGGGGGCACGTCTATTGAAAAGATGGATTGTAATGCCTTTAAAGGATAGAAAATCAATTCAGGATCGATTGCATGTAGTAGATTTTTTATATAAGCAAAGTGAATTACGCGAATCACTGATTCAAGAAATAAAACAGGTTGGAGATTTAGAAAGATTAATTTCTAAGATAGGTTTACAAAAAGCTAATCCACGTGAAATTGTACAATTAAAACGTGCTCTTTATGCCATAGAAAAATTAAAGGAGCTCAGTTTTACCTCAGAATCGGCAGCGCTAACAGAGATTGCTAATCTTTTGGATCCCTGTGTAGAAATTCGTCAGCAGATAGAAACAGAAATACAGACTGAACCTCCCGTTCTATTAAACAAAGGAAATGTCATTGCTGATGCAGTCAATGAAGAATTAGATCAGTTGCGAAAGATCGCTTTCGGAGGAAAAGATTATCTGTTGGAAATCCAACGTAGGGAAGCTGAAGCTACGGGAATTCCATCTTTAAAAATAGCTTTTAATAATGTTTTTGGATATTATTTAGAGGTTACAAATACCCATAAAGATAAAGTGCCGGAATCATGGGTTCGTAAGCAGACTTTAGTGAATGCTGAACGGTATATTACGGAAGAGTTAAAAACTTATGAAGAGCAGATATTAGGCGCTGAAGAAAAAATTCAAGCGATTGAAAATCGATTATATGCGGATCTTTTAGCACGTATTGCAACTTATATAAAACCTATTCAGCTCAATGCACAATTAATTGCTAAGTTGGATGTACTTGTGAATTTTGCTATTGTCGCTGAGAAAAATTACTATGTCAAACCTGAAATTTCCGATAGTAAGATTATAGATATTAAAGGAGGTCGACATCCCGTCATTGAAAAAAATCTGCCAATAGGGGAAGATTATATTACCAATGATGTATTTCTAGATAATGAGACCCAACAGATTATCATTATCACAGGCCCAAATATGGCCGGTAAATCTGCTATTTTACGCCAGACAGGACTGATTGTTCTTATGGCTCAGATTGGCTGTTTTGTACCGGCAAAAAATGCGCATATTGGTGTTGTAGATAAAATATTCACACGTGTAGGAGCTTCAGATAACCTCTCTTCGGGAGAGTCTACTTTTATGGTGGAGATGAATGAGACTGCTAGCATTATGAATAACCTTTCCGATCGTTCATTAATTCTTTTGGATGAAATCGGTCGTGGGACTTCCACCTATGATGGTATTTCTATCGCTTGGGCTATTGCAGAATTTCTGCATAATCACCCTGCAGCAAAGGCAAAAACACTTTTTGCTACGCATTATCATGAGTTAAATGAGTTGACGACTTCTATGCCGCGCATTAAAAATTATAATGTAACGGTCAAAGAACTCAATAATAAAGTGATTTTCTTAAGAAAGCTCGTTCCAGGAGGTTCTGAACATAGTTTTGGTATACATGTCGCTAAGTTAGCCGGGATGCCAAACAAACTTTTAAATCGGGCTAATGAGATTCTTAAGCGTTTAGAGCAGGAACGTACAGGAGGAGAGCAGATTAAAGATTCTATGCGCAAAATGCAGAAGCAGGCTTATCAGTTACAAATGTTTGCAATTGATGATCCGGTATTAGAAAAAATTCGAGATATGCTGAATAATTTAGATGTGAATACACTCACTCCAGTCGAGGCATTAATGAAGTTAGATGAGATTCAACGCGTATTAAAAAATTAATATGGGCTCCGTCTTTCAATTTAAAGAATTTGATGTCGATCAGCAGGATTGTGCGATGAAAATTAATACCGATGGGGTATTATTGGCAGCACAAGTATCTTTAAATCCGCTGCAGTCTATTTTAGATATTGGTACAGGAACAGGCGTGATGGCATTAATGCTCGCTCAGCGTTTCCCTAATGCCCAGGTTGATGCTTTAGAAATTGAAGAGGCTGCAGCATCTCGTGCAGATCTGAACTTTAAAAATTCCATTTTCAGTCAGCAATTATCGGTATTTCATACTCCTTTTCAACAATTTCAAACGGAGAAGAAATACGATTTGATTATTTCCAATCCTCCATTTTATACGCATTCCTTAAAAAATCCTGATCCTAAAAAAACACTGGCTCGACATACCGATATGGATTTCTTTGAAGCCTTATTAGCCTTTGCTAAGCAATATCTACAGGTCGATGGGAGTCTACAGCTTATCCTTCCTTCCACTCTGGCAGACGAGCTTGTCGCGCGTGCTTCTGTAGATTTCTATCTTCATTCAGAAACTTTAATATCCTCTTTTCCGGGAGAAGCCATTATTCGCAAGATGATAGATTTGCGTCTAGGAATTTCGGGGGAGACCCTTTCTCGACATATGGCGATTTATAAAGAAAAAGGAGTATATTCAGCGGAATATACTTATTTATTAAAACCATATTTCTTAGCCTATTAACTGATGAAGACTATTGGCCTGATTTCAGATACACATTCTTATTTAGACGAAGCGGTATTTACGCATTTTGCAGCTTGCGATGAAATATGGCATGCGGGAGATATCGGAGATCCCGAAGTTGCGATCCGTCTGGCGGCATTTAAACCTTTTAAGGCTGTATTTGGAAATATCGATGGCCGAGATATCCGTGCGCAGTATCCAGAACACTTGCGTTTTACCATAGAAGGAGTGGATGTGTGGATAACTCATATTGGAGGTTACCCCGGAAAATATGCTACAGCTATTAAAGCCGAAATTTTACGTAATCCACCTCAATTATTTATTGCCGGGCACTCCCATATTCTCAAAGTGCAATATGATGCTAAACTAAGTTGTCTGCATTTAAACCCAGGGGCTGCGGGTAGACAAGGCTGGCATCAGGTCCGTACTTTAATGCGATTTCAGCTACATCTCGGAAAAATAGAAAATTTAGAAGTAATAGAATTAGCTGAACGTTAAAAATTATCCTAACTTTAAGGTAATAAATTTAATTGTATGAGCTCATTTTTGACATTAAGCCAATTTATTATCGAAAATCAAAAGGATTTTCCATATGCAAAAGGTGAATTATCTCGTCTGCTAAGAGATATTGGAATTGCCGCCAAATTAGTTAATAGGACCGTAAATAAAGCCGGCCTAGCTGATATTTTGGGGGATTTTGGAACGGTTAATATTCAAGGGGAGGGGCAGAAGAAATTAGATGTTTATGCCGATGAACAATTTATCCGAGCCTTAAGTTATGGTGGAGAATGCTGCATGATCGCCTCCGAAGAACATAAAGATCCTATTTATGTCAATCAACAAGCTAAATATATTGTTTGCATAGATCCCCTAGACGGATCCTCAAATATTGATGTGAATGTTTCTGTGGGAACAATCTTTTCTATCTATAGAAGAAAATCTATGGATATCCCCTTATCTATGACGGATATATTGCAACCAGGGCTAGAACAGGTTGCTGCTGGCTATATTATCTATGGCTCATCGACCATGTTAGTATATACAACAGGAAATGGGGTTAATGGCTTTACCTTAGATCCATCTATTGGAGAATTTTGTCTTTCCCATCCGAATTTAAAAATTCCTGAGCACGGATATATCTATTCTATTAATGAAGGGCATTATAGTAAATTTCCAGATGGTGTAAAGCAGTATATAAAATACTGTCAGCAGGAGCAAGCCGCAGAAGGAAGACCTTATACATCCCGATATATAGGATCTATGGTGGCGGATATTCACCGAAATCTAATTAAAGGGGGCATCTTTTTATATCCAAGTAGCTCTTCTTATCCACAAGGGAAATTAAGGCTTTTATACGAATGTAACCCTTTGGCTTTTATCGTAGAACAGGCAGGGGGCAAGGCCAGTAATGGAAAGCAGCGTATCCTCACACTTAAACCAACAGATTTGCATGAGAGATCGGCTATTTTTATAGGTTCTAAAGCGATGGTTGAAACCTTGGAATCTTTTATAAACTATCCCTAACTTCGACTAAGAATGACTTTAATTTTTCTAAAGAGTCTACTACACGTTGATTCTCCCGAGCTTCATTTTTATTTGAGCGCAAATAATCTCGTGCTCCCTGTAGCGTATAACCTTTATCTTTCACGAGGTTGAAGATAATTTTTAAATTAGCGATATCTTCTTGGGTAAATAGTCGATTCCCTTTTTTATTTTTTTTCGGTTGAAGGACCTCGAATTCACGCTCATAAAAACGAATTTGAGAAGCATTGACATCAAACATCTCGGTCACTTCACCCATTGTATAATATAATTTGTTTATTTCGCGATCTTTGTAAGGCATATTTTTTAGTTTAATATTTCTTCCTAACAAATATACAATGTAAGTTTGATATTCAAAAGCTTCTAGGAGGATGACTGCCTCATGGATTGGAGGATAGCTCCGTTAACTCTACAAATTGATTAGATTATGCCTATAATAGTAAGTAAATTATGGACTTCTTTTTTTTCTTTTGGTAAAGCCAATGCGATTACCATCTATCCATTTGTCTTTGTTAAAAATAGAAAACTTCGGGAAAATAGTATTTTGATCAATCATGAATCCATTCATCTAGCTCAGGCTTTGGAATTATTGATACTGCCTTTCTATATCGCATATCTGGTTGAATTTGCTGTACGTATGCTGCAATACAGAAATTTTCAAATGGCTTATATGAATATTTCATTTGAACGGGAAGCTTATATGCATCAGTTTAATTTGTCGTATCTAAAAAATCGTAAACTCTGGAGTTTTAAAAATTATTTAATAAAAAAAGCCTGATGATTATCATCAGGCTTTTTTTATTAAATATGTATTTTGTTGCTATAATTTAAACTATTTCACCAGCTTTAAATAGGTAGAAACTTTATCTTTTAACTGACGGCGGTCGACAATAAAGTCTAAGAAACCGTGTTCTAAAACAAATTCTGAAGTTTGGAAACCTTTTGGTAAGTCTTTCTTAATGGTTTCTTTAATAACGCGAGGACCTGCAAAGCCGATTAATGCTCCAGGTTCAGCGATATTGATATCTCCTAACATGGCATAAGATGCTGTCACACCTCCAGTGGTAGGATCTGTTAATAAACATACATATGGAAGACCTGCTTTAGCTAATAAAGCTAACTTTGCCGAAGTTTTAGCCATCTGCATTAAAGAGAATGCCGCCTCCATCATACGTGCTCCACCTGATTTTGAAATTAACATAAATGGTAATTTATGCTCAATACAGTAATCGATAGAACGTGCAATTTTTTCTCCTACTACTGAACCCATAGAACCTCCAATAAAACTGAAGTCCATACAAGCAATCACTAAGTCTTGATCATTGATCT
>DAIQRP010000082.1:12063-12269 GCA_036786125.1 Sphingobacterium sp.
CGCATCTTTTAAACCAGTTTTCGCTTGGCTTTCTTTCAAACGATCTACATAAGGTTTAGTATCTGAAAACTCTAATGGGTCACCAGAAGTTAAGTTTGCAAACAATTCAGTGAATTCATTATTATCAAACAAAATGGAAAAGTAAGCTACGGATCCAATTCTTAAATGATGACCACAATATTGGCAAACGTAGTTGTTTTCTATTT
>DAIQRP010000083.1:0-4306 GCA_036786125.1 Sphingobacterium sp.
AGAACAGGTTATTCTCTTTCAAAATCGCCGTGGTCATACTCCTATTTTACAATGTAATACCTGTGGTTATGTTGCCAAATGTATTAACTGTGATGTAAGTATGACTTACCATAAAAGCACCTCCCTCATGCATTGTCATTATTGCGGACATGTGGAGCAGCCTGTCAAATTATGTCCGGCCTGTGGTCAACCTCATATTGAAAGTAAAGGTTTTGGAACCGAGCGTATTGAAGAAGAGTTGGAGATTATTATGCCAGACTTACGTATAGGACGATTGGATTTAGATTCTACCAAAGGAAAACATGGTTTCGATAAAGTAATTAATGCTTTTGAAAATCATGAGTACGATGTATTAATCGGGACGCAGATGGTGGCTAAAGGATTAGATTTTGCCCGAGTGACATTAATAGGGATAATCAATGCCGATACGATTATTAATTTTCCTGATTTTAGAGCTTATGAACGTTCCTACTCCCTATTTTCTCAGGTCGCTGGAAGAGCAGGCCGTAGAGAAAAAGCTGGAAAAGTGATTATTCAAACCTATACTCCCAATCATCGGGTATTTGAACAAGTGGTTAACCATGATTATGAAGGGATGTTTATAACAGAGGTGACAGAGCGTAAAAATTTTATGTATCCTCCTTTCTATCGGATTATACGTATCGATGTCAAACATACCGATAATCAGGTTTGCTATCAAGGAGCAGCACAGTTAGCCTCTACCTTAAGAGCGCAATTGGGCGCCCGAGTATTAGGTCCTGAAGTTCCATTAGTCGGAAGGGTAAGAAATTATTTTATTCAGACCATTACTTTAAAAGTAGAACGTAATGATTTAAGCATCGGAAAAGTAAAAGAATTCGTACGTCAGTCTATTCTTTTTTTTCAGGCGGAAAAGGGAAATAGTACCATCCGTATTCAGATAGATGTAGACCCTTACTAAAAACTTCCTTTAGCAGTTCGGCGGAATTTAAAAAGGTTACGGGATGGAAATCGAAAGAACTTGCAGTTGAATAGATTAAAAATGATTTCTATATTCTATACTGATTTATTAAATAACAATGTTATTTTTGGAATACCATGGCATATAAATTTATTGATAATTATAGGGAGAAAGGTGCACGTAAGAAGTTAGTGGAGCATTTGAAATCCCGAGGAATTCAAGATGAACAAGTATTACAGGCGATTGGTAAAGTTCCAAGACATTTTTTCTTCGATGAGACCTTTTGGATTCAGGCATATAAAGATATCGCTTTTCCTATTGGTGATGGACAGACCATTTCACAACCGTATACCGTTGCCTATCAATCCGAATTATTGCATGTTCAAAAAGGGGATAAGGTCTTGGAAATAGGTACAGGCTCAGGATATCAAACCTGTATTCTATTGGAGTTGGGAGCAGAAGTCTTTACTATTGAAAGACAGGTGAATTTATATAATAGAACGATTCAGGTTTTACCTTATATGGGATATAAGCCGCACTTCTTTTGTGGAGATGGCTCTAAAGGTATTGCCGAACATGCACCCTATGATAAGATTATCGTTACTGCAGGGGCTCCTTTTGTTCCTGAAATAATGTTAAAACAGTTGAAGATAGGGGGGCAGGTCGTCATTCCTGTGGGAGATGAAAAAGAACAAAAGATGGTTACTATAATCCGTGTCGCAGAAAATGATTTCGACCGTATTGAATTAGATACATTTAGATTTGTACCTTTAGTAGGAGATCAAGCTTGGTAATATCCAGGCTTTTTTAATTTTTATATATGCATATTTATAAATCATATCAAGAACATATTACGGTAACAGAAGCCGAAATAAAAAAAATTACGGCACAGATTAATTCCAATAGTTTGGCACGCTTGGCCGTCATCATATTGGGCGGAGCAGCTTTATTCAAAAGCTTTCAGAGCCAAAGTATTGCTTTGGTTGCTATTATCTTTTTTGTCATCCTATTTATCTTTATTTTTCTAGTTCGCAGGCAAAGTCGGTTAGAACGTATACGGCAGCAGAAGCAAGCTTTTCTACAAGTGAATATGAATGAGCTGGCATTGGTCGAAGGCTTACCGAATATCTATATGAATGGATCTCAATTCGAAGATGCTAAGCATCCATATATCTCAGATTTAGATATTTTTGGTGCATACTCCATATTTAATCAAATCAATCGGGCGGCTACGGTACTGGGAGTCGAACAATTAGCCTCTTGGTTTTTATCGCCTAGTCCTGTAGCCGAAATTGAAGCCCGTCAAGAAGCAGCTAAAGAGCTGGCTGAGGATTTATCTTGGGCTCAAAAGTTTCAAGCCGCATTAATTTTTAATCTGGGACAGAAGTTACCTGTGAAGGCATTTCTATCCAATTATTTTAAAGATGCTAGTTTTAGTTTTGGCAATGCATTTATGCGTCTTTTTATATGGGTAGGTCCCTTTTTAATTATTGCAGGTCTATTCTACAGTATATTTATCCAAAATATAATCGGATATGTCATTATCCTAGGTTTTATTCATTTATTTTGGACTTTGGCCTTATCGGGAAAGGTATCTGTATTTTCCAGTAAGATAGATAAGATCGGACAGATTATAGACTCTTATGCAGAGGCGATTGCCTTATTGGAGCAAAAATCATTTCGCGCATCACAGACAATTAATCTACAGCAAAGACTTGCTATTGCCGAGGAAGGTAAGCTTCTTTCCAAAGCGTTTAAAGATCTAGCAGATCTGATTAATAAATTGGACGCTCGAAATAATATGTTTGTCGGTACGATCCTTAATATTCTATTTCTCTGGGATTTCAGACAAGTTTTAGCAATTGCGAAGTGGAAGAAAAATTATGAGGAAAATATTCTGGAGGCATTGGATGTGATTGCTGAATTTGAGGCTTTATTAAGTTTAGCTACTTATCGTAGAAATCACGCAACCTGGGTAGAGCCTACTTTTATTGCAGATGCTAAAAATGGAAAGATACAGGCCGAAAATTTAGGTCATCCATTAATTTTATCAGAGCAGATGGTGGTCAATAGTTACGAGGCTACGGATCATAGTATTGCCCTCATTACTGGGTCAAATATGGCTGGAAAAAGTACTTTCTTACGTACAATCGGAATTAACGCAGTTTTAGCCTATGCTGGAGCAGTCGTATGTGCGACAAAATTAGAACTTCCAATCTACCAGTTAGTCACCTATATGCGTATTAAAGATGACTTAAAAGAAAGTACTTCTACATTTAAGGCTGAATTAGATCGTATGCGTTTTATATTAACGACTGTGGCTGCGCAGAAAGATACCTACTTCCTGATCGATGAGATGTTAAGAGGGACAAATTCTGTGGATAAGTATTTAGGATCTCGAGCTATTATCAAAAAATTAATTGCCGAACAAGGAAAAGGCATGGTCGCAACTCATGATTTGCAGCTGTCCAGCTTATCGGAAGAATATCCTCAAGACGTTAAGAACTTTCATTTTGATATTCAGGTGAAAGATGGAGAGATGAAATTTGATTATGCCTTAAAAAATGGGGAGTGTCAAGTTTTTAATGCTTCCTTATTATTAAAAGGTATAGGAATCGATGTAGAAAACAATTGATTTATTTTATAACAGTGTAATTTGTGATTCAATAAAAATAATAAATATGAGTATTGAAGAAAGAATCGAACAGTATGAAACTGTGGTATTCAAAACCGTATTCCCGGACACGACGAATCATCATGACACGCTATTCGGTGGAAGAGCAATGGCCATGATGGATGAAGTAGCTTTTATTGCAGCGACGCGTTTTTGCCGAAAGAAATTAGTGACGGTATCATCCGATAAAATTGATTTTACAAAACCTATTCCGGCCGGAACCATTATAGAATTGGTGGCACGTGTGATTCATGTGGGACGCACAAGTCTGAAGGTGCGTGTGGATATTTTTGTCGAACAGATGTATAATGATGGACGAGATAAGGCCATTTCTGGCGTCTTCTCATTAGTCGCTATAGATGAGGACAAAAAACCAACTCCTGTATTAGAAGGTTTAGAGTTAAGTAAATAAAAAAAGCTGTTATCATTTGATAACAGCTTTTTTTATTTTCTAAGTACGGGTTCTAAACCGGCTAATTCCTGCTCTTCAAAAAGGCGGTAGATAATTCTAAAAGTTTTCTGTCGACTTGTTTCCAAAGAAAATCCACCTACCCCATATCCATCTATGACATCCAAGGTAAAATGAGCATACTGCCAATATTCAAAAAGGTCTCTATCAATCCAGAATTCCGCGCCTGCTACCGTACCGATCATCGCATCCTTCTTTCGTAGATAATATTTTCCTTTTTTAA
>DAIQRP010000083.1:4316-12017 GCA_036786125.1 Sphingobacterium sp.
ACACTGGGGTTGGCTTCCTTCACAACATCCACCAGCTTGGTAGAACATAATTTCTCCAAATTCATTTTGAAGCTCATGGATCAGCTCCAAGGCTTCTGCTGTGGCATCTATGCGTTTTATCATGGCTGTACTATATGGAGTTTAGAATTTCTGTTGAGGGTCTACTAAAAGAAGCCTAATTTCTTTTTATCGTAAGAAATTAACATATTTTTAGTCTGACGGTAATGATCTAACATCATTTTATGATTTTCACGTCCAATACCTGAAAGTTTATAGCCTCCAAATGGTGCTCCTGCAGGGTAGCTATGGTAATTATTAACCCATACACGACCTGCCTGAATAGCTCTTGGTACTTGGTATAATTGATGCGCATCACGTGTCCATACTCCAGCGCCCAATCCATAGATGGTATCATTAGCTAAAGCAATTGCTTCTGCCTCATCTTTAAAAGTAGTCACCGCTAATACAGGGCCGAATATTTCCTCTTGAAATACACGCATCTTATTGTGTCCTTTTAAAAGCGTCGGTTGGATATAGTATCCATTGCCTAAGTCAGCTTCTAATTTATTGGCATCTCCTCCAATAAGAACTTCCGCTCCTTCTTCTTTTCCTAATTTAATATAATTTAAGATCTTCTCGTATTGAGCTTTAGAAGCTTGAGCACCTATCATGGTGTCCGTATCTAGAGGATTTCCAGCTTTAATAGCTTTAACACGCTCTAAAACACGTTCAATAAATTTATCGTAGATGGATTCCTGAACTAATAGTCGAGAAGGGCAGGTACAGATTTCCCCTTGATTTAGGGCAAATAGTACGGCTCCTTCTAAAGCTTTATCAAAATAGTCATCATCGGCATCCATGACCGATTCAAAGAAGACATTTGGAGATTTACCTCCTAATTCTAAAGTGACTGGAATAATATTTTCTGTGGCATATTGCATGACTAATCTACCTGTAGCCGTAGATCCTGTAAAGGCGGCTTTAGATACTTTAGGATGAGTCACCAGGTGTTCTCCTAATTCTCCTCCGAAACCATTCACTACGTTAATTACCCCTTTAGGTAATAGGTCTCCAATAAGTTCTAATAAGATTAGAATGGATACCGGCGTACTTTCTGCAGGTTTTAAGACCACAGTATTTCCAGCTGCTAATGCAGGAGCAAGTTTCCATGCTGCCATTAATAAAGGGAAGTTCCAAGGAATAATCTGTGCAATAACCCCTAAAGGTTCATTGACTATTAAAGAAACGGTATTGGCGTCTAATTCCGACAGAGAGCCTTCTTCAGAACGAATCACAGAAGCAAAATAGCGGAAATGATCCACTACCAAAGGAATATCAGCATGCAGTGTTTCTCGTACTGGCTTCCCATTATCTACCGTTTCTACAGAAGCGATATATTCCAGATTTTCTTCAATACGGTCAGCAATTTTATTTAAGATTTTAGAACGTTCAGTAGCGGAGGTTTTTCCCCAAGTTTGAAAAGCTTGATAAGCCGCCTCAATGGCGATGTCCAAATCCTTTTCATTGGAATGAGCTACTTGAGTCATTACGGTTCCATCTATAGGAGTAATTACATCAAAGTATTTTCCGGAAGAGGGAGCCACAAACTTTCCATCGATAAAGTTGTCATAACGTTCTTTGAACGTCGGTCTTTGTATTAATGCCATATTTATCTATTATTAAATTTGTAATATATCACGTTGTTGCGATATTCTTTTTTACAATTTAACAATTTATAGCTGAAATTATTGCCTTCAATCCGAGAACTGACAATTTTATGATATAAAAAAAATAGCTGAAGATGGGAGTCTTCAGCTATATTTTCATGGCTCTATCGAGCTCTCTTTTGGTATCTTTTTCTTTAATAGAATCCCGTTTGTCGTAGTCTTTTTTACCCTGTGCTAAGGCAATATCTATTTTCGCGAAACCGCGACTAGAAATATAAATACGTAAGGGCACGATGGTATATCCTTTTTCTTCCCCTTTAGCACGTAATTTTTTCATTTCTCGCTTGGTCAGCAGCAGTTGTCGATCCCGTTTGGACTCATGATTATAAAAAGAACCATGTGAATATTCAGCGATATGCATATTTCGAATATACAATCCCTTTTCAAAGAAGGTGCAGAAACTATCATTGATATTAACCTTTCCCTCTCGAATAGATTTTATTTCTGTACCTAATAAGGCAAGTCCTGCTGTATATCGATCTAAAAGATGATATTCAAAGGATGCGCGTTTGTTTTTTATATTAATATCTGACGATAAAGCCATAGATTATAATGCTATTAAATGCTTGTAAAAATGCTACTCCATTATAAAGAGCAGTCTGCAAAGATAATTATTATTCATTCGTAATAAGCAGGAATATTGAGATTTCTAAGCTGCGCATGTCATTCAGCTTGGAATTGTACTTATTAATTAATTTATATGACTTTTGATATAGGAAAGTCAAATTTTGTTTTTGTATGTTTGCAGGCAATTTATTGGTTTAAGCCTAATAATTAAAAGAATTAATTCATAAAAAGTTGCGTTCAGTGTTAATTTTAGATTACCAAATGTTTCCAGAATTAAAAATTAATTTTGGAAGATTTATTTCTTATCGTAACTGAACCATAGGCTTAGCTAATTGAATCAAGTAAATCATATTTATAATATAAAGAAATACCTTTTGGTCGCATGAGTAAAGGAAAGTTGAGCGATAAAATTTCGCAATTCAAGGAAGTACAATATGTTGAATATTTAAAGTCTAAAGGCTTATATGCTTTTTTTAGACCGATTCAATCTAAACAAGATACAGAAGTAAAAATTGATGGGAAGCGTGTCTTAATGTTTGGTTCTAATTCATATTTAGGATTAACTATTGACCCACGTATCATCCAAGCTTCTCAAGATGCCCTGGCTAAATATGGTACAGGTTGTGCAGGTTCCCGTTTTTTAAATGGAACCTTAGATATACATATTGAACTTGAAGAGAAGTTAGCGAAATTTGTAGGTAAAGAGTCTGCAGTTTTATTTAGTACAGGTTTTCAATCTAACTTAGGACCATTATCATGTCTTACTGGTAGAAATGATTATATTTTATTAGATGAAAGAAATCATGCTTCTATTATTGATGGTAGCCGTTTATCATTTTCTAAAGTGATTAAATATGCCCATAATGATATGAATGATCTGCGTGCTAAATTATCACGTCTTCCGGAAGAGAGTATGAAATTAATTGCTACCGATGGTATCTTCAGTATGGAAGGGGACATCGTTAATCTTCCAGAGATGGTTAAAGTAGCGGATGAATTTGATGCTGTAGTTATGGTTGATGATGCACACTCTTTAGGAGTTATTGGGGATCATGGTGCCGGTACTGCAAGCCATTTCGGTCTGACTGAAAATGTAGACTTAATTATGGGTACATTTAGTAAGTCTTTAGCTTCATTAGGTGGTTTTATTGCTGCAGATGAAGATACTATTGATTACTTAAAACATAAAGCGCGTTCATTAATGTTCTCCGCATCGATGACTCCAGCGTCTGTGGCTTCCACCTTAAAAGCATTAGAAATTATGCAAACGGAGCCAGAGCATATGGAACGTCTATGGGCGAATACACATTATGCTAAGAATTTATTATTGGAGTCAGGTTTCGATTTAGGAGCTACTGAAAGTCCAATCTTACCTATATTTATTCGGAATAACGAAAAGACATTTTGGGTGACTAAAACTCTTCAAGATGATGGTGTTTTCGTAAATCCAGTAGTTTCTCCAGCAGTTCCTGCAGAGGAGTCCTTAATCCGTTTTTCACTTATGGCAACACATACATTCGAACAGATTGATGAAGCTGTGGAGAAAATGGTAAAAGCTTTTAAAGAAGCAGAGGTGGAAACATTAAGCTCATAAGCGATGGTCACGATCATTCCAGTAGAAACTAAAAAACAAAGAACTTTATTTATCGATTTTCCGCATGAACTGTATGCGGAAAATCCAAATTATGTTCCGGAGCTTTTTTTAGCTCAGCAGGATTTATTAACTCCTGGAAAACATCCTTTTTATAAACATTCCTCTGCCCAACTTTTTTTAGCCTATAAAGACGATAAGGTTGTGGGACGTATTGCCGCAATTTGGAATACAAATCACAATAATTTTAATCAGGTTAGTGAAGGTCAGTTTGGCTTTTTTGATGTTATTCATGATCAGGAAGTTGCGACAGAACTGTTGAAAACGGCGGAAGCATGGGTGAAATCAAAAGGAGGGAATACCATCGTAGGTCCAATTAACCTGACGACAAATGATAGTTGTGGTCTTTTAATCGATGGTTTTGATCTGCCTCCTGTGGCGATGATGCCTTATAATTTTCCATATTATATGGAATTGATTTCTGGAGCAGGGTTTAGCCATAAGATTGATCTTCGTGCCTATATGGTCCGTGAGAATACAGCCAACCAACGTTCAGTTTTATTATTAGAACGTTTGGAAGAGCGATTGAAACGTTCGGGGATTGTCTTACGTCAAATTAATCTGAAAGACTTTAAAAACGAGGCGGAAAAAATCCGTGAGGTATATAATAAAGCTTGGGATAAGAACTTAGGTTTTGTGCCTATGACTGAAGATGAGTTTAATTATGCTGCTAAGGATTTAAAGATGATTGTCGATCCTAGATTTGCTATTCTAGCTGAAAAAGACAATAAAGTCATTGGATTTGCGTTAGGAGTACCAGATATCAACCAGATTTTAATAAAAATCCGTAAAGGGAGATTATTACCTACAGGAATTTTCAAGTTGCTTTTTGGAATGAAGAAAATCAATCTATTACGTGTCCTTATGTTAGGAGTATTAGATTCCTATAGAAAGTTAGGTATTGAAGCTTGTCTTTATGGTCGAATTATAAAAAATTCACATGGTACTAATATACATGGAGCAGAATGTTCCTGGATGTTAGACAGTAATTATATGATGAATCATGCTATTGAGCAGATAAACGGAGATTTATACAAAAGATACCGTTTATATCAAAAAGCACTATGAAACCAAAAATCTTAATAACTGGAGCAAGTGGCTTTGTCGGTTTTCATTTAACCCATTTAGCACAGTTGCACCAGTTTGAAGTCCACGCTGCTGTTCGTAAATCGAGCAATATTCAAGATATTCAAGATTATGTAGATCAATTTGTCTACCCTAATTTTGACTCGCCAGATGAATTACGCGATCTTTTATTGGAAAATCAATACGATTATATCGTGCATGCTGCGGCATTAACTCGTGCTAAGTCGGATGCAGATTTAGAGCGTGTGAATGTAGGCTATACATTAAATTTAGTACGAGCAGCATTTTCTGCAAACATTTCCTTGAAAAGATTTGTTTTCGTAGGGAGCCTAGCCGCCATCGGTCCAATTGCCTATCTGGATGAAAAAAATATAGATGAAAGTTCCCCTTATCGTCCAGTAACGGCATACGGTCGAAGTAAACGAAAAGTGGAACTCGCACTTCAGGAGTTTTCCGATTTCCCGATTACCGTCATCCGTCCTACAGCAGTATACGGCCCTCGGGAAAAGGATTTATATGTATTATTTAAAACATTAAATGGAGGATTAGATGCTTATATTGGCAGAAAACCTCAGAAATTAAGTTTTATCTATGTAGAAGATTTAGCACAGGTGATTTTAAATGCCTGTATCTATGATCAAGGAGGCTTGCAGACTTACAATATTACCGATGGGCAGGTCTATTCTCGATATGAAATGGCGAATATATTTAAATCTGTACTGCATAAAAAAATGATTCGTTTGCACCTTCCTTTAGGATTGGTGAAAGCAATCGCTAAAGGTTTTGAATTTGCCTATCGCAATTCTTCAACTATTCCGGTGTTATATCCCGAAAGATTAAATGAATTGACGGCAGAAAATTGGGGTTGTAATATTCAAAAAGCTAAGGAAAACTTAAAATTTGAACCTAAATTTGATTTAGACTCAGGACTAAAGAAAACACTTAACTGGTATAAAGAAAATAAATGGTTATAAAAGCTTAATAATGGGTGGAGAAAAAATAAATAAAAAATTATTTCAGGATAGGCAAAGAACGAATATTCTAAGCGATCCTGAGCAAAGATTAATTACATACTTAGTTCCTAAAGTTCCGAGGTTTATTACTTCGAATGGTCTTACAACTATAGGTACGCTAGGCTCTGTATTGATTTTTGTATCCTTTATTTTAGCAAAATATATTGCCGTTCCGTATCTCTTACTGGGTATTTTAGGATTTGCCATTAATTGGTTCGGTGATTCTTTAGATGGTCGTATTGCTTACTATAGAAATACACCGAGAAAATGGTATGGTTTCTCCTTAGATATTATTATGGACTGGGTATCCACGGTATTAATTGGTGCCGGATATTTGGTGTATTGTGATGGCTACTTTGAAATCTTTGCTTATATTTTTGTGGTGCTTTATGGATGGGCGATGATTATATCGCAGTTGCGTTATAAAATTACCGATAAATATAGCATCGATGCCGGTTTGGTAGGTCCTACAGAAATCCGCGTTATTATATCTTTGATTTTCGTCGCTGAGGTTATTTATCCTTCTTTAATTAACTATTTGGTTATTGTTATCTGTATTATTCTATTTATTATTAATATGAAAGATACCAATAAGTTATTGGAATTTGGGGATGCCCGGGATAAAGCGGAAAAAGAAGAGAAAGCAAAAGCAGAACGCGAAAATAATAATACATCGCTATAGTATCCTATATGAAAGCACAGTTGATTCCCTTTTTAAAAGCTCAACTCTCCGCCTTTATTGGAGGTATTGTTGATTATGGAATTATGCTCTTGTGTAAAGAGATTCTAGGTTTCGATGTTAAAAATGCCATTCGTATTTCTGGAGCTATAGGAGCAGTTGTTAATTTTTCCATTAATAGATTCTGGACTTTTAAAAAAGATGATACGCCAGTTGGAAATCAATTATGGAAGTTTGTCATCGTGGTAATCGGTTCTATCTTCCTGAAATCAGAAGGTACTCCACTATTATCAGATATCTTGCAGATGGATTATAAAATAACCCGCTTGATTGTGGAAATTATCGTTTCCCTAGGTTTTAATTATACGCTGCAGAAATACTGGGTCTTTAAAAAATAAGGAGAAGATACTTTTAAAAAGCTCTTCACTTCGGTGAGGAGCTTTTTTTATGGACTCGGAATTTTAGAGAACTATGCCTCTACGAGTCCAAAGCTAGCCGAACCCCAGCCAAGCCCAAATCAATTCCCATCTAAAAAACCTTACCGAACCTTATTCAAGCCTATTCATAGCCTAATCAAACTTAGCAGAAACCCATCCAAGCCCAATCAAAACCAAGTCAAGCCGCAGTCAAAACCTTCCAAAACCTTCCAAAACCAGCCCAATTCTTCCTATTCGCATTTTTATTCCTCAAGTTTATAGCGACTTACAACAAATATCTAAAAACTACTTGCATCGTAAGATAAAAACATCCTATCTTTGCACCACTCCGCAAGGGAGGAACGGCATATCAGAAAAGTAGAAAGAGAGAGAATTTAGTGCGTAGGTATTTCTTTCTGATATGTTTGAAAAACAATCTTTAAATAACCCAATCAAACTTTTTTCAAATAAAGTTTGGAAGTTTAAAAAAGATTCCTACCTTTGCAATCCCAACGGAAACGAAGGGTTTAACATCGCAAGGATGTTAAGAATAAAAAAGCAA
>DAIQRP010000084.1:0-12002 GCA_036786125.1 Sphingobacterium sp.
CAGATGCCAATTCGGGGTCATTACTTTTTCTAATGGTACCGTCAGCACGTTGTGCATATCCGCCGGCAGCGAGAGCTAAGCGCGCACGAAGACCTTTTGCAAACGCTTTATTCACCCGCTCCACGCTTCTGGTCGATGCGGATTGGTTGGGCCAAGCCAAATAATTGGAGGCTTCCTCTAAATCGGCTAATAATTGCTTGTAGATAATATCCCGATCGGCTTTCTCGATATAGAGCGTGCTGGAAGTAATCGGTTCGAAACGTGCGGGGACATCCCCCCAAGCTTTTAAAAGATCATTATATAGAACAGCTCTTAAGGTTAATACCTCTCCTAAAATATGTGCGAGCTCCTTATTCGACGCGATATGACCATAGTTACGCAACCCTCGAATAGCAATATTCGCGCGCTCTATACCTTCATAGAATTTAGCCCATGCATTATTATCGGTATTCATCTGCGAATTATTCACATTAGTCTTATAGTTCGACAGTAGCGATTTTTCGTCATTTGAATTTTTTAAGGAATTATGGACTTCCACATCGGTATTAATTCCATAATACACGAGATATCGACCTCGGTAGGAGTTCGTTTCACCGAAAGATTGAATAATTCCGGCAATTGCACCTTCGGCAAGAGCAGGGCTAGAAAAGATAACCGACTCATCTAAGGCTGATTTCGCAGGAGCATCGAGTATTTTATTACAGCCTGAGCTCAGACTTAATATTAAGGCCAAAGCTGAAATTTTATATGCTATGTTTTTCATGAGTTAAAAGTTTAAATTAACACCCATCACAAATAATCTAGACTTCGGATAAGCTGAATAATCTACCCCAGGAGTTAAATTAGTCCGACGACGGGTAGATACTTCAGGGTCAAAACCAGTATAATTCGTCCAAGTGAATACATTATAGGCCGAGCCGTAAATTCTTAAATTTTTAATTTTTACGCGTTCTGTTAAAGTTTTAGGAAGAGTATATCCTAGGGTTAGTGTACTTAATCGTAGGAAAGAGCCGTCTTCCACCGCCCAGTCTGAGAAGACAAAGCGGCTCATATAAGGAGACCATAATTTGGTATCTTTATTCATTTCTTCGAGCTGTGCAGGATCATTAGATAAAGTTCCGTCAGGAAGCAGGTTATTCCATCTTTCTCCTTCAGCCATGGTACTGATTAAATTGCGGTAGCTGAATTTTGAGGTACTGGTATACTCGATTTTATTGGCATTATAAATATCATTTCCAAAGGTCCAGTTGAACATGGCGTTAAAATCGAAACTATAGATTCTTCCCGACAGGTTAAATCCTCCAGAATGTAATGGATTGGCATTTCCAATAATCCCTCGGTCGGAGATATTAACGATATGATCGCCATTTAAATCCATTAATTTCATTGTCCCCGGACGGATAGCTCCGACCACAGAACTGGCATCGGCAACGCCGTCCTTAAGCAACCATTTTCCCGAAGTTGCATCATAACCTGAAAAATCAGAAACCTCATATCTGCCGGCATTTTTATAGCCATACATCCGTCCTACAGATTGTCCTGTAGAAACCATAAAATCTGGACCGATTTCCGTATTAGCCCAAGCAGACTCTGCCGTAAAATTATCCATATCTCCTAAGGAGTTAACTTTATTTCTATTAAAAGAGATATTCGCGGACATATTTAAATCAAAATTTGTCGACCTCACTGCCTGCCAGTTTAATGAGAATTCCAATCCTTTATTTTGGGTTTCTCCCATATTTCTATATTGGAAATCATAGCCCGTCCCAGTAACCGGAAAAAGGATCAATAGATCTTGGGTCGTATTGAGGTAGGCATCTATAGTACCTAAAAGGCGTCCATTAAATAGCGAAAAATCCAAACCTAAATTCCGGGAGATGGTGGTTTCCCATTTTAAATTAGGATTGGCCATAATTTTAGATGCCGCCCAATAGCTATCGAAACCATTGACCCAGGTCGTTGGCTTCACTTCTAAATTTTGTACAAGCTGTCCACTGGGGATATTGTCATTTCCAGCAGCCCCATAGGAAGCACGTAACTTTAAATCATTTAGCCAAGAACTGCTACTTTCCATAAAATCTTCTGCCGAAATACGCCATGCTGCGGCCATAGATGGAAAATATCCCCAATAGTTTTCTTGGCTATATTTTGAGGATCCGTCTGCACGGAAGGTCGCTGAAAGCAACTATTTGGATTTATAATCGTAATTCGCCCGTCCGAAGAAGGAGAGGAGGTTATAATCCGGGTAGAGGAAATTTTCAATAGCATTCGCTTTCCCCTGTGCGGATAATTTGCGCGTATCTTCAAAGGTAAAGGAGCTTGGAAAGCCATGTAATGTGGAAGTATGCGACTCTGAAGTATTATGTAAATATTCTATACCGCCCAATAGACTTAAGGAGTGATCTTTAGGCAAAAGATCGACAAAATCATAGTTTAACGTATTCGTACTCCGTTTTCCTTGAGTATAGGTCTTTCCAAAGATTAATGCTGGCATATTTTGATTTGCAGCAGCGGGTACATTTCTGACATAATAGGTGGTCTGTCCATAAAAGCGCTCGTTAAACAAGCGGCTGTCGTCTAAGCTAAATTCTGTCTTAAACCTTAAATTATCTACTATCTCCCAGGATGCTGCAGCATTTAAATTAAAGGTCTTCCGCTTTTGAAGTTGGTCGTTATCGGAAATCGATTCCAATGGATTATAAAGACTAAACTCATCATCTGTTTCATCGGTATTGGTTAATCCTGAAATTGGAATTGTAGGGTAGATCATCGCAAATTTCAATCGGGAGTCGGTAGAAGAAATTTCTTTCTGCTCATTAGCACCACCTCCATTAATTTGGGTATCGGAATACCGTAATCCGAAATCCAAACTGATCTTACGATGGGGTTTATGATTTAATTTGAAATTGATATTATTTCTATGGAAGCCGGAAAGCTGCATGATGGCTTTATCCTTCACATAATTATGGCTGACCGAATATTTCGTTTTATCCGAACCTCCGGACAGGCTTATGGTTTGATTAAAGGTATTTCCAGTACGTCCAAAGACTAAATCCTGCCAATCATTTCCAGGGACATGCGCATATAAATCTATATCTTGATAATTCCCAAAATACTTCGTGTAATTTTCGGGTTTGCGGGTCAGTAAAGATAACTCATATTGGAATTTGGCATAATCTAATGGTTCGAGTACATCCAGGCGATCGGCTAAATTTCGAATGCCCCCAAAGGCAGAGTAATTTAGGCTTACCTTTCCCGACTTAGCAGATTTTGTAGTGACAATAATTACTCCATTGGCTCCCCGAGATCCATAGATTGCAGCGGAAGATGCATCTTTTAATACGTTGATGGATTCAATATCCGAAGGAGCAATATCGGCAATGGAAGAAACTGGAAATCCATCTACAATATAGAGCGGATTATTATCGCCCGTAATAGAACCCCCTCCACGTACGCGGATTTTCATCTCGGCATCGGGGGAGCCTTCCGTACTTGCAATTTGTACACCAGCAATACGACCTGTAATCGCCTCCAAAGCCGAGGATACTGGGGCTGCTGCAATGACATCGGCCCCGACAGAACCTACCGCTCCAGTCAAGTCTTTCTGACGTACTGTACCATATCCAATATTAACCTGCACTTCTTCTAAAGAATTAGAAACGGGCGATATCTCAATATCTAATTGGCTTTCCTGATGTACCTGAACGGTTTTTGTTTCATAGCCCATATAAGAAACTACTAAAGTAGCCCCTTGACTGGGCACCTGAATCCGGTAGGAGCCAGACTGATTGGAGCTAGCCCCATTTTTTGAGCCTTGAATAAGAATGGATACGCCTAATAAAGGCTGTCCATTGGCGGAGTCCTTGATTATTCCTGTGACTGTTCTGGTCTGCGCAACAGCCATTCCAACAGATAGGGATAAAAGGCTAAGAAAAATTAAAATTCTGCCCATATTGGTTCATTTGAAAATCAAAAATATAAACTACAGATATGAGGAAAATCTATAAAGGATATACTTTTAATCGATGTTATAATTGGTTATTTAGGTAGCAAGTTTACAAAACTAAAGAGGTATAAAACTGGATTTTACCAAAAAAAACTGTGCAATCGTTCCCGACAACGTTGTCGATAATAAATTAAACATACATTATTGGGAATGTTGCCTAACTTTTGGTATTTTGTTGAACAATTATAACTATGAAATTCAAGCCTTCCACGATAAAAGATATTGCCTTAGCGCTAGGTCTGTCCACTTCCACAGTATCCCGAGCATTACGGGATAGCTATGAAATAAAGCAGGAAACAAAAGATTTAGTTATTGCCTATGCCAAAAAGATAAACTATCAGGCGAACCCTATTGCACAGAGTCTGAAGGAAAGAAAAAGTTATTCGATAGGTATTATCGTAAGTGAAATTGCCAATACATTCTTTTCTCAGGTTATCAATGGAGTGGAATCTGTCGCCCATAAGCGAAAGTATCAGGTGATTATTACGCAGAGCCATGAGTCCTATCAGCAAGAACGTATTAATGCCGAATACCTAGCTTCCCGCTCTATTGATGGACTTCTAGTCGCCTTATCTTCGGAAACAAATGACCCTAGTTATTTAGCGGATCTATATAAAATGGGTTTACCTATAGTGTTTTTTGATCGCGTGCCGGAACATTTTGAGACCCATAAAGTAACGGTCAATAATTTTCAAGGAGCCTTCGATGCCACAGAGTATTTAATTCAAAAGGGATATACACGCATTGCCCATATTACGAATACAGCCTCCCTATCTATAAGTAAAGAAAGGCTGGAAGGATATCAAGCGGCATTGGAAAAGCATCACTTAGAATTTGATCCTCAACTATTGAAATTCTGTGAAAAAGGAGGTATGTTAACTGAGGAGCTAGATCTGGCAGCGGAAGAATTGGTAAGTGCGCAAGCTGAAGCCGTATTTATTGCTTCAGACCGATTAACAACAGGCTTTATGTTAGCAATCAACCGTTTAGGGGTTCCAGCTCTGGACATTGCTGGATTTACGAATTCTGAGGTGGTGGACTTATTTTCCCCTGCTATCAAAGCGGTACGCCAACCGGCTTTTCAAATTGGGCAGGTGGCGACAGGCTTACTTATCGATATGATTGAATCCAAATATCCCGTTACAGAATTTCAACATATTGTATTGGAAACGGAAATTTAGGATTTTGAAATATGATGAGCTACCCAGGCACCAGTACTAAAGCAGGCCTGCAGTAAATACCCTCCGGTAGGGGCTTCCCAATCTAACATTTCTCCAATAGCATATACTTGGGGAAAGGCATGTAAGGCTAATTGAGCATTCAGACTTTCAAAACTTAGCCCTCCTGCGGTAGATATCACTTCATCAATAGGACGGAAACTTTCAACAAGAATGGGAAAAGCTTTAATGTGATGCGCTAATTGAATAGGGTCAGTGAATACTTGTTTTTCTAGCCTTTTAATTAAATGTAATGCTACGGAAGATAATTTCAACTTGTTTTTCAAAATCTCCGTAATCGGCTTCCCTTGTTGAAGCATGGATATGATTTCTGATATGGAAATATGTGGTTTTAAATCTAAGCTTATTTCCAAAGGGAAGTCTTCTTGTCTAGTATATCGGTTCATATAATATAAGGGAGCCCCTTCAATCCCATAGGAAGAGAATACAATTTCTCCTTGTCGGGAGATATTTTTAAAGTGTACCCGAATATTTTTCAAATACTGTCCTTCCAACTCCGAATAATTACTGCAGGTATTATAGCCGGAGTTCGCTGCCGCTAAGGGAATAACTCGTATTCCTTTTCCTTTAAAGATATCGACCCAGGAAGCATCTGACCCTGTCTTTGCCCAGGAGCCTCCTCCTAATCCTAAGATTAATCGGGAATATGGTTTTCTCCTTTGATTAATTATAACTTCTGTATCTGTAAAGTCTGTAAATTTTTGATTGTAAAATATTTGAACGCCTAATTTCTCCAACCTTTTTAACCAAGCCTGAAGAACTTGAATAGGTTTAATATGTTTGGCCGGAAATATTTTCCCGGAGCTTCCGATATATGTATCTATATCTAAATCCTGAAGCCAAGCTATCGTCTGTTTATTATCAAAGAATTGGACAATCTCCTGGATTTGAGGGCGATTATATTTTTCTATAAAACTAGATATATCTTCTGCATGTGTGAGGTTGAAACCTCCATGTCCAGCCACTAAAAACTTACGTGCCGCCGCTTTATTCTGTTCATAAACTTCGACTTTAAAACCTGCTTCAGCAAGCTTTTGAGCTGCCATTAAGCAGGCAGGGCCCGCTCCAATAATGATAATAGGATGTTCACTCATGAAGCACAAAATTAGCTTAAAATCATAGATATACCTCTATAAAAATAAAAAAATCTAACTGATGTTTTATTAATTTTAAATAAAAAAAGTAATTTTAAAAATTATTTATTTAAGTATAGTGAAATTTTTAAGAAGTTGAGTTTTATGCTATCATATAATGGCAAAGATACCAAAACCAATACAATAGGTTACGGACCTAATTCGTAACTCCATATAAACCAAAACAACTAAATATGAGTATTTTGAAACCTACCGTAAGGAAAAGTGTAGTTAGCTTACTATGGCTTTTCCTCAGTATTTTGTGCCTACCAGTCTACGCTCAAGAAGGGAAAATTAATGGACGTATCTATGGCTCAAATCAAGAAGTATTAACTGGAGCATCCATTCGGATAGTCGAACTGAATCGGGCTACAAGTTCCGATCAGAATGGGCAGTATCTTTTTACAGCAGTGCCTATGGGGCAGTATACCATAGAGGTAACTTATATTGGATATCTCAAATATATCGAACCTCTAAATATCCGAAGCGCAGATTTCACCCATGATATCTATCTCGAAGATAGCGGGGAGAGTCTGGGGGAAGTGACAATTGTTGGCTATGCTGGAGTCAGAAAAAAAGACCTGACGGGCGCCGTGTCTAAGATAAGCTCCGAAGATTTTAATCAAGGCCCATTTACCTCTCCCGACCAATTAATTCAAGGTAAGGCTTCTGGAGTTCAGATGATTAACAATAGTGGGCAGCCTGGAGGGGGAACCACGGTACAGATTCGTGGTTCTTCAGCAGTTACAGGGTCAGGACAGCCTTTATATATTGTGGATGGTGTAGCCTTAGATGGCAGGACAGCTAGGCCGAGTGAAAGTGGAGGCTTAGGTACCAGCCCTTCAGGAAATCCTTTAACCTTTTTAAATCCCAATGATATAGCAGAAATTGAAATTCTAAAAGATGCTTCTGCGACAGCGATTTATGGTTCACGAGCAGCCTATGGAGTGGTTCTTATTACAACCAAAAGAGGGCAGGCAGGAGGCCTACAGGTGGATGTCAATGCAAGTACTGGACTGGGATCTTTGATGCGCAAAATAGAACTGCTAAATGGAGATGAATATCGTGCTGCATTAAATGATTATGGCTTAACTACGGGGGATTTTGGAGATGATGTTGATGCATTAGATGAAATTCTACGTACAGCAATAAATCAAAATTATAACCTGTCGCTAGCAGGAGGAGCGGAAGATTCTAAATTTAGAACCTCTTTAGGCTATCAAAACCAAGACGGTATTATTAAAAATTCGGGATTTAAGAAGTTTGTCGGATCGTTCAATGGTAATTTTAAAATGCTTTCTAGCAAAAAGTTGGGTTTGGATGTCGGCTTAATTGCAAGTCAAACGCAAGAAAGAATTGCGCCTATTACCACGGATGCCGGCTTTCAAGGTTCCGTCATCGGACAAGCATTAAATTGGAATCCTACACAAGCCTTACGATTGGAAGATGGTAGCTTAAATGTGATTAAAGGCAGTACCATTGTGAACCCTTTAGCTATGGTTGAAGCGTATGACGATCGCGTTAAACTGTCTACGATTATGGCAAATATATCTCCCTATTATAAGTTGACCGACTGGTTGGAATATCGATTTTTAGCCAGTGTGAATTATAATACAGGTATACGTCGTGCTTCTACACGTAGCTGGATTAATATACAAGGAATTGAAGCTGATGAAGATTCCGGAATTCGTGGGGGATATGCTGGATATATTAATAATGAGTTAATCACGTCACAGCTGACCCATACCTTAACATTGAATAAGGAACTGGCTAGCGATTTAAATCTAAATGCTGTTCTAGGCTATGAGTATATGAATTTTATAAATAAGGGCATGAGCTTTTCTGGACGTAATTATGGAGATATTGATGTCGACTATACCGATGCGCTTCAAGCAGGTTCCATAGGCAGTAGAACCATAAATTCCTACTATGACCCGACCACGGAATTACAATCCTATTTCTTTAGGGGGATTTTAAATTATCAGAATAAATATCTACTAACCGCCACCATACGTAGAGATGGTTCCACGAAATTTGGGGAAAATAATGAATATGGAAATTTTCCATCCTTTTCTGCTGCATGGAATATCCGAAATGAAGATTTCTTGACACCGCTACACTGGCTTTCAGAACTGAAATTACGCGCCGGATGGGGAAAGACGGGGAATCAGGAATTCCCTTCCGGAGCAGCGGTAAACCGATACTCCTTAGATAATGAAGGGCGTCAATCTCCGATTAATAATAGAAATTTGGATTTAAAATGGCAGTCCGATGAGCAGATTAATGTCGGTTTAGATTTCGGTTTTTTAGGCGGTAGATTATGGGGTACGATAGATTATTTTCAAAAGAAAACCAGCGATTTGTTATATCCTGTGATTCCCAGTTATCCCATTGCTCCTGGAGCAGCTACAGTATGGATGAATTTAGATGGACAGATTGAAAATAAAGGCGTCGAATTAAGCTTCAATGGAAAACTGATTGAGCGCGATCAACTTGCGTGGAACTTGGGCGGGAATGTTACCTTCCTAAAAAATAATGTTAAAAACTTAATAGGTACCATTATTACGGGCGCTCTAAGTGGGCAGGGAATGACTGGAGCGACTTTAGAAATCATACAAGCTGGATTTCCCATGTTTGCGATGATGACAAGAGAGTATATAGGTTTAGATGCAGAAGGATTTTCTCAATATACGGATGATGGATTTACCTTTTTTTATTTAGGAGACCCAAATCCAAGAGCTTTAGTAGGGATAAGCACGGACCTGCGTTTTAAAAAATGGTCCGCCACATTAAATTTCAATGGGCTATTCGGTAGGGATTTATATAATAATACAGCGAATTCTGTAATCCCTATTACAAATTTAGGGACTAGAAATATAGCCAAGGATTTAATTGGAGGACCTATACAGGAATCTCTATCTAATCCGATAGCGGCTTCTTCCAGATTTATTGAAAATGGGAGTTATTTAAAACTGGCTAATGCTACAATTGGATATCAAGTAGGAGATGTAGGGGGAACCTTAAAAAACTTAAATCTATTTATAAACGGTACGAACTTATTGTTATTCACCAAATACAAGGGCTTTGATCCCGAGGTCAATACTCAAAAAAGTATTTCTAATGTCCCTTCTGCAGGGATTGATTATATCGGATATCCACCTGTACGCACCTTTAATTTTGGCATTAATTTCACCCTTTAAATCTGAACAATATGAAAACTGTGATAAGAAATATACTAATACTTAGTTTGGCATTTGGGGGCTGTACGAAGTTAGAAGAAAATCTACATGGACAGACAAGTGGTGCCTCTTTAGGTGCCTCCAATGTGGAGTCCTTATTGGCGGGAGCTTATGTTTCATTACGAAGTCCTTATCAAGGTCCCTTCGGTTGGTGGGCTTTACAGCAGGCGACTACAGATGAAACTATTACACCAACACGCGGTGGCGACTGGGATGATAATGGGGAATGGAGAGCTTTATTTTTACACCGTTGGC
This sequence comes from Sphingobacterium sp., assembly GCA_036786125.1. Taxonomy (GTDB): domain Bacteria; phylum Bacteroidota; class Bacteroidia; order Sphingobacteriales; family Sphingobacteriaceae; genus Sphingobacterium. Next base: position 9,872 of record DAIQRP010000084.1, read on the forward strand.
AGACGGATCATGTACGTGTGCACAATGTATTTAGAGATTTAAATGGCGTGAGTTATGCCGCTACAGATCTACTTCAATTTGAACCTACAGCAGGACAGGAGGCGGAGGCTAGATTTTTGCGTGCGTTAGCACAGTATACCATTTTAGATGGATGGGGGCAGGTACCATACCGTGAACCTGGGGAAGAGGTGACAGGATATGCTCAGGTTCGACAAGCTGCAGAACAGATAGATTACCTCCGTTCTGAATTAACTGCTATCGATGCGAATCTTCCTGACAACTCTAATATCCTAGCGAATAAGGCAGCGGCAAAAGTCCTACTGATGAAATTATATCTAAATAAAGGGATGTTCTTAAACCGTCAGCTGCCGACTTTTGATGAGGCGGATTTAACCGAAGTCCTTAGTTTGGCAGATGATATTATTAATTCTGGAAAATATCAGTTGGCCGATAATTATTTTGATAATTTCACGACGACCAATCGCCTATCCTTAGAAAATATATTTCTGTCGGCCAATACAGGAGGGGCAGATGCAGGAGATTTAGGCTCCATGTGGAATGTAACCTCACATTATAATATGAATCCTTCGGGATGGAATGGATTCGCCACCTTATCGAATTTCTATGATAAGTTTGAAAGTACAGATCAACGTCGTGGAGGTCCATATCCTGGAATGACAAATCTATCCGGAGTTCCTATGGGTTTTTTAGTTGGGCAACAGTATAATGCTGCAGGTGTGGCGCTGCTTGACCGCCGTGGCAATGCGCTAGCCTTTACTCCAGAGGTTCATATTATCGAAAGGGGCAATAACCTGGAGCTGACGGGTATTCGGGTGATGAAATATGTAGTGGACTATGCGAACCTCTCTTCAGGAAATCCTCAAAACGATTGGGTCATCTTTCGATATGCCGATGTATTATTGATGAAAGCGGAGGCCTTACTGCGTTTGGGTCGTGCAGAGGAAGCTTTATCCGTAGTCAATAGCCTTCGTCAAAAAAGAGGAGCTTCCCCCTTTTCCACCCTTAGTTTGGACCTCATGTTGGACGAACTCGGGCGTGAGTTTTTTTGGGAATCTCATCGTAGAACGGATCTTATCCGATTTGGAAAATACCTGGATGCATGGCAGGAGAAGCCACCTTCAGATATGCGAGTTTTACTATTTCCAATCCCTCTAAACCAAATGGGAAATCCAAATTATATACAAAATCCAGGGTATTAAATTTAAACTTCCAGCCCCTATATAATATAGGGGCTTTTTTAGGCTCTTTTTATTTTATTTATTGTACTGTAACTGTATTATTACAATAAATAAATAATTTTCTAATTGATATTCAGTTAGTTAGATAATTTTTCAATTGAATAATATGCAAAAATTAGCTTAACTAAAACGATTGCGTATATTTATCATTAACCAATAAACTAATGAAAATTAATAGAAACCCCTATTCATTTTCATGTAATCAATTACAATAAATCTATTTATGTTATGAGAAAACTATTACAGTTTTTTAACGAAGATTTTATTGATCATAAATCGTCAATAAAACATTCGATTTGGGTTTCTACGGCCCTTCTCCTCATCAGTCATCAGACTTTGGGAAATCCACTTACAAAATTCGAGGAAACTAAAGTTTACAGCAAAAATCTAACGGTCTTTCAGCAAGCCATACGCGGTAAAATTACCAATGCCAGTACGGGAGAATCCATTGCTGGAGCTACGATTAAAGTGCAAGGGAAATCGGTCGCTACTTCTTCTGACGATGCTGGAAATTTTCAAATTAATGCTTCTATTCATGATGTCTTAGAGATTACTTATGTCGGCTTTGCAGCCCAAAAAGTTACTGTAAGCTCCGCTACAACAATCTTAAACATTCAACTGGTGGATGATAGTGATGCTTTAGATGAGGTTATTGTGACCGGGTATAGCACGCAGCGGAAAAAGGATCTTACAGGAGCCGTAGCTGTGGTTAATACTGACCAACTAAAAAGTCAGCCCGCAGCAAGTGCTGTAGAAGCATTACAAGGACGAGCAACAGGGGTTCAAATTGTAAATGATGGCGCTCCAGGCTCAACTCCTCAAATTAAAATTCGGGGTTATAGTACCATTAATAATAATGAACCTTTATATGT
>DAIQRP010000085.1:0-3620 GCA_036786125.1 Sphingobacterium sp.
ACTCTCTCCACGCCACTTAGCAGGGATGATGATGGGATTATGGTTTTTAGCCTCGGCATACGGGCAGTATGTTGCCGGACGTATTGGTGCTTATATCTCTGAACCCAAAGATACGGATACCTTAATGACGAAATTAATGGCCTATACCGATGGATATTATTTTTTAGGAATTATCTCTGTCGTTTCAGGGGTTATTATTATTTTAATCTATCCTTTAGTGAAACGATTAATGGGGGATGTTAAATAAGGTTAAAGCAATAACTGGCTTTAGAGTTCAGTAGATAATTATTACCTTTACGATTAATTAATAATAAAAAAGTGTCAGACAGCTTAGTTATAATTCCTACATATAACGAGAAGGAAAATATCGAAAAGATTATTCGGAAGGTATTTTCTCTTTCCATTCCATTTCATATTTTAATTGTAGATGATGGTTCTCCAGATGGAACGGCAGATATTGTAAAACGTCTTCAGCAATATGATTTTGAGGGTGATTTATTTATCGAAGAACGATCTGGAAAGTTAGGTTTAGGAACCGCTTATATTCATGGTTTTAAATGGGCGTTAGCTCGGGGATATGACTTTATCTTTGAGATGGATGCCGACTTTAGTCATAATCCCGAGGATTTAATTCGTCTGCGTGAAGCCTGCATAAAAGGGGCGGATATGGCTATAGGATCACGTTATGTCAAAGGAGTAAATGTGGTTAACTGGCCGATGAGTAGGGTATTAATGTCTTATTTTGCTTCGGTATATGTACGTCTTATTACAGGGATTAATATTCAGGATGCTACGGCGGGATTTGTATGTTTCCGTCGGGTGGTGCTTTCTCGTATTCCCCTAGACAAGATTAAATTTGTCGGCTATGCCTTTCAGATAGAAATGAAATTTACAGCGATAAAATTTGGTTTTAATGTGCAGGAAGTGCCAATTATTTTTACTGATCGTACAGAGGGAACCTCAAAAATGAGTACCAAGATATTTCAGGAAGCCTTTTTTGGTGTGATCCAATTAAAAGTCGCTTCCTGGTTTAAAAAATATAAATAGTAGCTTGATCAAGAACGGAAGATAATGAATGAAAACTTAGATCCCAGTGCAGAGCGTATGAGTCATGTGGAGCGTGACTTAGAGCGTGTGCTTAGACCACAGGCTTTTGAAGATTTTACGGGGCAGGAAAAGATTCTTGAAAATCTTCATATCTTCACGCAAGCAGCCAAATTAAGAGGAGAGGCTTTAGATCATGTTTTATTGCATGGTCCTCCAGGATTAGGAAAGACGACACTTTCTTATATTATTGCTAATGAAATGGGGGTGGGGATTAAAGTCACCTCTGGCCCTGTATTAGATAAACCCGGTGACCTCGCAGGTTTATTAACTTCTTTAGAAGAAGGAGATATTTTATTTATAGATGAAATACACCGTCTAAGTCCATTGGTAGAAGAGTATTTATACTCTGCTATGGAAGATTTTAAGATTGATATTATGTTGGAGTCGGGCCCTAATGCGCGTTCTGTACAGATTTCTTTAAATCCGTTTACCTTAGTCGGAGCGACGACCCGTTCGGGTTTATTGACCGCGCCTTTACGTGCTCGTTTTGGCATAAATTCACGTCTTCAATACTATGACTCGAAATTATTAACCACTATTGTGCTTCGTTCAGCGACGATTTTAGATACCCCAATTTCCGAAGAGGGAGCATTTGAAATTGCGAGAAGAAGTCGCGGAACCCCACGTATTGCCAACGCGTTATTACGCCGGACGCGTGATTTCGCCCAAATTAAAGGTAATGGAACCATAGATAGTGAAATTGCTAAATATGCCTTAAATGCTTTAAATGTAGATACACACGGCTTGGATGAAATGGATAATCGGATTTTGAGCACGATAATCGATAAGTTTAAAGGAGGTCCTGTAGGTCTAAAAACCATTGCTACGGCAGTTGGAGAGGACGAAGGTACTATTGAAGAGGTATATGAACCCTTTTTAATTCAAGAAGGATATTTAATGCGTACCTCCAGAGGTCGAGAATGTACGGATGCTGCTTTCCGCCATCTTGGAAAGACTCGTGCTGCAACAGGAAATACCTTATTTTAATTTTGTGGAGCTGCATGTATGAGTATCTGATTGTCGCTTTCTTAGGACAGGATGGTCAATTTATTTAAGAGCTTGGAGAAATATGCTTATCCAGTAGCTGGATTGCATATTTCTCCTGATACTAACTGCGCTTATCTAAAGTGGTTTGGCATTTATTCTCTCAAAATCGTCTTTTTAATAAACTCCATTCTTTTGTATATCGCTTCGAAAGCAGTAATACTGCTTATTAAAATGAATTCTGTCCAAAATTTTCATTCATCCAAAAAGCCAAAGAAATAAAATAGTTTGGAAATTTAATGGAGCATATATCTTCTTATGCTGCTATATGTCATCAAGCTCAATCTAAAATCCATTGCCGTGAAAGCGATATATCAAGGTCTGGAAAGCTAATTATTTTCCGTTTCTATTATTAAGTTTCTAATGATATCGCTAGTCGATTTTCCGCTATACGCGTTAATAGATTGACCTAGCCAAATATTTAAAAACTCTATATTCTGATTAATTTTTGCAATTTTTCTAAGTTCAGAGGTCAATTTATTCTGATAGGGATAGGGTAGAATAAAATCTGTTTCTTCGATACTTTCGATAAAGGTATTTTTTATTCCTCTGGCATAACGCCCTGAAAAACTTTTTGTCAATACAATATCCGTTTCTTTTACTTTCCGTAACCTTTCTTTTTCAAAATCTTTTAAGGCACTTTCTGCTGAACCTAATAATAAACTGCCTATTTGGAAACCGCTTGCACCTAAAATTTTTGAAGCGAGCAATGTTTTGGCATTAAAAATCCCTCCTGCATAAATAAGGGGTACATTTACGCTTTCACTCACCTGTGACAACAGAGATAGACCTCCAATTTGAGGAATATCTTCAGATACAAAACTGCCCCGATGACCACCTGCTTCAAGGCCTTGCACAGTAATCAAATCAACTCCAGATTTTTCTAAAATAAGCGCTTCATGGACCGAGGTACTTGTACCGATTAATAATGTTCCATTGCTTTTAAGCTTGTCTATACTCTGTTGATCAAGATTACCAAAAGTAAAACTTACAATTTTGCAGTTTTCAGCAATGATAGCTTCGATTTGCTCCTGATAGCTGTTGATTTTCAAATCCTCCATATTCGGAATTTCCACCTCCAAATCATGTGCTTTGGCTAAACCTTCAATAAATGTTCTGACTTTATTATACTTTCCTTTCAGAATGTCTGTCATTTCCGGAATCTGGTGGACAATGATATTAACAGCAAAAGGCTTGGCTGTCAGCTGTTTTGTCTTACGGATTTCTTCTATACATTTTTCAGCATTCAGGTCTGCCAATGCCAATGATCCCAAGCAATTTATATTTGAGCTTGCAGCAACCATTTCAGCTGTTGTAACACCAAACATGGGGGCTTGTATAATCGGATAATCGATATTTAATATTCGAGTCAAATCGTTCTGCCAATTCATAACTATTCATCTTGTTTGTTATCGTGAATTTACAAAAAAAGCCATGAATTTGCGGCATTGCTGCCTAAAACAGCCCTC
>DAIQRP010000085.1:3654-10502 GCA_036786125.1 Sphingobacterium sp.
AATATCCAAGCGGGGTAATCGGAATTTAAGGAAAGTCATGCACTTTACAGCACCCTGCCCGCAATTAGAAAGATGACAGGTTCAGATTTATTTTTAAAGATTAGTTTCAAAGCATGGAATTAAGATGAAAGCTAGAGTAGCTATCCAAAGGAAATTACTAGAATGGACTTTTATTCTCTGGACATACAATTCTTATTATAATCCAGAACACGAAGATCAGATCATTTCTTGAACCAGAAATATAAAAAAGGGGAAGTTTTAAGTCAACTCCCCCAAATAATTTATTTAAGAGTTTTAGCTGTAACCCAGAATTCCTTTTCATTATTTTAATGATAGTACTTCTTTTTCAGCCATAGACTTGCTCTAACCAATAGTATGAGGACAGGAACTTCTACTAATGGTCCGACGACTCCCACAAATGCCTGCGGTGAGTGGATTCCGAAAACTGCTATCGCCACAGCGATAGCTAATTCAAAATTGTTTCCCGTCGCTGTAAATGCAATAGAGGCGTTTTTATCGTAAGGAACCTTTAATAACTTATTGATAAAGAAGCTTATGAAAAACATCAGGATAAAATAAATAATTAACGGTACTGCCACTTTTAGGACATCCATCGGTAATTCCAATATGGCATCCCCCTTCAAGCTAAACATAAGCACGATGGTAAAGAGTAGGGCATACAATGTAACAGGTGATATGTTAGGTATAAATTTCCTGTTATACCATTCTATTCCTTTTGCTTTTACAAGTATATAACGACTTAAAAAACCCGCTACGAAAGGAATACCCAAATAAATCAATACACTTACCGTCACGTCTTTCATAGACACATTTACATTGAAATTGGCTAACCCTAATGTACTTGGCAGTACATTGATAAACAGCCAAACCATAAAGCTATAGGTAAATACCTGAAAAATACTGTTTAATGCAATCAGTAAAGCGGCATATTCTCTATTTCCTTTAGCTAGATCATTCCAAACAATCACCATTGCAATACATCTTGCCAAACCTATAAGTATTAAGCCAATCATATAGTCAGGCTCATTCCTTAAGAAAAGAATAGCCAATATAAACATCAAAATTGGTCCGACAAGCCAGTTAAGAAATAATGAAATACTTATAATTTTTTTATCCCTTAGTGCAATTGGCAGCAGAGAATAATCAACCTTTGCCAATGGCGGATACATCATTAAGATCAAACCAATTGCCAGTGGGATGTTGGTAGTACCTACCGATAATGAATCCGTAATACTGGAAATATCTGGGAAGAAATGTCCTAAGCCAATGCCGATTGCCATTGCAAGGAATATCCATAAAGTTAGGTTACGGTCAAGAAATTTTAATTTTGGTTGCATGGATTACTTTTTAATTTTTGAAAAGACGTATAACATTTCCATCGCTATCTGCAAACTCCTTTCTGCATATGCCTCTGTCTGCTCAGGTGTATTATCTGAAATTTTAGGATCTTCAAATGTGATTGGAATCCTTTTTTCAGCAGCGGCGATAGACGGACATCCAGTATCAGCTTGTGAACAGGTCATTATTGCCGCAAAAGCAGATACTGGATTAAAAGGATGGTCATACTTTTTAGAAAATCCAATTATCGGTTGGGAATTATCACTATATTTTATGGCATAAACAGGATTAGAGCCAGCATTTATTTTGAAAATATTAAATCCCTGATCGGATAGTGTTTCTGCTACTTTTGGAAATAATGCGGTTTCTTCAGTACCTCCTGAATAGCAATCCACATTCTCAATACCGAAATGTGAGGCTGCTACTTGCGCCCATACTTGTGATAAATGGCTTCTGCGTGAATTATGCGTACAAATGAAATTTATATTGATTTGCTGCTTGTTATCTATTTTTTTCTGAATAAAATCAATCAACGGCTGTAAGGTGCTTTTACGCTGATCATTATTGATTTTCTCCCATTCTAACTGTTGAATTGTCTCTGATAATGTTGGATACATGGATATTCGATTTAGGGTTTAGCAGCATCCTGAATTTGGAGTGCAAGAATTTGATTGATTTGCAGTTAATTTGGAAAGGCTGTTGCTTTGTTTTCAATACAAATGTATTTCCATTGAAACCCAAATCGTATTTGCCAATTGTATCGCTTTGATATTCCACTTCTATCTCAGCATCTTCAATTCCAAATTTATCTTCTGAAATTTTAATTATGCCCACTTCAGTAACATGGAAGTGCTCGGGAACAAATGTTCCATTTTCTAATTGAAACTCAACATTCTTTAATGCTGGCAAGATTTCTTTGATTTCTGATAATCTCATAATAATTTATTTTAAAATAATAAAAGTGACTAGTTTATATATATAAATGTAATATAGCAATATAACGATATTATAATATAAAAAATGCCTTAACAGCATTGCTTTATTTTTATATCCTGATTGAAAAAGCCATTAAATTCCTCATGAAATTTTTCCATACCTTTTCATCAATAAATAACAAATGGATTTTCCCTCTATTGAACCCTTAATCATTCCGATACTTTTTAGTTCCTTTAAATGTTGTGAAATGGTCGCCTATGCTAATCCTAATTCCTCAACCAAATCATTACAAATACATGCTTATTGGCAGATCATATATTGCAGAATTGCTATTCTGGTAGGATGCCCCAAAACTTTAAAAAGCGAAGACAATTTGTTTTGATCATCTTTATATTTCTGTTTTTGTAACTCGCATTTCTATAATTATTTACATCGCAATATTACGATATTAAATTTAAAAATAAAAGAATTGGGTCATATTACAGCATCTTTTCTTTTTTTTTATCCTATAGTGGCCTGCTTTTTTTATAAGCTAAAAATTTTATCCCGTTTTAAAGTCTTTCTTAAAATCCTTTTATCTGGGATGAGCCTTTGGGCTACATTTACGGGAAATTTATTTTAAAAATTGTTTTTTTTGCCTATTTTGAGCCGAATGACTAGGAGCAATGGTTTTATGTTACTAGAAGTATATGATTTAATAGGTTAATTGAAGTATATGATTAAAAAGATATATAAGCTCTTATTTTTAGGTTTTTTAGCTATTCCTACGCATGCATGGGCTCAACTCTATTGTCCTCCTGTAGGAAACCAAGGCATGGGATATGGTAATAAATATCAATTGACGGCAGGGGTAGGTCCGACGTTTTTATATGGGGATATTCAAAGCGCTACAAATAGAGGATTAGGCGGAGTTATCAAAGGAGATTATAGAATCTACCGGGGTCTATTTGGAGGTCTGGAATTACAAGTTTCCAATCTCAAGGCTTCTAATGACAATCGCAATGCTAATGGCCAGCTTATCGACGATCGTAAGATTCGAAATATGGCGATGGGAGCTTCCTTAAATTTAACCATTCATCCCTTTCAATTTTTAACGATTGAATCCATCGGTAGAAAAGAAAGTTTGAAAAGCCTGCTTCTGAATGGATTCTATGTAGGAGTAGGGTTAGGCGTGCTGTCTAATGATTATAAGGAAAGAGTGGGTGATATCGATTCGATGTTACGCGTTCCGAATTATGCAGGTCCCTCAGATTTGGTGACCGTCAGAGATGAATTTGGTGTAGAACGTGAGGAATATCAATTTAAATATAAGACCACAAGCATTATTGCTCCGATATTAAATATAGGTATGGCTGTTCCAATTAATAAAAACAAGTCATTTAATGGACGATATATGTCAGTGGTTATCAATAGCCAATTTAACTTCTCCAGAGATGATAAGTTAGATGGATATGAACCTCAAGTGGAGGCCAATCGGTCTAAGGATATGTATAATTTAACTTATATCGGGTTTCGATATAGTTTTTAAGACTTGATTTCCTCTAGGGCGGATAGCCTAGGAAATTTATTAAAATCAGCTGCTTTATATGGTATAAAGCAGCTGATTTTTTTTGGATTAATTTTAATCTTTTATCTATGGCTTAACGTTTCGGTTTTTCCCGATTAATCTCCATGATATCTACTTCCTGAGATTTAGAATCCCCTATTAAGTTTTCTGCGAAATAATCGCCCATCTTCCAGAAGAAATATTCGGTCATATCACCAAAAGCATGTCTTTGACCAGGTAATAATAAGAAATCAAATCTTTTGTTGGCTTTAATTAACGCATCTACCATACGGATAGAATTTGCGGGATGCACATTATTATCGATATCACCCGTAGCAATTAATAATTTACCTTTTAAGTTTTTCGCTAACTCGGTATTCTTGTCAATAGAGTAGGTAAATGTGGTATCTCCTTTAGCAGAAACTTTCTCCGCAACTCCATGATGACGCTCAGACCACCAACGGTTATAGATATTATTTTCGTGGTTACCTGCGCCAGAGACAGCTACTTTAAAGAAGTCTGGATAGACTAACATCGCTGCAGTAGACATAAAACCACCACCGGAGTGACCAGTAATACCCACCCGGTTAATATCTAAATAGGGATGACGGTCTGCTAATTGCTCGGCAGTTACTTTTTTATCTTCTAATCCATAATCTCTTAAATTGCCGTATCCATAGGTATGGTACCATTTAGAGCGTGCCGGATGACCACCCCGGTTACCTACGGTAATAACTACCATGCCAAATTGTGCTAAACGATCGATACGATCCATACTGCGGCCGAAAGACTTATTAACAGCTTCGGTTTGAGGTCCTGGATATACATACTCTACAATAGGGTAAGTTTTTGTAGAATCGAAATCAAAGGGTTTGTACATTACCCCATATAAATCCGTCACACCATCTCCAGCTTTTACGGTAAAAGGCTCAGGGAATTTATAACCTGCAGCCAGTAACTGACTTAAATCGGCAGTTTCTAAATGCATAATCTTCTGACCTAAGGTATTGTATAGATCAATTTCAGGTACTGTATTCACCCGAGAAGAGTTGTTGACAAAGAAACGTCCAGATTCGGAAACATCTACCTGATGGTCGAAATTACCAGGGTTTAAAAGCTTTAAATTGCTTCCTGAGAAATTTACAGAATAATGGTGTAAGTAATAAGGGTCTTCATTTTTCTCGCGTCCATTGGCCGTAAAATATAATGTACGTGCCGTTAGATCGGCTCCAGTAATGGCTTCACAGTTGAATTCTCCTGAAGTTATCTGTTGTTTTAATTGCCCATTTCTATCATATAAATAGAAGTGTCCCCAACCATCACGTTGAGACCAGTGAATGAGTTCCTGTCCACCTTTAACTAATAATGGTTTCTTAATATCCTGGTACACATTCGAGCGCTCTTCAATCACTGTCGTTACTTCCCCTTGAACATTTATTCTCAATACATCAATACGTTTGAGGTCACGGCTGGAACGCGCAATATAGAATTCCTCATTATTTCCGAGCCAGTAATTAATAAAGTAATCACCTTTATAGGATGACTTATCTCTATCTTTGGTCCAGATGGAAAGCGTTTGATTTTTAAAGGCTGGAACATCGATTCGTTTTGAAGTCTTTGTGGCAGCGTTAAAGAGATGTAATTCTGCTTCTGTAGAATCGACTTCTCCAGGAAGTAAATACTTATAAGTTTCTAAAGTTGGTCGACGGGATCCTACATTATTAATAACCCAAAGTGGGCTTAAATGGCGGTTGTCTTTACGTGTAGTAATAAAATACTTTCCATCTGGAGACCAGCTAAGGTAAGCGCCCTTACGTTTAGGTTTCTTATCATCCTTTTTATCATCTCCTGTAGTTGTACTGTATTCATCCCCTGCCCAGGCATAATATTGTACTCCATCTGTGGTAATCTGATGTTCTACAATTGTGCTATCGGATTCATTTTTTAAAGCCTTCTCATAGTTGGCCCGATCCATCCAATACAAGTTGAAGTCTTTAGCAAAATAGATTACAGAAGTATCAGGGGAGAAGCTAGCCCAAGGTAGACGTGTTTTCTCTTTGGTAGAATCAGAAAGCTCGCGTAATTTTTTAGAAGCTAGATTATATTCTAAATAAAACGTTTTTTTCTTTAAGGTATCGGATTTGTTCGTTAATTTTTCGATTTCCTCCTTCGATTTTAAGGTGTCTTTCGTGCTGACAACCTGAAATCTAACGTTTTTTTCATCTTTGGTAAACTTTAAATTATTTAAGGTTAAATGTTCAGCATCTACCGGATTTTTAACTATCCTGGTGATTTGTGCGGCAAGAGAACTATTTTCAAATAATAATTCCTTTTTACTCGCTGCTGGATCCACTAAATGCCAGCTTTTCCCTTTTGAAGTTGCAAATTCATACCAGAAGCGATCTGAATAATTAATCCAATTTGGCGTTACGGAAGTGGAAAATATCATCTTCTTGAGCTTTTCGGGAGAAAATTTCGAAGCAAGTTGATAATTTGCTTTAGCTGGGGCAGGTTTTTCTTGTGCAAAAGAAGTACTGCAGCAGGCTAAAGCAAGAAGTCCTACATAAAGTCTATTCATGTGATTATTTAATAATTGATATAAGTTTGATTTCTTAAAAATATCAAGAATAAATGAGATGTAGACTCTTAAATATGTAATTTTTTAGCTAGAATAGAATTTTTCATTGAAATTAACAAGGAAAAGCTGGGAGCTCGAGCGGGTTATAGCTGTATATAGCCATCTTAAGAACTCCGTATTTAACATTTCATCTACCAGATAACCCTGATCCACAAAAACTGCAGGCCATTGTCCACCCTGAGCCTTATGGCAAGTAATTGCAAAGGCGAATTTAATTTGTAAGGCATTGTAATAGGGATCTTTTTTTATCGCTTCTAATCGATCTTTCTTATTGTAGATATCTATATAATCCTGTGCGACGGCTTCATATAATTTCTTCTGGTCAGCATAAGTTAAATTCGGACTTTCGGTATATAAACTATCCAGAAT
>DAIQRP010000085.1:10512-11835 GCA_036786125.1 Sphingobacterium sp.
TCTCATGTACATTAGACACTTTTCGCACTTTAGCCATATCTCCATTCGCTATAAATCCCTGCTCTTGATTATTTTCCTGTAACCAGAAATAATTATTGCGAACGATCATAATTAAGTCGCCTCCGGTAATCTCTTCCTCCCGAAAGAGGATTCTATTGCGGATATTCTGATTATATAAATTCGCCGCTTTATTCGACCGGCAGATGACGATGGTATTTTCTATCCCAAACTCATCATAGGCATAGTGTAAGCCTTCGATCAGCCGTTCCCCAGTCATGCGGAATATATCGGGAAATCCTTTCGTGATAAACTGGGGAAAGGGGTATGTTGCGGTCTCTTCTTCCAGTTTTATTTCCTGACGTATTTTCGTCGCATTATATAATATCCCGGAGTCTTTAGTCTGCCGCACAACCTCTGTCAGCTCTATAGAAAAAACGTCTAATCCAAATTCATCCCGCAGATAGTTTGGGTCCAATGCAGGACTCTGTAATAGGCCTACAGGAGGAAGCTGTGCCGAGTCTCCAACGAAGATAAAGCTGCAACGTTTTCCAGATTGTATATACTGTATTAAATCATTAAGAACCGAGGAAGATAGCAGATTTATACTTTCATCTGAAATCATAGAGGCCTCATCAATAATAAATAAGGTATCTTCATGTAAATTTTCAGATAAGCTGAAATCTAAACTCATAGAGAGCGCATTTTTCTTTCGATATATCTTTTTATGTATCGTTAATGCCTTTCGCCCGGAATAATAGGACATCACCTTTGCAGCCCGACCTGTGGGCGCTAAAAGGACGGATTTTTTGCCTATGGCAGATACAGTTTTCACCAAAGCTGAAATTAAAGTCGTCTTTCCAGTTCCGGCATATCCTTTTAAAACAAAACAGGAATCTGAATTGAAATGGGTCAGGAATTTGGAAAGGAGCTGGAAGGCCTCATACTGATGGGATGTAGGCTTCCATGGAAATCGCTGTTCTAATAAATCTGAAATAAGCACATGCAAAGTTATTTAAAAGGTTTGTCATATCATTTGTAAAAGCTAATTTTGTTTGACGCAATTGCGAAGTTTCTATATTGGCTAAAATTTATCGAATGAATTATATTTCAAATCAGTTTAATATTCAGCTTATCCCTTCCTATACGCTTTTAATTAAAGCCGGTTTTATGACCGATATTTTAGCGGTAATAGATCAGAGTCAGACGATTAGGGTGTTTAAGGAATATGCTTCCGAAAAACCAGAAGTGGAAGCGATGAAAATCCTTTCTCTTCCATTTAGGAAAGTGAAAGTGGTTATTCCGCATGAGAGTTTCTCTTTTATT
>DAIQRP010000086.1:0-480 GCA_036786125.1 Sphingobacterium sp.
TAAAGGATTTGATTTTGAAGCTTTCCTTCCCGTATCATTTTCCTCTTTAGCCAATTCAAATTATAGAAATCACCGAAAGATTTTAGTCGTAGATGGACAAGTCGGATATATTGGCGGAATTAATATTTCCGACCGCTATATGAATCGCGAAGATTCCGATGCCTTATACTGGAGAGATACCTCTCTACGTCTGCTTGGAGATGCTGTCAATTCATTGCAAATTCAGTTTTGGACTTCTTGGAACCAGACTAAAGGCATCCCTTTTAGTCTAGCTGAAGGTTATATTAAGGAGTTGCGTACTGATGCTATTAAAGAGGAAGCCGCAGTGACATTTGTCAATTCAGATCCTGGATCTGCTGCTCCTTATAATTTGGAAGCTCTTTTATTAGCTATTTCCGAAGCGAAGGAGAGTATACAGATATGTACTCCTTATTTTATCCCTCCGGATGAATTATCGATGGCCCTGCAGTTGGCCGCTGC
>DAIQRP010000086.1:508-11609 GCA_036786125.1 Sphingobacterium sp.
GTTACCTGCGGCCTCGGATTCCTATATAGTACATCATGCATCCTTCTCATTTTTAAAACCCCTGCTGATGCGGGGGGTCAATGTCTATCTGTATACCAAGGGATTTCTACATGCCAAAACCATTTGTATAGATCGTAAGTTTGCGATGGTAGGAACTCTAAACTTGGATATCCGTAGTTTCTATATCAATTTTGAGATTATGGCTTTATTCACCGCTTCTGATGCGTGTGAGAAATTGGCTGATCAATTTTTAATCGATATGCAGCAGGCCGATCTATTAACCTTATATCAATGGATGCACCGCAAGAAATGGAAACGAGGATTAGATTCCATCTGTCGGCTATTGGCGCCACTCTTATAAATAACCCGAATACGCTGTTATAAAATGTTAAATTAGAATTACTATACCCATTTTTGAGGAAAATTGGATATATTTAACCTGATATCATATTACTAAATATTACATGAAGTATTCCAAATTATTGTGTATTGCTGTGCTGGCTATGGCTTTTAAAGCCTTTCCTGCGAAAGCCCAACAGCCTACTATTCCTATAAATACGATTGTTGAGCGTTCTCAAAAATTATTTCAAGTCTATCCCATAGAGAAAGTGCATATGCACTTTGATAAGCCCTATTATGCTGTAGGCGATACCCTATGGTTTAAAACCTATCTTTCTAGAAATCTGGCTGAATATGAACCGAGTAAGATTGTTTATGTGGAAGTCTTAAATTCTCGAGATTCCCTGATTCAAACCCTTCGTGTACCATTAAAATCTGGAGCCGGAGATGGACATTTAGTCTTAGATCCTCAATTTGTCAAACAGGATAATTATAGATTTAGAGCTTATACCAAATGGATGGGGAATTTTGATATTGCTTATCTTTTTAATAAGATCGTCCCTATTGGGGATGCCATAAATAAAAACTTACAGACGCATATTACCTTTAATGATATCAGTAATGGCAGTAATGCCAAAGCCCAAGCTACCATTCAGTTTAAGGATGGGCAAGGTAATATCTTGGCTAATAATAAATTAAATTGGGAGGTTATTTCTGGATGGGAAACTATCGATAAAGGCAAATCTGAAACCGATGCAATGGGCAAGGTGCAGATTAATCTCTCTGCCAAAACGCGTGAAGCATTGAAAAATGGAAAGCTTTCTGTCAACCTGAATCAAGGCCGTGCAGAAAGTAATCTCGTAGGTGATTTTTCGTTAGAAAATGCACTTTGGGATGCTGATGTGCAGTTTTTCCCAGAAGGAGGGGAGCTTATTGCCGGACTTAATAAAAAGGTCGCTTTTAAAGCTATTGATGCCAATGGAAAGGGTATCTCAGTAAAAGGAAAAGTGCTGAATAAGAAAAATGAAACTTTAGTTAGTTTTGAAGATTTAGGTTTAGGTATGGGTTCTTTCCCGCTTTTACCGATTTCTGGAGAGAAATATAAAGCAGTTATTTCCTTTCCAAATGGTAAAGAAAAAACTGTGGATCTTCCCGAAGTTAAAGGCGATGCTGTCAACTTAATATTCCATAAAAAAGAAGGGGATAATCTTCAATTTGCAGTAGTTACAGGGGATGAAGGCCTAACTAAAAATGAGAATGCTATTTATTATATTATGGCGAACTCAAATGGTTACCTATGCTTTGCTGCTCAAGTGACATTAAAAAATGCAAGTGTTCTTGTGAATATACCCATAGAAAGATTCCCTAATGGAGTGGCTCAGGTTACTTTAATGAATACTGCTGGAAAGCCTATCTCGGAGCGTTTGGTCTTTATACAAGCGGAAAAACCGTTAGATATTGAGCTTAAAACAGACAAATCCCAATATGCGGCTAAGGGCGAAGTAAAATTAAGTATAGATGCTCAAAATAATGGAGAGAAATTACCTGGGACATATTCCGTTTCGGTAGTGGATGAAACTAAGGTTCCTTATGATGATAATTTAGAAAATACCATCTTAAGTAATTTCTTATTGACATCGGATATTAAAGGATATATTGAAAAGCCGAACTATTATTTTAATGCGGATAATTCAAACCGCTTAGAGGCATTAGATGCTTTATTAATGACGCAGGGCTATACGCGCTTCTCGTATGAGGATATTATTGCAGAAAAGTACCCAGCGATTAATTTTCTGCCTGAACAAGGCATAGAAATTTCAGGTACCTTACGCCTGAATACAGGTCGAGCTGTTCAAAATGGAGGTTTACTACTTTCTATTCCAGAAAGCCGAATCCGTCAGGATGTCTATACAGATCCGAATGGAAAATTTGTGTTTAAAAACCTATTCTTCCCAGATTCTGTAAAAGCTACGGTCAATGCGCGGGGTAATGATAATTACCGTAACCTGGTTATCACTATGGACCAGACTTACTATCCTGCAATCGATAAAAAGAATCCGTATTCGACTAATGCATATTTAAATATTGATGAGGCCATAGCCCCGTATCTGGCGAATTCAGGGAAAGAATTTAGAACCTCTATTCTCTTAGATGAGGTGGCTATTACTGGAGTGCAAAAGAAGAAAATTACAAATAGAGACTTCTCTTCCTTATCTGGCCTTTCTATGCCCGAGCATCGTATAGAGCCTGAGCGTTTAACAGGCTGTAATGTATTAAGTATGTGTCTTTCTACGATGCTTACAGGTATTACCTATGACTCCCAGACATTGAAATATTATGTATCTCGAGATTATAATTCAGGAGGTAGAATTCCGGTGCAATTTTTCTTAAATGGTATGCCTATAGATGAGTCTGCTTTAAATTCTATTGCCATTCCTGATGTTGAAGGTATAGAAATTTTCTTTAGAGATGAGCTAGGAACTGTATCTAGAATGTATCAGAATAATGGGGTCGTTTCTATTTACACAAAAAAAATAGAAAAACAACCTAGAATGTCTCAAGCACAGATTGAAAGTATGTTACCTAAATCGAATGTGATTGATTTATATCCTTTGGGTTATGTAAAAGAACGTGTTTTCTATACGCCGAAATACGATACTGCGGAACGCAGAGCAACCAATGACTTAAGAACAACAATCTATTGGAATCCCAATGTATTAATAACAGAAGAAGGCCCTGCCCAATTAAATTTCTATAATGCAGATGGAAATGGGAAGTATAAAGTTATTGTGGAAGGAATGGATCAAACTGGAAATGTAGGTAGACAGGTCTTACATTATGAGGTAAAATAAAAAGTAAAAAAATAAAAAACCAGTTAGTCAAACTAACTGGTTTTTTTATGCCCTTTTGGGTTTGTGATATAGATTGAGCAAGACACCCATAAGCACTAAGCCCATCCCTAGATAGCTGAATAGATTTAAATATTCATCGAAGAATATAAATCCAAAAATTAGCGCATATACCATACCGAGGTAATTGACCGAAGCGACTTTAGCTAAATTCGCATGTTGATACGCTACCGTCATATAATACTGCGCAATCTGTGAGCTAATACCGATAGCTAAAAGTAGCCACCAGTCTTTCCCTACTGGAGTCACCCAATTAAAATAAGTCATGCCTAAAGCAATTGGAAAAGTGATTAAGGGAAAATAGAATATCACCACTAAGGGATGTTCTGACTGTTTGGACCGTCCTATAATATTATAGGCAAGCCCGGAAAAAAAAGCCGCAGAAATCCCTATAGCTAAATCCCATAGGCTGATCCGTGTATCAAAACCTTGGATTATAAAAACGCCTAAGAACGATAAAGCGAAGAATAAATATTGAATAGGTCTTATCTTTTGGCCGACTATAAATATCCCTAAAATAGCCGTAAAAAATGGAGATAGATAATTGATGGTGACTGCTGAAGCTAAAGGAATATGCTGTAAGGTATAAAATGAACCGATTAGACCTAGGCATCCAGCAATGCCCCGCAAGCTTAATAGGACTTTATTATTCCCAAATACTGGAATCTGTTGTTTTTTTAAAAAGATATAGGATGCAAGCAGACTGATGGCTGTCCGGAATAAGATAACCTCCATGGTAGGCAAATGCGATACAAACTTTACGGCTACATTCATCAGGGCAAAGAAAAACCCTGCCAATAGCATATATATTAGCCCTTTATTGTCCAAAAGAAATAGATTAGTTCGAATCTTTAGCCGCTATATGTGTATCTTCTCCCTGCTTCACAATCAGTTCTTTTTGCTCTATCATAACGGCAAATGAAGACGGTTTAATACCATGCCCATATTTATAGGCTACAACTTTTGTGAATTCTGCACCAAAATATAAAATCGCCGAAGAATAGTATACCCATAATAGCAGTACAATAAACGAGCCTGCAGCACCATAGGCTGAGGAAGCTGCGGTATACTGCAAGTAATAGGTTATTAGGTAGCGACCTAACATAAAGAGTAAACTTGTAAATATCGCTCCTCCGAGAATATCTCTAAACCGGACCTTCGCATCTGGAAGAAATGAAAATATAAAACCAAATAATACCGTTGTTACCGTAAAGGTTATTCCTGTATTTACCCAATCGATCATGGGAATAGAAATATGTTCTGTTAAAAAAGTGAGGTATTTAGTGACTGCAGCGATAATAGCATTTAATACCAGGGAGCTTATTAATAAGAATCCAAGACCTAAAATCATGGAAAACGAAATTAAACGGTTAATTATGAGTTTTAACCAACCTTTATTAGGTTTTGGCTTGACCTTCCAGATTTGATTGATGGAGTCTTGAATATCGACAAAGATAGTTGTAGATGATATAATTAAAGTGATAATACCGATGCTGATTCCAATAGATGATTTATTGGCTACATCGACTTTTTTAATCATACTTAAAGCTTGTGCAGCCACATCATTTCCAAAAAACTCGGTAAATTCTCCAATAACTTCTTCAGTTGCAGCATCCTCACGACCACCAAAGAAGACACCTAAACACCAAATTAAAATCAGTAATAATGGACCGATAGAAAAGATGGTATAGTAGGCTAAGCTGGCGCTCATCTTCATACATTTATCATCTAAAAATCCATTGACCGCGTCTTTTAATACAGTAAAGAGTTCTTTTATTGATGGTATTTTAATAGATTTCATAAATGCTATATCGTTAAAAAAAAATGCTAAGTCGCTGCCACTAGGGAATAAAAATACTAAAATAATAAAGGATTCAAAATTTGAATCCTTTATTATTTTATTCTTGATATAAATTATCTATAAGTTCAGCATTGTTCTTCAGAATGACCTTCCTCTTTAGGGAGAGCTTAGGGGTGAGTTCTCCGGCATTGATGGTCCATTCTTTGGCGAGAATCTGCGGCTGCTTGACCTTTTCCCATTGCCCGAAATCATTGGAAAGGTTTTTGATTTCTGCTTCATATTTCTCTTTAACCAATGGATTTTTAGCGAGCTCCTCATGATCTTTAAAGGAAATATTCTTTTGTTTAGCCCATTTTTCCAAGACTTCGAAATTTGGAATAATTAAAGCTGAAGGGAATTTTTTATTTTCTCCAATAACCATTACCTGAGCTATAAAGGTAGATTCCATTAATTTGTTCTCAATAACTTGTGGAGCGACATACTTGCCGCCTGCGGTTTTAAACATTTCTTTCTTACGATCGGTAATTTTTAGAAATCCATCGGCTGTCAGTTCCCCAATATCTCCAGTTTTAAAATATCCATCGGCATCGAAGGCCTCTTTGGTGGCTTCTTCATTTTTATAGTATCCAGAAGTTACATTAGGCCCTTTCACTAAAATCTCTCCATCTTCGGCAATCTTTACATCAGAGATACTTATCGGTCGCCCTACTGTACCGAATTTTACTCCAGTATCTTCTAATGTATTTACAGCAATTACTGGAGAGGTTTCTGTCAATCCATATCCTTCCAATACTTTGATGCCTGCAGCAAAGAAAACACGCGCTAATCGCTCCTGAAGGGCGGCACCTCCGGAGATAATTCCTTTAACATTTCCACCTAAAGCGGCCTTCCATTTGGAAAATATCAATTTTCTAGCAATGGATAACTTCAGTTTATAGAAGCTGGAATTTTCTGTAGGATTTTTATATTGCAGACCTAAATTGAGGGCCCAAAAGAAAAGTTTTCTTTTTATTCCACTGAGCTCTTTTCCTTTAGCTACGATCTTGTCATATACTTTCTCTAATACGCGAGGTACCGTGGTAAAGCAGTCTGGTTTAATTTCATTTAGATCTTCAACAACATGGTCTAAATTTTCTATAAAGTGAATTTCCACCCCACGACTGAAATACAGTAGGGATACCATGCGCTCGAATATATGGGATAGCGGGAGGAAACTCGCCGCACGCTTAAAGCCATCCCCTAAAATTCCGGTACAGGATAATACTGTACTCACTAAATTTTTATGCGTGAGGAATACCCCTTTAGGCTGCCCAGTCGTTCCGGAGGTATAGATTAAGGTCAGTAGGTCATCCTCAGTTACCTGATCGCTTAAAGCTTGAACATCATAATCTTGGGTTTTTCCCAGAGCTATTAAATCCCCGAAATAATCAAATGCAGGGTCCTGATCAAAGCAGATGATATGCAGATTTAAATGATGTTCATCTTTAGCTCCCTGTACTCGTTTAGACAATTCAATTGATCCGGTTAATACTAAGCCTACTTCAGAGTCTGAAACGATATAAGATAAATCGTGATTCGAAAGGGTAGGATACAACGGGACGATCGCAATCCCCAATTGCGAACAGGCAAATTCTGTAAAAGACCATTCTGGTCGATTTCCAGACATTATTCCAATACGATCCCCTTTTTTATAGCCTTTAGCTAATAATCCTTTACTAAAATTATTAACAATTTCTATAAACTCGTGAGAAGAATAATTACGCCATTTACCCTGATATTTACCAGATACTAAAATGGATTGATCTGGCGTGTTTTTAAACTTATTTAGTAAATCAAATACTCTTGTAATATTCGCCATAATATAAGAAGGTTTATAATTAAAAAAAGAACTTGGTTATAGAATCTCTTCTTCGTAAGATACTGAAAAATAAATAAATTATTGTTGCAGTTTAAAATAATTCCTGAACGACGATTTATACCAAACTTTTGTTTGGTGCGTTAGATATTTGATATTACCTTTGAAATGGAATAAATTAAAATATATCATCACATTAACTAAACAGAATAAATATGAAAAAAACGTATTGGCTTGTAACATTCCTTTTTGCATTCTTCTTATTGTCCACTCCGGCAATGGCTCAGCTAGATACAGACCATGCTGTAGGCGTTCGATTCGGTTCCT
This sequence comes from Sphingobacterium sp., assembly GCA_036786125.1. Taxonomy (GTDB): domain Bacteria; phylum Bacteroidota; class Bacteroidia; order Sphingobacteriales; family Sphingobacteriaceae; genus Sphingobacterium. The sequence goes on from DAIQRP010000086.1 coordinate 7,740, forward strand.
CACAGGGAATTAGTTACCGTCATACTTTATCTCCAGATCGCGCGATTCAAGGCGTTCTGAGTACACAATCCAATAGTAGTTCTAGAAGATTTAGAATGTTAGCTTTATATGAAATTTATAAACCTATAACCGGAAATTTCAATTGGTATTATGGTTTTGGAGGTAGTGTAGGTTCTTATAAAAGTAAAGCATTTACCAATGCAAATGGAGCACGTGTAGATTCATATTCTGAGGCTGCTATTAGTATTGATGGAATTATTGGGGTGGAATATAATGTGCCTGAAGCGCCTATTGTTATTTCTTTAGATATTAAACCTTACTTAGATTTTATTCAGTCCAGTACGATTAAATTGCTAGATCCGGTAGGATTTACCGTTCGTTATAAGTTTTAATGCTTATGTAATTTAATCAGCTGCATGAGCAAAAAAAATCCCTTTTGAGAAATCAAAAGGGATTTTTTTATGACTTAAAATGGAGTTTATTTAATACCTAACCAGATTTGACCCAACTGACGTTGTGCGTCTGTGCTGTTGGATAAGGCTTCAATTTTAAAGGCTTTCTTAGAAGAAGGCTGTAAGGTAATTTTTAATTCCTTAATCAGGCCGTCACGAGCCACTAAAATAGTTAATACATCTCCTGCTTTTGAATTTCTTAAGATATAATCTAATTCTTTATCTTGGGTATCTAAGCGAGTCCCATTAATAGCAATGACTTCATCTTTAGCTGAAAGTCCACCTTTCCAAGCTGCCGCATCACGCTCGATATTTTTTACGATAATACGGGCATCTTCTTTTGTGAAGGTTGCTCCTAAGCTTACCGTAGTTGTACCGGCTAAGCTATCAAAGATTTTATAACCCACCTGATTAAAGTATTGGTTATAATCCAATTCTTTATGCTGATGTGCTGCTTCAAAAATATCATTTAATGGAATACCAGCTACTTTTTCGGCTAAGGCTTGAAATTCAGCTTCTTTAAAACCGCGTTTTTCTTTGACATAAAACTGTTCATAAGCTGCTCTCATCACATCGTCCAAGCGTTTTTTTCCTTGAGTAGCTGCAATAATTTTAACATCCAAAGCGGCCGCTAACATGGAACCTTTATTATAATAGGAGATACCAGTATTGGCAGAGTTTTCATCTGGGCGGTATTGTTTAATCCAAGCATCATAACTAGACTCTGCTACGGTTTGGATGGCATATCCAGGGCGGTTATAAACGGCATTAAAATCAGATGCTAATAAGCTTAAATATTCTGCCGCTGTGGTAAATCCAGCACGTCTGACAATTTGGTTATCATAGTAGCCTGTAAAACCTTCCATAATCCATAAACCTTCGGTATAGTTTTCAGCATCGTAATCAAAGGGACCTAAAGCAGCTACGCGTAATCTCTTTACATTCCATAAATGAAAATATTCATGCGAAACTAATGCTAAGAAATTATTGTATGAATTTCTGCTATTATATCCATTTCTAGAAGCCCCTAATACCGTTGAGTTAAGGTGTTCTAATCCACCTCCACCAGTTTGGTAGTTATGAGTAATAAATACATATCTATCGTTTGGATTTACACCGAACAGTTGAGTTTGCAGATCGACAATCTTGGTTACATCTTGTGTCAGTTGTTCCTTATTGTAGTTTCCTCCGCCTACCATTGCAAATTCATGATCTACACCTGAAGCTGTAAAGTTCCAGACATCCTGATTTCCAATTTCAATTGGAGAGTCATAAAGGATATCAAAATTATCCGCTGTATAGGTATTATTTCCAATAGGTTTTAATCCGGTGGACACTTTAGACCATCCTTGGAATGGTTTTACAGCCACGGTTACAGGACGGTTTAACTCTCCATCCACATGCATAAAAGTAGCTGTAGATTGAAGGAAAGCATGGGTATCGTCAATATAGTTCGTACGTACGGAAACTTCGAAACCATAGATACTATAATTGACTTCGACTTGTTTTTGATTTTTTGTATGGATTCTCCATGTATTTTTAGATACTTTTTCTACAGGGATTGCCGTTCCTGAAGGAGATTGAGCGCTCAAGCGTTCGACATTTTTAGCATACTCTCGGACTAAGTAAGATCCTGGAGACCATACAGGCATTTTTACATCTATATAATCTTTTTTAATATCAGATATATGCATTTTGATATCTGCATAATGTGCCTGTGGTTCTGTGAAAGATACCTCAAATTTAATGTTAGTTTGCGCCATCGTGGATCCTAGCAGGGTTAAAATAAATAAAAACGTAAAGATTCCTCTTTTCATAAAGTTTAAAGTTTGACACAAAAGTAGTAGTCTATACTGGCTAGACAAAATAAAAAGCGTTTTTTATGAGTAAAAGTTACGTTTTGAAGATATAAATATTATGTTCTATTGCGTATATTTGAGTTTACCAAACGAAAAAACAATAAGCTATTTTAGGATATGATTTTAGTTGTCGATAGTGGGTCTTCGAAGTCCGATTGGAAGTTAGATTTACCAGATAGTGCTCCTCTTTCATTTAGTACAAAAGGATTAAATCCATTTTTTGTCAGTGAGAAGGAGATTGTTCGGGTGATACAGGAGATTCCAGAAATTATTCCTTATGCAGATGAAATTACGGAGTTGTATTTCTTCGGTGCGGGATGCATTACCCCGGATCGTAGGGAGATGGTATCCAATGCGTTATCACCGTTATTTGAACATGCATTTGTGGCGGTGGAAAATGATCTATTAGGCTCTGCATATGCAACCTGCGCTGATCAGAAAGGATATATTGCTACCCTGGGGACAGGCTCGGATATTAGTTTTTATAATGGTGACTATGTACTTCCCTCTCGGCAAGGCAATGGGTATGTCCTCGGTGATGAGGGTTCTGGAACCTGGTTTGGCAAGAAACTTATAACCTCATTTTTATATGGGCAGATGCCAAAAGATTTGGCTGAAAAGTTTTATGAAAAGTATCGTATTACAAAGGAGGTAGTTATTAAAAATGTCTATCAGAAGGAACGCCCTAATACTTATCTGGCTTCTTTTGCTCCCTTTATGTCAGAAAATATGATGCATCCATTTATCGACCATCTGATTCGTTCGGGGTTTGATGAATTTGTGAAAACTAATATTCTGCCTTATACAGATTTTTGGGAGTATGAATGTCATTTCGTCGGTTCTATAGCCTATCACTTTGATCTGCAATTGCGAGATGTATGCAATGAAAATGGAGTTCATGTAGGTCAAATTTTAAAATCTCCAATTGAAAAGCTGTTTCATTTTGTATTGGAACGCGAGAAACAATATCTCATAAATTTTTAATATAATAAACTATGATTTTAATGACATTAATGATGTGTGCTTCGATTTTAGTAGGAAATCCAAGCATCTATGACTACTCTTTTAAAACCATTGATGGTAAAGAGCAACATTTTTCAGACTTTAAAGGGAAGAAAATTTTAATTGTAAATACAGCTTCCAAATGTGGGTATACCAAGCAGTATAAAGATCTTCAAGAATTATACAGTAGCTACGGGAAAGATTTGGTAATTATTGGCTTTCCGGCTAATAATTTCGGATCTCAGGAACCTGGAGCAAATGCTGAAATTGCAGAGTTCTGTGAGCAGAATTATGGGGTGGAATTCCTAATGGCGGAAAAAGTGGATGTAAAAGGAGAGGGGATCAATCCAATCTTTAAATTTCTTACAGAACAGGATAATCCAGATTTTAAAGGAGAAATAAAATGGAACTTTGAAAAGTTTCTATTGGACGAAAAAGGTCAGTTAATACATAGATATCGCTCGGCGGTTAATCCCTTAGATCCCTCCATTGTATCTCAACTATAAAAAATAATAAAAAAGAGAAAAGTCCACCTTGGGAGGGTGGACTTTAACTAA
>DAIQRP010000087.1:0-9153 GCA_036786125.1 Sphingobacterium sp.
ATATCCCATCTTCCAGCAGTTAAAGCGGGTCAGCCGGATTTAGATACTGCAACTTATAAAACGCAATTAATCGCTTTAAAATCAGATTTAGAAGGTGCTACAGATCATATGATGGAATGGATGCGCGACTATTCAGCGGACTCATTAGATGTGAATTATCAGAAAGCAGAATTACAAAAAGTTAAAGATATGAAAACTATCTTCGATCAGGTTTCTGCAGATTCCAAAGAAAAATTAAACACGAAATAAGATGAATTTTCTCCGTAGTATATTTGCCACAGTCGGCTGTCTATCCCTTTTTAGTTGCTCTTCGCCATCCGCAGAATTGCCTATAATTGGAAACCGAGAAGCCGTGGAAAAAACGGTGGACGGAAAGACCGTAGTAGATACCATCTATCACAGTATCCCTTCCTTTTCGTTTTTAAATCAGGATAGTGTATTAGTCAGCGACAAGAATTTTGACAATAAAGTATATATTGCAAACTTCTTTTTCACCCACTGCCCTAGTATCTGTCCGACGATGAACAGAAATCTACTGACTGTATATGAAAAATATAAAGGTGATGACCGTGTCGCTTTTCTTTCACATAGTATAGATTTTAAATATGATCAACCTCATGTATTAAAAGAATATGCGAGCAAGTTAGGTGTGAGTGGAGAACAGTGGCAATTTGTCACGGGATCCAAAGCCGGCATCTATGGTATTGCTGAATCGTATTTAGTCTATACCCAAGAAGATAAAGATGCTCCAGGAGGATATGATCATCAGGGCTATTTAGTCTTAGTAGATCATAATAAGCATATTCGTGGCGCTTATGATGGAACGAATAATGAGCAAGTGGCACAACTATTCAAAGATTTAGAAATCCTTTTAGCAAGCTATAAATAATGCTTAAAATTCGTTGCCTTCTTTCCATAGCAGCTCTTTATATGTCTCCTGAGCTACAGCTGCCAGCCGAATGTCAGTATAAAGACCGCGCAATATGCGGTGAATGGTCAGAAATTATATCAGACGCATTGTCAAAATTGCCATGGTGGAAAAGGTGAAGGTCTCGGAAAATTATACCCCCCTTTAACCGATAAAAAGTTTTTGGAGGAAAATAGAAATCGCCTGGCCTGTATTGTAAAAAATGGATCTGATGAAAAATTAAACATATTAGGTCAAGAATACAATACCAAAATGCCAGCACAAGATCAGCTGACGGATATTGATATCGCTTATATATTAACCTATATCACCACCACATTTTCCGATCAGACCGAAGCATTTACACTCGAAGAAATCCAAAATGATTTAAGAAATTGTAAATAATATATTAAAAATAAATTAAGAGCTATATCGAAAGATATGGCTTTTTTTATGTCTTTAGAAAAAAAAGGAGCTTATCGTGAGAATTCTGTAAAAAAAGAAAGGTTTCCAAACGGGGAGAATGGAAACCTCTACTAACCAATTATAAACCTAAATTATGAACTGCAAAAATAATATTATTTTTTTATTAATTCAAAACTTTTTTAAAAAAAATCTATTTAGTATTAAATTGCATATTATCAACCTGCTTAACCTTTTTGTTTAAAAAGTCAAAAGTTCAATTCATGACAAAGATTTTACAAAAATATATCGGTTAAATTGCTACTTTTGAAACCGAATGAACGTTCAATTAGCACCACTAGAAAATAAAAAAGAAGCGATATTTAAACATACCCTTCTTTTAGTACAAGAAAAAGGATTTCACGGCACGCCGATGAGTCTTATTGCACAGCATGCTTCTGTAGCGATCGGTACGATCTATCATTATTTTCCAAGTAAAAATGATTTAATATTAAGTCTTTTTGCCAACTCCAGAAAGCAGTTAGAGCATTTTATATTTGAAGCTGATGACCCGATGATGCCCTATAAGCATCGGTTTTATACCCATTGGAAACGCTTTATCAAATTTTATGAGATTCATCCCGATATCTTTAAATTTTTTGATCAGTTCTACTCCTCTCCGTATTACCAAATGGTAAAAGATAAACAGCGGGAAGAGATTACCTGTGGGGAAAACTTAGTCTATAACTTTTTAAAACAAGGTATTGACGATAATATCCTGAAAAATGTAGATCCATTTATTATTAGCTCTATGTTTGTAAGCTCTGCTATTGGCATTATCAAAAAAAATATAATCGAAAACAACTTAATATCACCTAGCCATATTGATGATTATCTAAATATCCTTTGGGACGGTGTAAAACAATCCAATCAAGTATGAAGTTAAATAAACTAATTTTTTCCATTTTGGCCTCCTCTGCATTATTTCATGTAGGTCAAGCTCAGCAAAATGAAAATCTGCCGCCTAAGGCCAATCTGCAGCAGATTATTGATTATGCGCTGAAGAACAAGATTTCTGTTCGAACCTCTTTATTAGATGAAGAAATTGGAGAGAAAGAAATTGCATCGGCACTTTCTGCTTGGTTTCCTCAAATTGCCGCTACAGGTAATTATAACCATAATGTAAAGATACCAACCATGGCAATTGGTGGGCAGACTATTCAAATGGGACAAAAGAATACTTCAGCAGTAACTTTCCAAGCAGACCAACAGATTTTAAATGCTGGATTGTTGCAGGCTTCCAAAGCTTCTCATGTAATTCGTGAGCAAAATAAACAGAACACTGAAAATCAAAAAATTGCCACGGTAGTTGATGTCAGCAAGGCTTATTACGATATTCTAACTAGTGAAGAGCAAATTAAAATAGTTCAAGAGAATATTACACGCCTCCAAAAGCAATATAATGATGCATTAGCACGCTATGAAACGGGTTTAGTAGATAAAACGGATTTCAAACGCGCGCAAATTGCATTGAGTAATGCCCGGGCTTCTGAAAAGCGCACCGTAGAGCAGCGTAAGTATAAATACGATTATTTAAAACAATTATTGGGAATTTCAATCCAAACTGATGTGGATTTATCTTTTGAGAACCAAAATATGGAATCTCAAATTATGGTAGATACCTCGATGATTGTTAATATTAATAACCGGATTGAGTACAAACAATTGCAATCGGCGAAAAAATTACAAGAAATTAATACCCAGTATCAAAAATGGAATTACTTACCTACGGTAAGTGCATTTTACAACTATGGATTTGATTATAGAAATGATCAGTTCAGTAGTTTGTATAAACATAATTTCCCGAGATCTGTTGCTGGATTATCGGTTTCCCTACCTATATTCCAAGGTGGAAAACGGAAATATGATTTAGCCAAATCAAAATTACAAGAAGAACGTATCGACTGGCAATTAACGGATTTAAAAAATCAGATTAATACCCAATATTCATTGGCCTCAGCTAATTATCGTTCGAATTTAATTGATTGGAAGACAGCAAAAGAAAATGTCGATCTATCTACTGAAGTATATAATACAATCAAATTACAGTATGATGAAGGCATTAAAACATACTTAGATTTAATGACCGCAGAAACGGATTTAAGAACTTCTCAGCTGAATTACCTAAATGCTCTATATGCGGTATTATCGAGCAAAATCGATATGGAACAAGCTTTAGGAACCATTAATGTAAATTATTAAAAAATTAGAAATCAACGATATTATGAATAAAAGATTATTATTTGCAGCTTTATTTATCGGCTCTACATTGGTATGGCAATCTTGCGGTAATAAAAACCAACAGGCGGCACAACAAGCTCCAGCAGAGCGCGTGATACCGATCTCTTCTGCTTTAGTTACTGAGGAGATCGTGACAGGAACGCAATCCTACCCAGCTACAGTGGTTCCTTTAAATGAAACGGAGTTACGTGCGGAGGTTTCCGGATATATTACTCAAATTTTTGTGGCTGATGGAGCTGTCGTTTCTAAAGGTCAAAAAATATATGAAATTGATCGCGTGCGCTATTCAGCAGCAGTAGATCAGGCGAGAGCAACTTTAAATATTGCTAAGTCTAATTACGAGCGCGTTCAAAAAGATTTACAACGTTACCAGAATCTAGCTGAAAAAGATGCTATCGCTAAACAAACCTTAGACTATGCGATAACTGATTTAGCTAATCAACAGGCACAGGTTCAATCAGCTCAAGCGGCCTTAACTACAGCTCAGACTAACTTAAATCGCTCGACAATTTATGCCCCTTTCTCAGGTACTTTAGGGATTTCACAAGTACGTAATGGCGCTTTAGTATCTGCCGGTACTACCCTATTAAATACCTTATCTTCTACTACACCTATCGCTGTGGAATTCCAAGTAGCAGAGCGTGATATCAATCAGTTTGTAGACTTACAGAAGAATGGAAAAACTTCCGCGATTTCAGTATTACTTCCAGATGGAAGCGCTTATGAAGCTTCGGGAAATATCTCTACCATTGACCGTGCTGTAGATTCTCAAACAGGAACTTTAAAAGTTAGAGCTAGTTTTAACAACCCTTCCAATGTGTTACGTGCAGGAATGAACTTAACCTTACAAGTGAAGAGTACCTCTACTTCAGAGCAGCTAGTAATTCCTTATAAAGCTGTACAAGATCAGTTAGGTGTTTATAATGTATATGTAGTAACAGATTCCAGTACTGCAGAACATAGACAAGTTAAATTAGGCTTGCAAGTAGACGATAAAATTGTAGTTAAAGAAGGTGTTAAAGCAGGTGAAAAAATTGTCGTAGATGGCATTATGAATATTCAGCCTGGTGTTAAAGTTGCAGAAAGTGCTCCTACAGATGGAGCAGCTAAAAAATAAGTAGATCAGCCCTTTATATTATCATATATGATTTCAGAAGTTTTTATAAAAAGGCCCGTCACAGCAATTGTTATTTCCATTTTGATTATGATCATTGGAACGATATCAATTACGACATTGCCTATCAGTCAATATCCATCCATTGCTCCTCCAACAGTTACGGTAACGGCAAACTATACTGGAGCGGATGCACAAACCGTAGAACAGACGGTGACGACTCCTATTGAGTCTCAAATTAATGGTACTCCAGGCATGATTTACATGTCTTCAAATAGTACATCAAATGGACAATCTCAAATTACGGTAACCTTTGAAGTAGGTACGGATATTGATATTGCGACCTTAGATGTGCAGAACCGTGTGGGTATTGCAGAACCTGCATTACCGGAAGCGGTAAGACGTTTAGGGGTAACCACACGTAAAGCAAATACGGATATCTTAATGTTAGTATCCTTAGTTTCTCCAAAAGGAACACGGGATGATAAGTTTCTATCCAACTATGCGAACTTATATGTGAAAGATGCCCTTTTACGTGTTAATGGTGTCGGTGATGTAACAGCATTCGGACAGCCATTCTCTATGCGTATTTGGTTAGATGCGAATAAATTAACAAACTTAGGCTTAACGCCTGCAGATGTTTCTACAGCTATTCAGGAGCAAAACTTACGTATCCCCGGAGGATCTGTAGGAGCGCCTCCTCAACATGCATCCACAGTATTTGAATATCCAGTGATTACAGATTCAGACTTATCTTCGGTAGAGGATTTTGAAGATATCATTGTCAAATCCAATAGCGATGGATCAATTGTTTTATTAAAAGATGTAGCTCGTGTAGAATTAGGTCAGTTTGCTTATTCCACCACTACACAGGTGGATGGTATGACTTCCACTGGTTTAATGATTAATCAGACTCCTGGAGGAAATGCTATGGAAGCTGCTGAAGGTATTTATTCTACCATGGAGACCTTAAAGAAATCATTCCCTGAAGATGTAGATTATGTGGTAGGTTACGAGACAATTTCAGTAGTAAAAGCTTCAATTTCTTCGGTAATTCATACTCTAGTGGAAGCCTTATTATTGGTAACTGTCGTAGTATTCTTCTTTTTACAATCTTGGAGAGCAACGTTAATTCCAGTATTAGCTATTCCAGTTTCAATTGTAGGTACCTTTATCTTCTTTACGCTATTTGGTTTCTCTATTAATAACTTAACCTTATTAGCATTCGTATTAGCCATTGGTATCGTAGTGGATGATGCTATTGTTGTGGTGGAGGCCGTACAGCACTATATTGATCATTATAAGATGTCTGCGAAAGAGGCTACAATGCATGCGATGAAAGATATCACTGCACCCGTAATTGCCATTGCCTTAATCTTAGCAGCAGTATTCGTTCCCGTAGGGTTTATCCCTGGAATGGTGGGTCAGTTGTATCAACAGTTCTCCATTACAATTGCCGTTTCGGTTATGTTATCGGCTTTTATTGCACTTTCCCTAACTCCAGCTCTCTGTGTGATCTTATTAAAACCTACTGCGGTAAATAAAGATGCTAGGGGTTTAAATAAGTTCTTCTACAAATTCAATATTTGGTTTGAGAAGGTGACCAATGGATATTCCAATGGGGTAAAAAAATGTATTAAAAGAGCGCCATTAGTATTGATTCTATTACTTTGTATTTTCGTAGGTACTGGGGTTATGTTTAAAGCAAAACCTACAGGATTTATTCCTTCGGAAGATGGAGGTATGTTCTTCGCTGGGGTATCGCTACCAGAAGCATCCTCTGCAGCTCGTACTAAAGAAGTATTAGCGGAAATTGAAACAGACTTAAGACAATCGTATCCAGAGATTAAAAATATTACTTTAATTTCAGGTATTAATATCTTAAACCGTGCTTTCCAATCAAATGCGGCGACTTTATTCGTCTCTTTAAATCCATGGGAAACACGTAAGCGTACAGCGGCTGAAATTACAGGAGGTATTATGCAAAAATATGCCGGCTATAATAAGGCTCGTGTACTTGCAGTAACGCCACCGGCAATTCCTGGTTTAGGTACATCGGGAGGTTTCTCCTTACAGATTCAGGATGAGCGTACCGTAGATATTAAAGAATTCGAAGGTGTTGTAGGTCGTTTCCTTGGGGCTGCAAATGCACGCCCAGAAATTGGGATGGCATATACCCTATTTAACACTAAAACTCCGAACTTTAAAATTACGGTAAATAGAGAGCAAGCGAAGAAAATGGGGGTTCCAGTATCTTCCATCTATAGTACATTATCGAATTATTTAGGTTCTTCCTATGTAAATGATTTCACAAAATATGGACGTAACTTCCGTGTAGTAACTCAGGCAGATCAACAGTTCCGTATGAATATTGAGGATTTAAATAAATTATATGTGAAGAATACTTCTGGAGCGAGCATCCCCTTAAGTTCTTTAGTGACCTCTAGGTTAATTCAAAATCCTGCGATTATCAATCACTATAATATTTTTAGATCGATTGAGGTTTCGGGTTCAGCTGCTCCTGGATATTCTTCTGGAGATGCGTTAAAAGCTTTAGAAGAGGTTGCTGCAGAAACTTTACCGAATGGATATCGTTATGACTTCTCCGGCCTTTCTCTTCAAGAGAAACAATCGGGAAATATGACGATTATCATCTTTGCTTTATGTATTGTTTTCGTATTCCTTTTATTAGCATCATTATATGAATCTTGGTCTGTACCATTCTCGATTTTATTATCTGTGCCTTTAGGGGTATTCGGTGCGATTTTAACCTTAATGTTAATTCCAGCGATTGATAATAATATCTATGCACAGATTGGTTTAGTAACTATTATTGGTTTGGCAGCGAAAAATGCGATCTTAATCGTAGAGTTTGCTAAAGAACGTGTAGATATAGGTATGCCTTTATTCGATGCGACAATTGATGCGGTGAAATTACGTCTACGTCCAATTATTATGACATCCCTAGCCTTTATCTTAGGTATTATTCCTTTGATGTTATCTACGGGTGCCGGTGCGATTTCCCGTCGTACAATCGGATGGACTGTATTTGGAGGGATGACGGCAGCTACATTATTAGCTATCTTTATCGTTCCTGTATTATTTGTTGTCATTACTAGAATGGCCTATGGTAAGAAAAAATTAGCTGAATTAGAAGCTAACTTCGATCCAGAAAAAGCCAAAGAATTATCTGCCCATTAAGCCGGTAATTCCAACTGATTTAAAAAGCTCCATTATTTATAATGGAGCTTTTTTTTTGGGACTCTACGCCAAACCAAAGGATAAAGAAATTGTTATCTTTTCATAAATTGTATGTATGAACCCACGATACTTAATCTGCATTCCTCTGATATATTGCATGAGCTGTTGTTTATTCTGCTTTTCTATATATGCTCAAGAAATATCCAAAAAACAACCTGCAGACTCAATAACTCTACAAGCAGATTCTAGCTTCTATCGAGATTATCTTAAAAAAAAGAACAATAAACCCTCCTATAGACAGCAATCTCCTAATTATGAAGAAAGTATCGTCTTAAATGAAAAGAAAAACTTTTTTAGAGCAGCGACAGAATGGACTTTAGTACAGGCCTTTCCTGCCTCCTTTAATTACTTTATCCGCAAAGATCCCTATTCCCATATCAGTTTTGGAAATTTTATCGATCATCTGCCTCCAAGTGCTTGGGCTTGGGATGATAATGCCTTTATGACCAACCAAATTGCCCATCCCTACCATGGGCAGCTCTACTTTAATGCCTTCCGCTCTAATCATTATTCCTTTTTACAATCTTCCATCGCCACTGTTGCAGGAAGTTATATTTGGGAAACGGCAGGAGAAACCCAAGCTCCCTCCATTAATGACCTGGTCAATACCTCCTTTGGCGGTATTATCCTTGGAGAAATGATGCATCGGGTATCCCAAAATATCCTCTCCAGACCGACTCATAGTTATGCAGAGCGCCAAGGCAAGGAAATTATTGCTTTTATGGTTAATCCCGTCAATGGAATAAATAGATTATTGGATGGAAGATGGGCTAGAAAAGTGAAAGGTGCCGTACAGGATAGCTCCACCTTAATGGCGGAATTTGACTTGGGCTATCGCCGATTTGACACCAAACAATTTAACCTGCTGGAGCGCGGAAAAAACGATATCTTCGCGCGTCTGAAATTATACTATAGCAATGGAGATCAAGATATAAAACGTCCTTTTGATGATTTCTATGTTAACTTAGAATTAGGTACAGACGATAGCTCGTTTGTCAATACAGTCAATGTATATGCCTCTCTTTATGGCGGACCTGTATTAAAAAATATACCAGGCACCCATCGGGGCATCCTCTCCGCTAACTATGATTTTTATCATAATGAAGCCTTCTTTTATGGCGCACAAAGTATAAATTACAATATCTTTTCCAACTTCTATTTAGGTCGT
>DAIQRP010000087.1:9163-9672 GCA_036786125.1 Sphingobacterium sp.
AAAGTCACTTAAGCACAACGTTAAGTGCAGGTCCCGTTATTCTAGCTGCAGTGCCTGACCCATACCTCTTATTTGGGGAAAGTCGGAATTATAACTATGGTCCTGGCGTATCCTTAAGAGGAAGTGCAGAAATTTCCGTATGGAAAAGGTTTAAATTTGGAACAGCTTATAATGGAGGCTATTTCTATACACTCAGTGGAAATGATTCTCATTATTTCCTACATACCATTAGCGGCAATGGTAGTTTTCGAATTTATAAAAACCTGTCCTTAAATGCGACCTCAGGATATTTTAGATTGGAAGGAAACTTTAAAGACTATCCAGATATAGATAAAACTTATCCGTTCTTTCGAGCTTCTTTAGGTTATAATATTTTATTTTAATTAAAAAAGGAGCTTTTAAAGCTCCTTTTTATATTTTTATAACTGTTCTTCAATGGCATCCCAGAGGCCAATTCTAACTTGTAGTGCAGCTTTAGAAACTGAAGCAACTTCATTCCATTTCTGAGG
>DAIQRP010000087.1:9682-10504 GCA_036786125.1 Sphingobacterium sp.
CACATAATTCATGAATCATTTTTAAGGCTAATGGACCATGCTCATCTCCATCCAATTCAATATGACGATCGAAATAATAAATTAATTTCGTCAGATCGGTATCCGGAAAGTTCGTTTTTAAATAACTTAAAATAGAATGAAACATATCCGGAATTAAATCTTCTCTACCAAAGGTAAAAGCAGCTGCAATCTCATGCATCTTTCCTCCCTCTATCACTTTAAATGTAAATTCTAAAAACTGTTTTACTTTTTCCGGAAGAGTAGACTGTTGGATAACCGCAAAAATATCAGCAGATTGACGTACATTTTCTAAAAAAGAATGTACGGCAGAGGTATCTGCTCCTGAAGTTTCCATCGCATCGATATACATTTCAAAATGACTTAAACGTCTGCCATCCACATACTCATCCGACTCTTCAGCCAACACGATTTCATTAATTAGGTAGCGTACATCTGGACTTGCAGAAGCAAACCATGGCACGGAAACACAGGTCAATTTACTCTGTAAGGCTTTTAATAAAGACATAAAATCCCATACGGCATAAATATGATTTTCTAAAAATACATTTAGATCGGCAACAGTTTTAATTTTATGATACAAGTGATGTTTTAATAACTGATCACGCTCTTCTTGTATGGCTTGTTGAACTAATTCTATACCCATTTTCTTTAATTTACGGCATCTAAATTACAAAGTAATGCTTAAAATAATCGATAAATATGCATTTATGACAATTTAGAAATAATCAGGTTAATTTGTGGCCGACAATACCAAAGTACGCTAGCCAGGAGTATCATTAAAATCGTGAAAAAACTTAAATA
>DAIQRP010000087.1:10514-11514 GCA_036786125.1 Sphingobacterium sp.
ATAACTTGGCCTGTATGGACAGCTGAGCATGAAGGGTCTGGGAAGCTGCAGCAGAGCTTCCTATGCGATTCCAAGCGGCCTGAACAACTGGATTTGAAGCATCTAGCTGCTGCTGTAAGTGCGTCATATGTTTTTCTTGGAAGGTATAATTTGTCTGCTGTAAAATCGAAAAGCCTATATTAGTCGCCCAAAAGCGTGTGGATGTTCCAAGGATACCGACATGACTGCTATGCAATCTATCTACTTTGCTTAGCATAAACATGACTATTGGGGTAAATAACAGCCCCTGTGCTATGCCTTGTAAAAACAAGGGTGCACGCAGTACCGCTATGGAGCTATCTGGATAGATTATATGTACAAACCAGAGGCAGTCTATGCCCAATAATAAAAAACCTATAGTAAATATCCGCATATAAGGGACTTCTTTACAGAGTAATAATCCCGATAGTAAAACGCCGATAAGCGTTCCACCTACATTCCAATATTGAATCTGTAAGACCAATTCCCAAGGCCATTTCCAAGCGCTTCCCATCAAGGTATAGATATTATTTAAACCCGATCGAATAAGGTAAAACATAAAAAACAGCAACATTCCAAAGAGCGCATTTTTATATTTTAATACCTCAAAATAAAATATAGGTCGCTTGATTAAAACTTGTCGAATGACAAAAATAAGTCCTGTAAGAAAGCAAATTAAAGTATAATTCCGGATAGCAGCATTTTCAAACCAATATAATTTGCGTCCAAAAATTAAGACATAGGCGCCTGAGATTAATGCGATTAATAGGAAAAATACCCCTACCCAGTCTATTTGATATAAAGGGTATTTCCGCTGTATCCGCTGATTGCTCAATATGCTTAAGGCAATAAGGATAACCAGTAAATGAAAATAGATGACCACCTGTACCATTTCTGTCCATCCGTGATTTTGTATGGCTGACTTTAATAAAGAGCAGGTGAAGGTCGCTCCAGTTAACATAAAAGCATATAAAAAGAGGTA
>DAIQRP010000088.1:0-362 GCA_036786125.1 Sphingobacterium sp.
AATTACGAATGTGCTTCATATAGGATTGTAAAAATCATTATCTAATCAGCAAAGATAATTTTTTTAGCTTAGATTTCAGCTTTTCTATAGGGAAATAATGAAAATTTAAAATCATTTTTGGAATTCCCTGACAAGTTGGAAATAATTTGTGCGAATACATTTCTAATAGCTACTTTTATATCGTTTCAGAAAATGCCCTAAAGTCGCAAGGCTGTTCAATAAGCTAAAAAGACAATTAGTTAATGAAAATGCATTTTCAATTGGAAATATTTAAAAAACCACCAATTAAGTTGAAAAAATACTAAAACATTACAGTTTATATAATATATTTGCCATACCATGAGTACAACAACGATATTATC
>DAIQRP010000088.1:441-5216 GCA_036786125.1 Sphingobacterium sp.
TGACTTCAATACGCCGGAGCATGTGAAAGAAGCAGCTAAGAAAGCCTTGGATGAAAACTATACCCGCTACTCTCCTGTACCGGGATACCCAGATTTACGTCAAGCTATCGTGAATAAATTAAAGACTGAAAATAACCTCGATTACGATATCTCACAAATTGTCGTTTCTACAGGAGCAAAACAATCTTTATCCAATGTGATTTTGACTTTAATCAATCCCGGAGATGAGGTGATTATTCCTACACCATATTGGGTATCTTATTCGGAGATGGTTACCTTAGCGGAAGGTAAGTCTGTATTTATCAATACTGATATCGACTCAAACTTTAAAATTACTCCAGAACAGTTAGAAGCGGCGATTACACCGAAGACAAAACTCTTTATGTTCTCTTCTCCTTGTAATCCTACAGGTTCGGTATATAGCCAATCAGAATTGGCGGCTTTAGTTCAAGTATTTGAGAAATATCCACAGATCTACATCTTATCGGATGAGATTTATGAACATATTAACTTTGTCGATCAGCATGAATCTATTGCTCAATTTGACTCGATTAAAGAGCGTGTAATTATTGTCAATGGCTTTTCTAAAGCTTTTGCTATGACAGGCTGGAGATTAGGTTATATTGCTGCAAATAAAGAAATTGCTGCCGCAAATGACAAATTGCAAGGACAGACAACCTCGGGTACCTGTTCCATTGCTCAACGTGCAGGAATTGTCGCTTATGAGCAAGGTTTAGCTTCCGTATTGGAGATGAAAAAATCTTTTGCGCGTCGTCGTCAATTGGTTTATGATTTATTAAATGCAATCCCAGGGGTGAAAACGAATCTTCCAGAAGGGGCTTTTTATTTCTTCCCAGAAATTTCTTCTTTCTTTGGTAAGAAAGATCAAAATGGACAGGTAATTAAAGATTCTTCAGACTTAGCATTATATCTATTAAATGTAGGTCATGTTGCTACTGTAGGGGGAGATTCTTTTGGAAATAATAATTATATCCGGTTATCCTATGCAGCTTCTGACGAATCATTAGTGGAAGCATTACGCCGAATTAAAGAGGCATTAGCTAAATTAGTATAAGGCTGCTTTACCTTATTGTGCTAAAAGATATACGCGCTATAAATTATACCACAATAAGTAATACTGTCCTAAGATTATACAAAACGAAAAAAGCGATACCCATGGGTATCGCTTTTTTTATGCATGGAATTTTATTATCATGTATTAACTTCGAATAGCTTCTACCGGATCCATCCTTGCAGCAGAAAAAGCCGGAACTATACCTGAAATCAAACCAATTAAAGTAGATAATATACAGGTTAAAATAACCATCTTAATACTTACAACAATGGCTACTCCTAGGGCTAGATTGACTAAGAAAGCTAGGAAGAACACAATGCCCAAGCCTATTGCTCCTCCAATAAGACAAAGGAAAATCGACTCAAATAAAAATTGCGACAGGATAAAAAATTGTTTCGCTCCCAAGGCCTTTTGAATTCCAATTAAACTGGTACGCTCTTTTACACTGACAAACATAATATTGGCAATTCCAAAACCACCGACTAAAATCGAAAAAATTCCTATACAGAAACCCGCAATATTAACCGAGAGAAATAAAGAATCCAATTGATTCGTGATCATTGTTGTTTTATTAATTGAAAAATCATCTTCCCGCGTTGGAGGAATACGGTGGATAGAACGCATTAAACCTCGCAATTCAGATTCCGTCTCCGTTAAACTATAGGGCGCAGCATTCTGTACGGCAATCGTTAAAGAGTAATTATCTACTTGAACTAAATTTCGCGCTAATGCATAACTGACGAATAATACATCATCAGATGAGGTATTGATTAATACCCCGGAGCCCTCCGCCTTTAAGACGCCGATCACCTGCAATTTACGTCCCATTGCAGTGACATATTGACCTACCGCATTCCCTTGGGGAAATAGTCCCTGAGCAATATTAGCCCCTAAAATACAGACCGGATTTACCGTTCTAGATTCATGTTCCGTAAAATATCGACCTTCCACAAATTCCATATTTTTAATTTTATAAAAATCATGGGTATTGACAGAGATGCTCGCATTGCTAACATTATTATTTCTAAATTTTATGGTAGAATTGGGTATATTAAAGGAAAATACCACCGCATCCGCTGTAGAAATCCTTCGTTTGACATTTTCATAATCGACATACTTAGGCTCTGGTCGATTGACAAATTTCCACCAAGGGAAATCCGGCCCTCCATCCCATGGCCACTTCTCCACATATAACACATTAGATCCTATTTTTTTGACGGAATCTTCCAGGTTAGCACGTAGGGTATCGACGGCTGAAAACACGCCTATAATGGTCATAATACCAATAGTAACACCTAAAAGAGAAAGCAAAGTTCTTGTTTTATTGTCTTTTAGCGCGCGCAAAGCAAACCTTGCTGATTCGATAAGGAGTCTTATATATAACATATTACTTATCTAAAATACAAATCTATCGTCAAAATATCGCAAGTATTTATAAAAAGGCTAAATTAGCCCGTTATAATCAGTAATTTTTCTTAACTTTGTGTGCTTTTTTGTATCCAGATGAATTGGAATACAGCACAAATTGCAATCATTTAAATATCGAAATTAAAGATGAAGTTATCTCAATTTAAGTTCAATTTACCAGAATCACTACTTGCTTCTGAACCTACAGAAAATCGTGATGAATCGCGTTTAATGGTTTTACACCGTGACACAGGTAAAATTGAGCACAAAATTTTCAAAGATGTCTTAGACTATTTTGACGATAAAGACGTCATGATCCTAAATAACACCAAAGTTTTCCCTGCTCGTATGTACGGTAACAAGGAAAAAACAGGTGCAACCATCGAAGTATTTTTATTACGTGAGTTAAATAAGGAGCTTCGTTTATGGGACGTTTTAGTAGATCCGGCACGTAAGATTCGCGTAGGTAACAAATTATATTTCGGAGATGACGATTTATTAGTTGCTGAAGTAGTTGATAATACCACTTCACGTGGCCGTACTATCCGTTTCTTATTTGACGGTACGGATGAAGAATTCCGTCGTAATATTGAAATTTTAGGTGAAACACCACTTCCTAAATATATCAAACGTAAAGCTACTCCTGAAGATAAGTTCCGTTATCAAACTATCTATGCTAAAAATGAAGGTGCTGTTGCTGCACCTACAGCAGGATTACACTTCTCTCGGGAATTAATGAAACGTTTGGAGTTAAAAGGAGTAGATTTCGCAGAGGTTACATTACATGTGGGCTTAGGTACTTTCCGTACAGTGGAAGTTGAAGACTTAACGAAACACAAAATGGACTCAGAGCAATTTATCATTGAGGAGAAAGCTGCTAATGTCGTGAATAAAGCAATCGATGCGAAACGTCGTATCTGTGCGGTAGGAACCACATCTATGCGTGCTATTGAGTCCTCTGTGTCTGCAGACAGACATTTAAAAGCGGCTTCAGACTGGACGAGTAAGTTTATCTACCCTCCATATGATTTCTCTATTGCGAACTCGATGATTACGAACTTCCATACGCCGGAATCAACTTTATTGGTTATGATTGCTGCATTCGCAGGATATGAAAACTTAATGAATGCGTACGAAGTAGCGGTAAAAGAAAAATATAGATTCTATTCTTATGGGGATGCGATGTTAATCATCTAATCACCGAAGTATAGCGATTATCAAATCAGTGATGTGTGATGATAATTTTCGATTCAGCAATGGGATTTTAATAGTTGATTCCAATTATTAAAATCTATTGATTGAATTGATACGGAGACATTCCAGATGCATTATCCATCATAAAATATACGATATTAAAGCGTAGGTAACTTTATCTACGCTTTTTTTATACTTTTGCTTTAAGATATGAAAAATATAGTCATAATTGTCGCAGGAGGTACAGGTTCAAGGATGAATGCTCAGGTACCTAAGCAGTATATGCTTTTACAAGAAAAGCCTGTGCTAATGCATACTATGGAGAAATTTTATCTGTCGGCTTCAAAACCTGAAATCGTGCTGGCCATACATCCTGAAATGTTAGGCTACTGGCAGAAACTTTGCAGTCAGCATCATTTTACTATACCGCATCATATCTGTTTTGGAGGCGCTACGCGATTTCAATCTGTGAAAAGTGCCTTAACTTATATTCATGAATTGGGCAGCCCAGTGGATTGTATCGCGGTACATGATGGAGCAAGACCTTTAATAGCTACTGAAACAATAGACCAGGCCTATGCGGAAGCTTTAGTTAAAAAAGCCGTTATAGTCGCTACAAAAAGTACAAATTCGGTTCGATTAAGTTATGTGGGAGATGCTTCTAAAGCGGTCGATAGGGACTTAGTCTGGATTGTGCAGACTCCTCAAGTCTTTAGTTCCGATCTGCTTTGGTTGGCTTATCAGCAGAAAGAAATGGATTATTTTACGGACGATGCCTCAGTGGTGGAACAATTAGGCAATAACATTCACGTCTTGGAAGGGAGTTATAAAAATATTAAAATTACCTTCCCCGAAGATCTTGCTATTGCCGAATTATATATGCGTTCTACTTAATGGTTATGCGGCTCCTCGTATAACACGAAGTAAAATTGCCACAATAGCAATAACTAATAATGTATGAATTATACCTCCGGTATAGTATCCTCCTAAAAAACTAATTGCCCATATAATAACTAAAATAACAGCAATTAAATACAATAAATTTCCCATAATTTCCTCCGTTTATGTTTTACATTGTTTGTATAGATATAACCAACGG
>DAIQRP010000088.1:5226-5841 GCA_036786125.1 Sphingobacterium sp.
CAATCCCGAAATTTGGAGTTGATCATACGCTAAAAATATCCCATCTGGCAATTGTCCGGAGATGAGTTCATGTTTGCCCAGTCGATGTCCAATATGAGTTAAATAGGTTTCCCTAGCTCCTATCTGCTGAGCAAAAGCAATTGCTTCCTCGAGCGTAAAATGAGAAATATGTGGCTCATGCTGTAAGGCGTTAATGACTAACACCTGAACTCCAGCTAATTTCTGCGCCTCTACTTCAGTTACCGTTTTAGCATCGGTAATATAAGCGAAGTCACCCATTCTAAATCCCAAGACTGGCATTTTATAATGCATAACTTCCACGGGGATAATCTGCTTACCAAAAAGTTCAAATGGTTGATCTTTATTGATTTCTACAAGTTCCAGTTGCGGAATACCTGGGTATTTATAACTTGAGAAGGCATAGTAGAATTCGCGCTTTAAAGCTTCATGCAATTCCGAAGTTCCATAGATTGGAATCGAGCTATGTTGAGCAAAATTAAAGGCACGCACATCATCCAAACCAGCGATATGATCTTTATGTGAATGTGTCATTAAGACAGCATCCAAATGTTTTACTTGTTCACGTAACATCTGATAGCGAAAGTCAGGCCCCGT
>DAIQRP010000088.1:5851-11338 GCA_036786125.1 Sphingobacterium sp.
CCCCGTATCGACCACGATATGATGTCCTTCAACCTCAATTAAAATGGACGAACGCAATCTTTTGTCTCGTGCATCAGTAGATTGACACACTTCACAAGGACATGCTATAACGGGCACTCCTTGAGATGTTCCTGTTCCTAAAAATGTTACCTTCAATTTATTAAGCGTTTAAACTTTGAAAAAATAGCAGCTGCTTCTCCTCTAGCTTTGTCGTATCGACATCCAAATCCCGAAGGATCGTTACTAAAGATTGGATTTTAACTTCTAAATTGGAAAATTTATTAACAACAATTACTTTGGAGTTCTCTAACATACATGCCCCAGTTTTAAATGTTCCTTTTTCATAACGAACTTTAAATCCTAATATTTTAAATAGGGCTTCCAACTTCTCTAAACTTGTTTGTGTAAATGGTATCAACGGCTAAAATATTATATTGTATTTAAAAAAACAGGCGTCCACTATTTTCCCGAACATTTCAATTGAAAAAGTCGAATTAAAAAGCCTGTTCCATAAGCTGTAAGCTGTGTAAAAGCAGCGGCCACAGCAAGTAGGCCTACCTGCACAGATTTGGTTGTAAATAAGGCATGCAAAAATAGCAAAATGGTATATAAAGCCAGCAGGAAGTTTCCAAGGGCTGTCAATGAAGAGAGCCATACGAGCTGTCCCTGGCTTAGGCCATCAGCGATATTTAATCCAACTAGACTGATTAAGCCCAATGTAAACACAGCAGGCAAGGCATGCACAAGCTTCAGTTCTCCCGGAAATAGCTGATTGATTTCTATACGGCCTTTTCCAAAGCCTAAAAGCTGTTTAAAAAACTGGCTAAAGCTCGTTCTCCGCTTATGGTATACATAGGCATCTGGAAGTAGGCCGACTTGAAAGCCTTGATTAATCATCCGTATTGAAAATTCAATATCTTCCGAACGTCGAGACAACTTAAATCCTTGGGTCTGCTCCCAAACCTTTCTGGATATCCCTAAGTTAAAACTGCGCGGATGAAACTGTCCGACATGTTTTTTATTACCGCGGATACCTCCTGTCGTAAATGGACTGGTCATTGCATAGGAAATAGCCTTTTGAATAGCTGTAAATGATTCATGGGCTGCATCGGGACCTCCAAAAGCATCTAAGCCCTGACTTTCAATGCCAGTCCAAACATTTTCCAAATAGTTCTCAGGAACGAGGATATCGGAATCGAAGACTATAAAATAATCCCCCTTTGCGCGTTCAAATCCATAATTCCGAGCGAAGCCCTGCCCCTCATTGGCTTTTACATAGTAATGTACATCCATGCGGTCGGCGAAAGATTCTACAATTTCCTGTGCCGGCATCGATGAACCGTCCTCCACCACAATAATCTCAAAATGACGATAGCTTTGATGCAGCATCGACTCTAATAATTCTTTGATTTCCTGTGGTCTATTATATAGGGGAATAATGATAGAAAAAAACATTAGATGACTTTTTCAATTTGGTAACTATTTCTATCGGAGCTATTTCTAGAAATTAATTCTGCGACAAAGCCCGTTAGGAATAATTGAGATCCGATAATAATGGCTAATAGCGATAGAAAAAATAAGGGCTGATCCGTCACATTTCTATATGCTGTACCATTGGCGATACTCATTAATTTACCAAAAATAAGGCAACAGGTAATCACAAAACCTGTTAGAAAACTTATCACGCCCATGGTACCGAAAAAATGCATTGGACGTTTCCCAAATTTACCGACGAAAAAAATCGACAATAAATCTAAAAAGCCTTTTACAAAACGGCCTGCACCGAATTTAGTGGTTCCATACTTTCTAGGGTAGTGCTGTACAACCTGCTCTTGAATATTGCTGAAACCTGCCCATTTCGCCAAAACGGGAATATAACGATGCATCTCCCCATAGACTTCAATATTCTTTACGACATCCTGCTTATAGGCTTTAAGGCCACAATTAAAATCATGAAGATTATGAATTCCGGACATGCCTCGCGTAGCAGCATTAAATAATTTGGTCGGAATTGTCTTGGTTAATGGGTCATAACGTTTTTGCTTCCATCCCGATACTAAATCAGCTCCCTGATTCATAATACGGTCGTACAATTCCGGAATTTCATCTGGACTATCTTGCAGATCAGCATCCATGGTAATGACCACATCTCCTTGCGCAGCAGCGAAACCTACATTTAAAGCCGCAGACTTCCCATAGTTACGACGGAATTTAATCCCTCCAATATTTGGATTATGTGCTTTCAGATCTTCTACAATCTGCCAAGATTTATCCTTAGATCCGTCATCCACTAAGATCACTTCATACGAAAACTGATTCGCTTTCATAACGCGATCTATCCATGCCGTTAATTCCGGTAAAGACTCTTCTTCGTTATATAATGGAACTACAACTGAAATATCCATGTAAAAATTTCTTTTTTATTTTTGTCTTTAAACAAGTTAAGGTGTCACAGTTTAGGTGACACCTTATTCCATATAAATAAGTTATTTTTAAGCACTAGCCTATATTAGGCTGCTGTCTAAAAATAGGTTTTTCTCTTTTGAAAACGGCCGATAAAATCAAGGCAAACATAAATTGGAAAAGGATAGTAATGGATAATCCTTTAACAAACTGACCTGCTGTTAACTTACCGATAGAATCGCGTTGCTCTTCTAATTTAGCTACTTTTTCATCAATCTGCTCATCCGGCATATTGGTACTTTCCATCATCTCTATCGTTACATTAATGGTGTTATTTAACACTTGTTCCTGTAAGGTAGGATTGATAAAATTAACATATAGCTGAGTACCTGTAGTCGAGATAATAGTGGAGATAGCTAACATCACAAAAATCGTTTTTAAAGCGACCGTGAAGCTCCAATATCCTCCCGCACGCTTTCTTAACATAAATGCAAAGACTGCTGCTACAACCACAAAAATACCTGTATTCACAAGTAAGGAAGCAGACATAATCACCCAAAAAGATTTTACATCTTTCACTACAAATAGGACGATTAACCCTAAAATAAATGAAATTACACCTAAAATAACACCAAAGATAATACCATCTTTCTTGTTAAAAACAGCATTAAATCCCGCGTCTGTGCGGTTTAATTCTTCCTGTAGACTAGTTGCCATATTTTGCTATAATTTGATATACCGAAGCATCTAAAGCTGGATTTGCAGCATGACTTTCAAATTCTGCAAACTGAGCTTCAGTCGGGTTAATTTCACTGAAGTAAGACATAATCACATAGAAGAATTCTGCTAGGTCTTTCTCCTCATCGATTGTGGTAGAGACTTTAGCAATTTCCGAATATGGGCTATCCACTAAAATCTGATTAGCGATAACATCTTCATAGATGGCATGCTCATCTTGGAATTCATCTTCATCAACCAATAAGAATTCTTTTAAGTAGTCTTCTAAATCTGGTGTGATTTCATCATCTTTACACTCACGTAAATATAAGAAAATATTAAGTAACTCCGTACCGCGATCGATGGTTTCATCTTCAATCTGCTCCCACTCCTCCGACTCTAAATAATCTTCTTCTAACTTCACCACATCTTCGGTAAAGAAGTTGATTAATAATAAATCAAAGTAAACTTCTCTTAATTCTTCGAAACGAGGAGCATCATCAAAGGCTTGATCTAATAATTCTACTTTTTCTAAATATGGTTTTTCTGCATCAAATGCAGCAGAAACTGCAGTAAATAACTCATTATACTCTAAGTTATCGATACGAGCATATGTTTTTAAGCCTGCTTCAACAGCTTTTTTGATATTTGCGTCCATGTCAATTAATTTTTTATGATTTGACTATTATTTACAATCAGCTCCACCTTTCCCGTTAATTCTTGACCGAATAGTGGAGAGTTTGCCGATTTTGATTTATTTGTTTGTTGATCAAAAACCCAGGTTTTTGATGGGTTAAAAAGAACGATATTGGCCTCTTCCCCTATTTCAAGCTTCGGAACTGCCTGTCCAAGAACCTTTCTAGGGTTAATGACAATCTTCTCAATGATTTGTTCTACCGACAATCCCGCTTTAAGTAATAAAGGCAGTACGGTCTGCAATCCGATGATACCATTTTTAGCGACATGGAATTCCACACGTTTAAATTCTACTTCATGCGGCGTATGTTGTGAAACAATGGCGTCAATGGTCCCATCTTTTAATCCTTCCAATAAGGCATCTACATCGGCTTGCGTACGTAAAGGAGGATTGACTTTATAATGGCTATCAAAACCAATTACATCCTCATCCGTAAAGACCAACTGATGAGCTGCCACATCACAGCTTACAGCAAGACCTTTGGCCTTAGCCCGGCGGATTAAATCCACAGCTTCAACAGTAGAGATACAAGCGAAGTGTATCGGCGATTCATTATATTCCGCCAGATATAAATCTCTAGAAACCATCAGTGATTCTGCGAGATTAGGAATTCCCTTCATTCCTAAATAGGTACTCATCACCCCTTCATTCATCTTATTTCCTCCAGCCATCGATGCATCTTCAGCATGAGAAATCACTAAGGCTTGAATTCCTTTAGCATATAATAACGCTCTACTCATTAAACCAGCTTGCTCTACAGCTCTATTGCCATCAGAGAAAGCTACAGCACCCGTTTGCTGCATATCATATAACTCCGCGAGTTCAGCTCCTTCTCGTCTTTTCGAGATTGCTCCTATTGGATAAATATCTACGGGAAGACCTTTTGCTGAATTCACCACTAAAGCTACTTCTGAACGACTTTGTATAGCCGGCTCTGTATTAGGCATAACAGCAACTGCTGTATAACCACCTGCCGCTGCTGCAGCTGATCCAGTTTTTAAATCCTCTTTAGTCTCTAAACCTGGCTCTCCGAAATTGGCATGTAAATCAAAAAATCCTACGG
This sequence comes from Sphingobacterium sp., assembly GCA_036786125.1. GTDB lineage: Bacteria > Bacteroidota > Bacteroidia > Sphingobacteriales > Sphingobacteriaceae > Sphingobacterium. Next base: position 10,732 of record DAIQRP010000088.1, read on the forward strand.
AAAGAATGGCTCCCTGACCATCGACCTGTTCAACTTGATCGTGATTAACGTCAATTTTCGGTGCGATATTCTTTATTTTACCATTTTCTATTAATACATCAACTATTTGCTGATGGAATGTACTTGCCGGCAAAACAATCTTAACGGATGTTAATAATAAGCTTTTCATGAAATGATTGAAGTTGATTCCTGTGAATTGTAAGTTTCAAATCAGCATAAATGGGCTTTACAGCATCTGTAATATATAAAAATATAGAAAATAAGGGATTTACTCTGAAAAATTTAGAGGTCGATTTCTTTTTTAGATGTGTAGCACTATCCTGCTTCATTTGAGAAACAAATGTACAAAATACTCTGTTAAATCTTAAAAAAATGAACTTAATTATTCCGCATTTACTCAGAATATGGCACTTATTTCGATGCCTTCATAAAAGCTTGTCTAGAATAGCGTCTGGATTGGACTGAATATCGGATAAAATAGGCTTCGATTTTGCAAACGAACAAATATTGATTTTAACGAAAGCGCAATCGATTGTTTTTAACATGTAATTAATAGCAGGAACAACTAAACCTTCTAAATATCTAAAATATAAGGACATAAAAAAGG
>DAIQRP010000002.1:0-17026 GCA_036786125.1 Sphingobacterium sp.
ATAATAATAGCGAATTGGGTTGGTATTTACAGTCGTAAGTTGAACCGAAAGTGACTCAAATTGTTCTTGTAATAATTCCTGAATTAATTCTTGCGTAAATTGCTCGGATTCAAAATGTCCTGTATCGGCAATAACCAGCTTGGATTCCGCATCAAAAAACTCATGATACTTATAATCTGCCGTGACAAATATATCCGCTCCCGAAGCTATAGCAGCCCCCAATAGAAAGCCTCCAGAACCGCCACATACGGCCACCCGACTCACCTGCTTTCCAGACAATGGCGTATGCCGTATTACCTGACAGCGGAGCTGCGTTTTAATTCTGTCTAAAAATTCAGTTTCCGAAACAGGCTCTATTAAATTCCCAATCATTCCTGCACCGATTTCAGTCAACTTATTTTCCAAAGCGACGATATTATAGGCCACTTCTTCATAAGGATGCGATTCATATAGGGCTAGAAGTACTTTTCTTTCTAAATTCTTTGGAAATAGCAACTCAATTTTGGTTTCCTCCTCACGATGTTGAAGTCCTATTTCTCCAACGGTAGGGTCTGCACCTTGCAGCGCTTTAAAGGTTCCATAGCCCGCTGAATTAAAACTGCACTCCTTATATTTTAATCCAATTTCACCAGCCCCAGCTTCAAATAAAGCGGTTCTTACGGTATCAACTGCCGCGCGCGGAACATAGACCGTTAATTTATTTAGCATTCCGGATTTAGGCGATAATATGGCTTGATCTTGAAGCCCTAACCGATCGGCAATCTTTCCATTAACTCCAGCAAATACATTATCTAAATTAGTATGAATTGCATAGATAGCAATGTGATTTTGTATGGCTTTAATAATGGTGCGTTCAATATAATTGGCGCCTATAAATTTCTTTAATCCCTTAAATACAATCGGGTGATGGGAAACAATTAAATTACATCCCTGTGCTATAGCCTCATCAACTACCGCTTCAGTACAATCTAAAGAAACTAAGACTTTGCTTACTTCTACAGATGCATCACCCACCAATAAGCCCGCATTATCATATTGTTCTTGATAGGCAAGGGGAGCTACCTGCTCCAAATAGTTCGTTACATCTTTAATCTTCATTTTTAAAAACTTCGTTATCCTTAAATTGATTATGAGTAATTAATAAGTTCTTATACGTTGATATCTTAATCCAGTAATTTATAAAATATACTAAACTTAATATGAAAGTAAAAAGTAGCAAAAACTGTGGTAAGGGTATATTTGCTGCCAAATATAACCAGGCATATATTAACCCTACCTTTAATGTGGGATTTTCCTCTACGGCAATTTTACGATCATAAAACTCATTATTTAATGAATCTGTCAGCATGCGTGCAACCTGGAAATTCCAATAGATATTATACAAGGGAACCATTAATCCCCATACCTGATTAGGTAGCAAGCATCTATTTTCCGGTTGAATCAATAAAATTGTTTTTTTAATATTCCAAGCAAATAATCCCCAAACAATTAAGCGCAAGATAAATATCCCTATCAGTATAATGATATTTTCTGGGCGCATAAGCTCATTATAATATTCTTCTACATTCATTCTTATTTCGCGTCTAATAAAAGCGTTACTAATTCATTTAATTTCTTAATCTGTGGGTTATGATCTGCTTCCAATTCCACCAATTGATAGTTTTTGGCAGCAGCTCTGAGGTAGAATGGATAAAAATCATCTTCCTGCAGCGTCTTTCCTGTATCATATGTTAAAATATAAGTTCCAGGAATATGTTTTAAATTTTCTGTATTGATTTCAATTTTTTGAGTAAAAGTCCGAATAGGGTGGGGAACATCTCGGGGTGTTTTTGTAGTATCTTTGACCCAAACTGGCGGAATATAATCCACTTTCTGTTCCAGCAATTGGCTAAAGCTTGAATTTTTCATCAAACTTGAGACAGATTCTCCAGATTCCGGAAGGATGGCATCGATAAATACCAAACGCTTAATACGATCCGGAAGCCTACTGGCTACTCCACTAATAACAACACCTCCATAACTATGACCTACTAAAACCAAATCATGCAAGTCCTCAAATAATATGGTATTGACCACATCATCCATATGAGTCTGTAGATTAATAGCCGTATCCGCTAGATGATAACGTTCTCCTAATCCTGTGAGTGTGGGTCTATATACCAGATTTCCTGCCTCACTCAGCTTACGGTCCACATTTTTAAATTGCCAAGCGCCTCCCCAGGCCCCATGCACAATAACATAAGTAGCTGATTGTGCTTGAGCTTGATAGCTTATACAAGCCAAACTAAAAGTTAAAAACAATCGTTTTATGATATTCATAATCAATATATTAAGAAGTTTACAACTTTTACCTGTTTTTAACCAATTCCGCTGATTATAGCAGGTCCTTTTTCTTATACCTCTTAAGTAATCAAAATGAGCAGCGCCTATTTAATGACTTAAAACAACTTATAAGACTTATTTTTATTCAAATTAGACGAGTTTCAACTCGTTTTTTTCTTGTTCAGCAGAAATAGGTATAGAGTAGGGGAGGTGATCCCCTTATTTATACATTAAAAAGATGGCTGGTTTTTTATGAAAATCATCCGTTCTTTTACTCCATTGTTCCACAGTTAAAGTCATAATAAATTCTTCATCTGCGGTGACATTACAGGCCACACAAATTTTTGTCTGAGGTTTACAAACCCTCAGTAATTCTCTGAAGAGTTGATTATTTCTAAATGGGGTTTCAATAAAAATTTGGGTTTGATGCTCTTTATATACCTGAGTTTCCAAATCTTTAACCCGTTTGGAACGATCGGCCTTATCAATAGGCAGATATCCATGAAAGGCAAATTTCTGACCCGAAAATCCGGAAGCCATTAAGGATAATAGAATAGAACTCGGCCCGACTAAGGGTACGACTTTTATACCCATACGGTGTGCTTGAGCTACAATCTCTGCTCCGGGATCTGCAACCCCAGGGCAGCCCGCTTCAGACATTAAGCCCACATCTTTTCCGGCTTGTAATCCTTTAAAAAACTCTTTGATATTTCCTTTTTCACGAATATGCTTACCATAATCATGAATGGTCAATTCGGATTGAGGAGTTTTTAAACCCGCCAATTTTAGAAATTTACGTGCTGTTTTTTCATTTTCTACTATATACTCTGAAATACTATTTATGGTATTGACTAAATAGTTGGTATTTGATCGTTCCGAAGCATCCTCGCTTAACGGAACAGGAATTAAAAAGAGAGTTCCATATGCCATATCTTACAAAGATGGGAAACGAAGTTCATATCTACATCAAAATAATATCAATTTACAGACGTTCTTTCTTAAAACTGTCATATTTTATGCATGATTTTTGTTAGCCTAAAAGGAATAGTTACTTTTACTAAAAATAATAAAACATATGTCTACATCCATAACAGCAGGTGTCAAGGTATCTGTAGAAAGTATATATCAATCTGAATATTCTAATCCGGAAATGGAACATTTTATGTTTGCTTATCGCATTTCTATAGAAAATATGAGCGACTATGCTGTTCAATTACTGCATAGACATTGGTTTATATTTGATGCTAAAGGGGATCATAAAGAAGTTTCCGGAGAAGGGGTTGTGGGAGAGCAACCGATTATTCAGCCAGGCGCAGTACATGAGTATGTATCGGGCTGCAATTTAAAGTCTGAATTCGGCTATATGGTCGGTTCTTATGAAATGATTCGTCTATTAGATGAAGAACTATTTACAGTAGATATTCCCAAATTCAATTTAATTGCTGATTATAAGCTAAATTAAATCTATTTTCAATCTCATATATTAAACAAAATACCTTACTGTCAGAGATATATTGCGCTAGAAAAAAGATAATTGCTTATTTTTGCCTCTTAGTATGAGTATAGCTGGCTTAAAAGCATTGGTCTTAGGTGCATCTGGACTGATAGGAACAGATTTAGTACAACTTTTACTTGCCGACCCGAGGTATGAGCAAGTATATATTGTAGTTAGGAAACCTATGGCTATTCGCCATCCTAAACTGCATCAAATTATTGCCGACTTTCATTCTATTACAGCGCAAATTGAATCCCTCCAAATCGATCATTTGTATTCTTGTCTAGGTAGTACACGAAAGAAAACTCCAGATACTACAGCATATTATCAAATAGATCATGACTATCCTCTACGAGTTGCTCAACTATTAAAAGCAAATGGTTGTGAGGCCATGGCTCTCGTCAGTAGTATAGGTGCATCAACAGCAAGTAAAAATTTTTACCTACAACTAAAAGGTACTGTTGAAAAATCAATTAAAGAATTGAATTTCAATACTTTATGTATATTTCAACCCTCATTTTTAGTCGGTAAACGAAAAGAGAGCCGATTAGTAGAATCCATAGGGATTAAAATCATGGCCTTTATCAATCCTTTCTTAAGAGGGAAGTCGATTAACTATAGAAGTATTGAAAGCTCGACTGTAGCCTCAGGCATGATTACTAGTTTGAACAGCAAGACAGCAGGCATATTTATCTACAAAACATCCGATATTAAAAATTTAACGTGAGTATACTAGCAACAGAACAAGTTGGTCATTCTTTCAATGACAGATGGCTATTTAAGGATTTACATTTTGGATTACTGAAAGGTGACCGAGTAGCCTTAGTAGGAATTAACGGAACAGGTAAGTCTACCTTATTAACTGTATTATCTGGACTTTTGGTTCCGACAGAGGGCAAGGTCGTAAGTGAGAAAGGCATTCGAGTAGGATATCTTCCACAGGACCCAAGTTATACGGGTTTAAAATCGGTGAATGATTTTATTTATTCGTCCGATAATGAACAACAGAATTTAATCCGCGAATACGAGGAGCTATTGAGTCAGGAGGTTATTGATGACCAGAAGCTGGAAGAATTGACTGGAAAGATTTCTGATTTGAATGCTTGGGAATATGAGCATAATATTAAGACCATTTTAAATCGTTTAAATATTATGGATTTTGATCAGGATATTCAGAGCCTTTCTGGAGGACAGAGAAAACGATTGGCACTCGCGAAATTATTAATCGATGAACCGGATGTCTATATCCTCGATGAGCCGACCAACCATTTGGATATTGAAACAATTGAGTGGTTGGAAAAGATGATGACAAGCGGGAATAAGACGGTATTACTTGTCACCCACGATAGATACTTCTTAGATAATATCTGTACGGAAATTAGAGAATTAGATCGCGGAAAGTTATACACCTATAAAGGTAACTACAGTTATTTCTTAGAAAAGAAATCCGATCGAGAAGCTATCGATCAGGTCATGGTAGAACGTTCTCGTAACTTATTACGTCGGGAATTAGAATGGATGCGAAGACAACCTCAGGCTCGAGGTACAAAGTCTAAATCTCGTATCGATGCGTATTATGAATTGGAAGAAAAATCTAAAGGAGCTAAGGGCAATGATTCGGTACAGCTTTCTGTTAAAGTATCTCGTCAGGGATCGAAAATTTTAGAAATCGAACAGGCATCAAAAGCCTATGGAGACAAGCAGATTATTGAGAACTTTTCATATACCTTTAAAAAAGGAGACCGTATAGGTTTAGCCGGACGTAATGGAACTGGGAAATCGACTTTCCTCAACTTAATCACGGGAGAAGAGCAAGCAGATTCGGGTATAATTGCTGTAGGCGAGACTACCATCTATGGCTATTATAGACAGGGTGGTTTAGAAATAAAAGAAAATGAGCGCGTCCTAGATGTCGTTAAGAATGTTGCAGATTATATTGAGATGGCCAATGGAGAAGTCATTACTGCCTCTCAATTATTGACCCATTTTTTATTCCCGCCAGAGAAACAATTTGGTATCGTCAGTAAGCTTTCAGGAGGAGAGCGTAAGCGCCTTCAACTGATGCGTGTGCTCATGTTAAATCCAAACTTCTTAATTCTCGATGAGCCATCGAATGATTTGGATACGGATACATTAAATGTACTCGAAGATTTCTTAATGAATTATTCCGGGGTATTAATCTTAGTTTCTCACGATAGATACTTATTAGATAAACTGACGGATCAATTATTTATCTTTGAAGGGGAAGGGAAAGTAACCATTTATAATGGAAACTATGCGGACTTTAAAGAAGAACAAGATCAATTGGCCAAACAACTCAAAGCGAGTAAGCAGCAAAAAACTGTGGTGCCCGAAGTAAAAGCAGTAGAAGTTCCAAAGAAGAAACTATCCTATAAAGAGCAGATAGAGTATCAAAAATTAGAATCTGAGATCTCTACCTTAGAACAGGAAATAGAAAAACTGTCAGAACTATTAGCTCAAAGTTCCGATCATAATACATTAATAGAAATAGGAAATCAGATCAATAGTTTAAAAGCCACCCTGAGCGAAAAGGAGGAAAGGTGGTTAGAATTAGCTGAATTGATGTAGCTGTTTCACGTGGAACCTATCAGGTACACAAAGAGCATATATACTATAAATCATGTTCCATGTGGAACATTTTAATTGAAATAGAATACCATAAATAAGAACACGTGTTTCACGTGAAACAAATTAAAAGATGTTTAAAAAATATAATGTCATCGTTGTAGGGGCTGGGCATGCGGGATGTGAAGCTGCAGCTGCTGCCGCAAACTTAGGATCGTCTGTTTTATTAATAACCATGAATATGGGCGTTATTGCACAGATGAGTTGTAACCCAGCCATTGGAGGAGTAGCTAAAGGACAGATCGTACGTGAAATCGATGCGATGGGCGGATATACCGGAATTATAGCTGATAAATCAACCATACAATTTAGAATGTTAAATCGTTCTAAAGGACCAGCTATGTGGAGCCCTAGAACTCAAAATGACCGGATGCGATTTGCTGAGGAATGGAGAATGACTTTAGAAGGTCTAGCCAATGTAGATATGTGGCAAGATACCGTAAAAGAAGTTATCGTTAAAAATGGAAAAGCACAAGGAGTTATTACTTCATTAGGTATAGAAATCGAAGCAGATGCCGTCGTATTAACAAACGGTACTTTCTTAAATGGCGTGATCCATATCGGAGAAAAAAGATTTGGAGGTGGTCGTACTGGAGAGAAAGCAGCAACAGGATTGACAGAACAATTAATAAGTTTAGGCTTTGAATCGGGTCGTATGAAAACAGGAACTCCTCCTCGAATTGATGGATCGAGTTTAAACTATTCCTTAATGGAAGAGCAATGGGGAGACGAGGAACGTACGCGATTTTCATATACTGATGTAGAAGTACCGAGCGAGCAACGTTGTTGTTGGATTACCTATACCAATGATAAAGTGCATGAGATGCTAAAAACAGGTTTTGATAAATCGCCAATGTTTACGGGCAGAATAAAAGGTTTAGGTCCGAGATACTGTCCATCCATAGAAGATAAAATCAACCGTTTTGCAGAGCGTGATAGACATCAAATCTTTGTAGAGCCAGAAGGATTCCGAACCAATGAAATTTATGTCAATGGTTTCTCCACCTCTCTACCAGAAGATGTACAGCAAAAGGCTATCCGATTGATTCCTGGATTTGAAAATGCGAAAATGTATAGACCAGGTTATGCCATAGAATATGACTATTTTCCACCTATGCAATTGGATTTAACCTTAGAAACATTACGTGTAAAACACCTGTTTTTCGCCGGACAGATCAATGGTACTACAGGATATGAGGAAGCCGGAGCACAGGGATTTATTGCAGGTATTAATGCTCATCAACGCGTTCATGATCTACATGAATTAACATTGAAAAGATCCGAATCCTATATAGGGGTATTAATTGATGACTTAGTAACCAAAGGTACGGAAGAGCCTTACCGTATGTTCACTTCACGAGCGGAGCACCGTCTATTATTAAGACAGGATAATGCAGATATCCGATTGACTCCAATAGCTTATAAGCTTGGATTAGTTTCCGAAGAGAGATTGGGTAAGGTCAAACAGAAAGTCGAGAACTCTGATGCGATTGTCAATTATATGAAAGATACATCTATACAACCTGAGCAGATGAACCCGGTCTTAGCAGAAGTAGGTTCCTCAGCCATTCAGCAAAAAGTAAGATTGTATAATATGCTTTCTAGACCACAATTAAATATTCAGAATATTGCTGAAGCCGATTCAAAATTTGCAGAATATTTAAATCAATTTGATAAAGAGACTATAGAACAAGCAGAAATAAAAATCAAATATGATAGCTATTTTGAAAAGGAAATGGATATCGTCAATCGTATGAAAAAAATGGAGGACCAAGAAATTAATCCAGATTTCGATTATAATACCTTATCTTCATTATCTATAGAAGCGCGTCAAAAATTAGCGATGGTCAAACCGAGAACATTAGGTCAGGCGTCGAGAATATCGGGAGTTTCTCCATCAGATATCTCTGTTTTAATGGTACATATTAAGTAACTCGTTGAATTACAACGAGTTACTTAACTGTTAAAATGACTTAAAATAAAGCGATTTAAGAAGATATAATTAATTTTATGAGAAATATATCCAAAATAAGTAAAAACACCTCAAAAGCTATAAAAAGCGCCTTAAACAGCAGGTTACTTGCTTTCAGCTGCTTTACTTTACTTATTTTCTTGAGTATTCGCTGTGCGAGCATTCAAGCACCTACAGGAGGACCTAAGGATTCTATACCTCCTAAAGTATTGGCTGAAACACCGGCCAACCTAACGAAAAATTTTGCAGCACAAAAGATCCTGATTGAACTGGATGAATTCATTAAATTAAATAACCAAAGTAAAGAAATCTCCATTTCCCCGGAAATGGAAAAAGCTCCAATCTTTAAAGTCAAAAAGAAAAATCTAGAAATTACCTTACCAGATTCCTTAGCAGCGAATACCACCTATACCATTAATTTTGGAAAAGGACTAGTGGATTATAATGAAAGTAATCCATTACTAAACTATTCCTATGTCTTTGCTACAGGTAATGAAATAGATTCTTTATCCATAGCAGGAAATGTCAAATCTGCACGTACCCAAGAGGTATTAAAGGAAGTCAAAGTCTTATTAATACCCACTTCTCAAGACAGTATATTTGGAAAGAAGAAAGCCAATATATTTGCCCTAACAGATACCGCAGGAAACTTTAAAATTAGTAACCTAAGAGAAGATACTTATCGCGTCTATGCATTAAAAGAAAGCAATAACGATCGTATCTATAATGGGGTAGATGAAGAAATCGGCTTCTTGGCAGATTCCATACATTTAGATCGAGATATAACTGGCATCAATCTAGAAATCTTTAAAGCTATTCCTCCAGTTTTTAGAACAATCGATAGAAAAATAGAAAAAAATGGACGCATTCTATTCAGCTTTAATAGACGAGTTATCGACCCAAGCCTTCAAATTATAGGTACTGATATCCCTAATAAACGAATACAATTTAGCCCTGGGAATGATTCCGCTTTTGTATTTGTAGAAAACCTCAACTTTGACTCTTTAAAATTTCAATTGAATGAGGGCAAGCAGGTATTGGATACCATCTTATTAAAAAGAAGTGGCAATGAGAAATACGAACGCTTTATAGAGCCGATTACGAGTATAAAAAATGCTAAGGTAGATCGGGTTAAACATATTACCTTTACATCCCTTATACCGATTGAAAACGTAGATAAGAGCAAGATTAAAATTATGGAAGACTCGGTATCCAGAACGAATTTTCAATTGCAATTAGATACCAATCAAGCCAATTTATACCATATCCGATATAATTGGAGAGATCAGAAGAACTATGAATTAATAGTTGAAGAAGGAGCCTTACAAGGCTATTTTAAAGAGATAAATAAAGAACATAAATCCAAATTTACACTCGATAAAACCGATAATTATGGAGATATAGAGCTCACTTTTGATCATACAGATAGTAGCATGCATTATATTGTAGAGCTTATTGATGAACGGAAGGAGAAGGTGTTCTCTTCACAAATATTACCGGCTAATCATAAAATTACTTATTCCAAATATCCAGGCGGAAAATATACCTTACGAGTTATCTATGACGCGAATAAAAATGGTCTATGGGATACGGGTGATGTATATCAAAAAATTCAACCGGAGAAAATATGGTACCTAAATCGAGTATTTACTATTCGAGCCAATTGGGAACAGAAAGAAACCATTTCTCTTCCTTAATAAAAAAGCCAATCCCTGAGATTGGCTTTTTTATGTTAAATACATTTCCAGTATAATCTATAATAAACTAAAGAAATTAAAAAAATAGCTAATATAGCTAAATCGTTTTAGTAAAATTAAGTCTATTCCAATATAGAGGGATTTTCAGATTTATAAATAGGATATAGGCAGATTATGTTAAATAGACTCTTCTTGAAACCAGGAACTGTATAATACATAATTATGCGGTAACTGATCCAATAATTGTCTTTGCTGCTCCGATATCGGTTTTATTTTTTTCGCTGGAACTCCAGCATATAGATAGCCCGATTCACAGCGCATATGTTCAAGTACTATCGCTCCAGCTGCGATAATACAATAGGGCTCTATTACGGCTTCATCCATTATAATAGCTCCCATACCGACTAAAACATGATCTTCAATACGGCAGCCATGAATCATAGCCTGATGCCCAATATTGACATAATTTCCAATATCCGTACCACATTTTTCATAAGTACAGTGGATAACTACCGCATCTTGAATATTGGTATAATCTCCAATTTTAATATAATTTACATCGGCCCGAATTACGGCATTAAACCATACCGAACAATGTGCTCCCATTTGAAGATCTCCCACTAAGGTTGCATTTGGAGCAATAAAGCAGGAGTCCGGAAATTCCGGAGACTTGCCTTTAACAGGTAATATATAAGCCATAATTAAACAATGGTATCTTTTAATTCTGCAGACATTTCTGGATAATCTGTCGTATAATGTAATCCTCTACTCTCCTTGCGACTCATAGCTGATTTAATAACGATATAAGCCGATTGTATCACATTTCTAAGCTCACATAAAGGCACAGAAAGCTTAGTTTCCTTATAAAAGGATTCCGTTTCATCAAAGATTAATTTCAGCCTTCTAAGCGCTCTTTCTAGCCTAAAATCGGAACGTACAATACCGACATAATCCGACATAATCTTTTGCGTTTCACGCAGGTTATGCGTAACTAATATATCTTCATTTTGCAAACTGGTATTAGTATCATCCCAAGCCGGAATTCCAGATTGAAAGGAAATCTGATCCAGCTGCGCTAATGCATCTTGAGCAATGCGGTCCGCATATACTACAGCTTCTAAAAGCGAGTTTGAAGCCAAGCGATTTGCTCCATGCAAACCCGTCGAAGAACATTCCCCACAGGCATATAAGTGCTTAATAGAACTTCTTCCATAGGCATCCACATAAACCCCACCACATAGATAATGGGCCGCTGGAGTTACCGGAATATAATCCGTACACATATCCAAACCTATGGATAAGCATTTATTATATATATTCGGAAAATGATTTAAAATATCTTCTTTGGAACGATGGGTAATATCTAAATACACATAATCTAAACCCGATTTTTTCATTTCAGCATCAATAGCTCTAGCGACAATATCACGCGGAGCTAAGGAGGCCCGATCATCGTATTCCTCCATAAAAGATACCCCATTAGGACGTCTTAAAATACCGCCAAATCCACGTACAGCTTCCGATACTAAAAAGGCTGGATACTCTGAAGGATTATATAAAGAAGTTGGATGAAATTGAATAAATTCCATATTCCTTATTTTTCCTTTCGCCCGATAGACCATTGCTATACCGTCTCCAGTTGCAATAGTAGGATTCGTAGTACTCGCATAAATATGCCCTGCTCCTCCTGAAGCCATTACTGTAATTTTACTTAAAATGGTTTCTACTTGATTGGTTTTGGTATTTAAAACATAGACTCCATAACATAAAATATCCTCAGATTGCTTATCTACAAACTGACCTAAATGATGCTGCGTAATTAAATCTATGGCGAAATAATGAGTGATTAACTCAATATTTGGATGGGCATGAATCTGTTCTAATAAGGCTCTTTCTATTTCAAAACCTGTAATATCTTTATAATGTAATATGCGATGCTCAGAGTGACCTCCCTCTTTAGCCAGGTCAAAAAAGCCATTTTCCTCTTTATCAAAGCTAGTTCCATACGCAATTAGCTCTGCAATACGTTCTGGAGCCTCTCTAACGACGTTTTCCACAACTTGCTTATCGCATAATCCAGCCCCAGCAATCTGAGTATCAAGGATATGCTTTTCAAAGCTATCGGACTTATCCACAACTGCAGCTACCCCTCCTTGCGCGTATTTGGTATTCGACTCATCTTCATTTGATTTAGTGACTATCAGTACTTTACCTTTTTTCGCTGCTTTTAAAGCAAAACTCAATCCCGCAATTCCTGAACCAATTACTAAAAAATCTACCTTTCTCTCGGTCATACTTCAATTCTATAAATAAGCCTTATTTTTTGCTTCAATGAAATTAACAAAAATTGTGGATAACGTGTATATAACCTGTGAAATAAAAATTAAAACTAAATTTTATTCCACAATTTGCTGTGGAAAACAGAAAATTGCTAAAATTAACTCACATCCAACTCCCCGTTTATCCACACTTTTCTAACAAAAAGAAATCCACATAAAAATGGGTAATAAAAAATCGACCTAAATTCAACTGTCTATAAATCAAGTCAAAATGCAGAGTCCAATGTTGATAACTTGTGGATAAGTGCTAAAAATTCAAAAATCAAAGAGAAAAAATACAGGTTTATTAACATTTTCAACACACTAATAAACAATAAGAAAGATTTACTTTAAATAAATTATTAATTATTGAAAAAAGAGAATGTGGAAATCTCTTGAATTTCTTTGTTTAGTTTTGTTTCGTTGGATTTGAGGCCTTGAGAATTGCATATTGCCCTTTGGCTAATGCGCAATTTTCAATATTCAAATCTCAGGCAGTTTATTTTTGAATTTTTAATTGATTTTAAAAAATGAGTTAATTTTAACGCTCGGAGCTTTTGATATTCCGGGTTTGAACTTGCTATGGAAATTTTATGGAATTTTCAGGGCTTTTATTTTTGTTTTTGAGACTTGCTGTCTGCTGTAAATTTTTTTAAATTTTTGGCCAGGAATTTTATGCACTTCTCCTTGGATATTCCAGGGAATAGGCATTTTTGGCTCCTGATTATTCGAAAATTTAAGCAGCTGAGGTTTTGATATTTTTAAACTTGTAAAATGAAATTTTATATATACAATTTCTAGGCGCTTTATTTTTTTTATTTTTTCCAGGGGCTGGATCAGCTGCAGGAGCTTTTTTAGCGAGCATTCTCCTATTTCGATTGGAATTCCATTTTTTAATGGTCTGAGAATCGATTATTTGGTGAATTATGCAGAAAAAAAAAATATTTTCAATTCTCAGTGCATTAATTTCTACGATTTGATGGAAATTGGCGGCGTTTATACATGAAATTCAATAAATTTTGAACTTATGTTAAATACCTGCCTGCATCAGACTTGCATAGGACTTGGCTAAAAGCTTGGATTTATTTTGGATTTTTAAATCAAAAATAGGCTTTATTGGCTTTAAATGCCCTTTTATTCGCTTATTGGAGGCTTTAAGATCGTAGATGTTGAATTTTAAAATTTGCTTTATTCAATCTGTGGGCGTTTGGCATTTGAAATATGCGATTCTCAAGCTCTTTATTTTCAAAATAAAGCCTCCTAGAATCGCGTAAATAAATTTAAGCGCCTATCGCTACGAAATATGAAAATATAATTCGCTTTTTGGGCCCTTTTATTTTCAGAATTGTACGAATTCTTTAATAAATTTTTTTAGTTTTGTTCCTACCCAAAAATAAAGGATAAAAGCTGATTTGCAGGAATTTTGAGGGGCTGAGAATGCTGTATTTTTCATAGGGTTCAGCGATAGGAACTTTAGGCTATTCTCAGAGACTTTAATTGGATTGTGAAATGCTCATCCATTGTATAAAACCTAGATAATTGCGAAATTTATAATGTAAAAAACGCTCTAAATAGAGAAATAGTATTATATTATTAGGCTAATCCATATATTGAAAAGAAAATAATTATTCTTTAGTGAATATTTAATTTTATTAATATCTATTAATTAATTCTGTATCTTAATTCTGTATTTATTTTAAAGCTATTTATTTTTATTGATTATAAAGATTTATTTCAGATGAGTCTGCTCTAAATCAAGAGATAACTTCCTTATTTATAGAATAAAACAGCTTCCAGGAATAAATGTTTTATTTATATCTATTCTACGAGTAAGCTTTGTTATTTTTGTAGTTCAAAGAATTGAAAACTTATACTTAATCCATGAGTACATTTAATACGGATATCTATGCTAAAGGTTATTTGGATTTAGCAATTGATCCAACCTTAGATTTGGTTGAAGAAATTCAAAAATTAAAAAAGGAAAAAAATGCAGTTATTTTAGCGCATTACTACCAGGAGCCTGAAATTCAAGATATAGCAGATTATATAGGGGATAGTTTAGGATTATCTCAAGAAGCCGCCAAAACGGATGCGGATGTTATCGTCTTTGCTGGAGTACATTTTATGGCGGAAACGGCTAAAATCCTTTCTCCGAAGAAAAAGGTACTTCTTCCAGATGCGCATGCTGGCTGTTCCTTATCGGATAGCTGCCCTCCACATTTGTTTGCTAAGTTTAAAGAGCAGTATCCAGATCATTTAGTGATTACCTATGTAAATTGTACAGCGGAATTAAAAGCGTTATCAGATATTGTTTGTACTTCTAGTAATGCCGTGCAAATTGTCGAAAGTCTTCCAGCAGACCAAAAGATAATTTTTGGTCCTGACCGCAATTTAGGTTCTTATGTTAAAAAGAAGACCGGTAGAGATTTGGTCTTATGGAATGGAGCTTGTATGGTTCACGAGATATTTTCTCAAGAAAAAATTCAACGTCTTTCTGAGCAGAATCCAGATGCTAAATTTATAGCACATCCCGAATGTGAGGATCATATTTTAGCGATGGCTGATTATGTAGGTTCTACAGCAGGCATGTTGAAATATACGCAGGTGGATGATAGTGCTAAGTATATTGTGGCTACTGAATCCGGTATCTTACATCAGATGCAGAAAGCAAACCCTGGTAAATCATTTATTCCTGCACCACCGAATAATGCTTGTGCATGTAACGATTGCCCACATATGAAATTAAATACACTGGAAAAGTTATATAACTGCTTAAAACATGAGCTTCCAGAGATTGTTTTACCTGAAGAAATAATAGCTTCTGCACAGAAACCTATAGCACGTATGTTGGAAATTTCCGCACGCTTAGGACTATAATAAATGAACCGTATATGTTTGATAATAAAGAAAGAACAGAATTAAAGGAATTAGGGGAGTTTGGATTAATTGAACATTTAACAAATTCCATTACTTTAACAGCAGATTCTTCCATTAAAGGGATAGGGGATGATGCCGCCGTATTAGATTTTAAAAATAAGAAAACCCTTATTTCTACAGATTTATTATTGGAAGGTATACATTTTGATCTGCGTTATGTACCCTTACGTCATTTAGGATATAAAGCTGTCCAAGTGAACCTATCTGATATCTATGCGATGAATGGTATAGCTTCTCAAATTACCTTCTCCATAGGATTATCTTCAAAATTTCCATTGGAGGCTGTAGAAGAGATCTATGAAGGTGCCTTATATGCCTGCAAAAAATATAATGTCGATTTAATAGGTGGAGATACCTCAGCTTCTGCTCAGGGATTGGTTATATCAGTTACCAGTATAGGATATGCTGAAGAAGCGGCAATTACCTACCGCTCTGGAGCCCAAGAAGGTGATTTAATCTGCGTTTCAGGAGATTTAGGTGGAGCATATGTCGGCCTACAACTGTTGGAGCGTGAAAAAAATATTTTCCTTGAAAATCCCAATATTCAACCGGATCTAGAAGGTAAAGATTATATAATTGAACGTCAATTAAAACCAGAATCCCGTAAGGATATAGTCGAATTACTAGCCGAGAATAAGATTAAGCCTACTTCGATGATTGATGTATCAGATGGTCTTTCTGCGGAGTTATTACATATCTGTAAGGCTTCAGATAAAGGTTGTAAACTATATGAAGATAAAATTCCTTTGGATCCCATGACCTATGAGACTGCTCGTGAATTTGGTTTAGACCCTACGGTTTGTGCCTTAAATGGGGGAGAGGATTATGAATTACTATTTACCATTCCTCAATCTGATTACGATAAGATAAAAGGACATATGGATATCTCTGTCATCGGTTATATGACCGAAGCAGCAGCAGGATGTTCTATGATTTCTAAATCTGGAAATGTATATCCATTAACCGCGCAAGGTTGGAATGCATTTAAAGCGGAATAAGACGAAATACCTGACAGGCTGGATATAATTCCAGCCTGTATTATGTTAAATAGAATTTAGTAATATTAAATTAATAGTAAGGTTATATGCCGATGATAGTTTTGGAAAAACAAAACTATCATGAAGTTAGGTATATTATTCTTAGCTTGTCTTTTGACAAGTCAGGTTGTACAAGCACAGAATTTTGCAGAAGGATTTGTCTTTCAAGATCAAAATCAAAATGGAAAGAAAGATGCCAAAGAAATCGGACTTGCCCAAGTAGCCGTTTCTAATGGTCGTGAGGTTGTGCTCACCGACACTAAAGGATACTATAAAATTCCAGTCGGAAAGGATCAAATTATCTTTGTTATTAAACCAGCAGACTTTAGACTGCCGGTAGACGCATTTGGAAAACCCCAATTCTATTATATTCATAAACCTGAAGGATCGCCGCTTTCCAAATATGCAGGCGTATCACCGACAGGAAAGTTACCTAAAGAACTTAATTTTCCTTTAATTGCCAATCCTGAAGATAGAAATTTCAGCTCTTTAGTATTTGGAGACTCTCAAGTATATACCAAACAGGAAGTGGAATTCTTTAAAAATACGGTGATTAGAGAATTGAAAGGGCACACTGGAAAAGCTCAATTTGGAATTACTTT
>DAIQRP010000002.1:17036-32738 GCA_036786125.1 Sphingobacterium sp.
GGCGATTTAGTAGGGGATGATCTGAGTCTGCATCCCGATTATCAATCGGCTATAGCCATGCTTGATCTACCATGGTTTCAGGTGATAGGCAATCATGATTTAAATTTTGATGCCTTAGCCGATTCTTTAGCCGATGAAACCTTTGAAAAGAATTTTGGGCCGAGTACTTATTCTTTTAACTATGGGAATGCTCATTTTATTAATATAGATGATATTATCTATCCAAGACCTGATGGTCAGAAAGGCTATATTGGAGGCATGCGTCAAGATCAATTGGATTTTATTGAAAATGATTTAACATATATTCCAAAGGATAAACTTATTGTTTTATCCTATCATATTCCGCTCTTTGCTAATTCCGACGTATTTAGAGCAGAAGATCGGGCGAGACTATTTTCCATCCTAAAAGATTTCCCTAATATTATTGCATTTTCGGCACATACCCATTTTCAACGCCATAACCTCTATACCGCTGCGGATGGATGGGAAGGTCAAAAACCCCTGTTGGAATTTAACTTAGGTACCACCTGTGGAGATTGGTATTCTGGGAAAATAGATTCGCTGGATGCGCCCTCATCTTTAATGCGTGATGGAACTCCTAAAGGTTACCTATTTTTTAATGTGCAAGATAATAGCTATGATTTCGATTATAAAGTCATTGGCAAACCGGCGACTTATCAGATTGAACTGACTGCTCCAAGTCTGATTTCAGCAGCACAAAGCCAACGTTACCCCATATATGCTAACTTTTTTATTGGTCATCAAGGAGATCGCGTAGAATTTAGAGTAGGAGACTCCGCTTGGAAAACCATGAATAATGTAGATGAGTATGACCCTTCGTATATGAGAGCACTTTATGATTGGGATGATGCGAGCAGTCTACTATCGGGAAAGAGACCTTCCGATCCAGAGCTTTCTACGCATTTATGGAAAGCCAAATTACCCAAATTAAAGGTAGGCACACATATCATTGAAATCCGTGCTCAAGATAGATTTGGACGTATACATCAAACGCAAAAGACGGTGGAAGTGAAATAGCTTTTTTAGGTTATTTGATTTTTCGCTATAGAGAAATCATTATAACCTAAACCTATTTCAATTTCTAATAGGCGCTGTTGCAACATCTCTAAGATGGCCAAGAAATTATAGACAAACTGGACTTTATTTTCCGAACTTTTTAAAATCTGCTGAAAGTCTAATTTTTCATTTATAGAAATCAACTCCTGAATGAGTTTTTTCTGTTGTTCTATGGTATAAGGATACTTTACAACGGTATGAACAACCTCCTCGGGTCTGTTGATATACCGTTGCATCACCTCTTCATAGATCATCATCAAACGATATAAATCAAAACTAGAGAGTTCTTCTCCGACTTGATCTGCCTTATCAGAGCGTTTAATATCTTGAATAATATTTCCGCGATGATGCAGAGAAAGACGATGTTCCTCTAATATTTTCAGCTCTTCACAAATTTCTTTAAACTGCTTATACAAGATTAACTTCTGTACTAAATCTTCTTTAAGATCCATTTCGTTTTCCTCATTATCTACATCTATTCGAGGAAGCAACATTTTAGCTTTAATGCGCATTAAAGTGGATGCTACAAAAATAAATTCACTCGCCATCTCTATATTTAAGGCTTGCATCTTATGGATATATGCCAAAAAGTCATCGGTTATTTTGGAAATGGGAATATCATGAATATTTAATTCATCACGTTCAATAAAGAAGAGCAATAGGTCAAATGGACCTTCAAATTGAGGTAATTTTATTTCGTATCCTTCGTCTTGCATAAGGCTTCAAAAATACATATTTAATGGACATTTGACGAAATTAAAAACTCTAGGGCATAAATTTTGTTAATGTTTAGACTAGCAAAGTAGCTTCAGCCTATTCTTTAATAATTTAATTTAGGCTTAATAAAGGATAGAAATTATATGAACTTATTGTGCGGTTTAGAATAATAAATTGTTACTTTGTAATTTATTTAGAATAATTAGCAAAACTATGCAAATTCAGGCTGGAGAACTATTACGTCAAATAAATAATCCTTCTGATTTAAAGAAGCTTGACGAAAACCAATTAGAACAAGTATCCCAAGAGCTGAGACAATACATCATTGATATGGTTTCCGTGAATGGTGGGCATTTTGCTGCTAGTTTGGGAGTCGTGGAGCTAACGGTAGCATTACATTATGTAATGAATACTCCTTATGATCAACTGATATGGGATGTAGGTCATCAAGCCTATGGACATAAAATATTAACAGGAAGAAGAGAAGAGTTCCATACCAATCGATTAGAAGGTGGTCTCTCGGGATTTCCCAAACGTGCGGAATCCGAATATGATGCCTTTGGAGTTGGACATTCTTCTACATCCATCTCTGCCGCTTTAGGTATGGCAGTAGCTTCACAGATTAAAGGAGAGACCGATAGACAGCATGTCGCTATTATTGGAGACGGTGCAATGACTGGAGGAATGGCTTTTGAAGCTTTAAATCATGCAGGTATTGAGAAATCCAACCTCGTCGTGATTTTAAATGATAACTGCATGTCTATAGACCCTAATGTAGGGGCATTAAAAGAATATTTAACGAGTATTACCACTTCCAAGAGATACAATAGATTTAGAGATGATATCGCTTCCCTACTTTCTAAAATTTCTGAAATCGGTCCCGATGCATTTGGGGTCGTTAAGAAATTAGAGAAAAGTATTAAAGGAACCTTATTAAAAAATGCCAATCTATTTGAATCCTTAAATTTCAGATATTTCGGTCCTGTAGATGGACATGATGTAAATAAATTAGTAAAGACCCTAGAAGATTTAAGACATATTCCAGGACCTAAATTATTACATTGTGTTACGGTAAAAGGAAAAGGTTATGCTTTAGCAGAAAAGGATCAGACGACATGGCATGCCCCAGGTTTATTTGATAAAATTACAGGAGAGATTAAAAAATCAGTTCCTCAAAATCCAGTGGCTCCTAAATTTCAGGATGTCTTTGGCCATACCTTAGTAGAGCTTGCTGAAATCAATAAGGATATTGTCGGGATTACACCAGCCATGCCTTCAGGTTCATCTATGAATATTATGATGAAAGCTTTCCCTACACGTTCATTTGATGTGGGAATTGCAGAACAGCATGCGGTTACTTTTTCTGCTGGTCTAGCGAGTCAGGGGCTTATGCCTTTCTGTAATATTTATTCTTCCTTTATGCAGCGAGCCTATGATCAGGTTATTCATGATGTAGCTCTGCAGGAGCTAAATGTAGTCTTCTGTTTAGACCGTGCTGGCGTTGTAGGTGCAGATGGACCGACACATCATGGAGCGTATGATATCGCTTATATGCGATGTGTACCTGGTATGACAGTATCGGCTCCGATGAATGAAGAAGAGCTTAGAAACTTAATGTATACGGCACAGTTAAAAGATAAAGGAGCCTTTGTCATTCGCTATCCAAGAGGAAAAGGCGTTATGCCGGATTGGAAACGTCCTTTTCAAGAGATTCCTGTCGGTACTGGCAGAAAGATTACAGATGGAGAAGAGGTTGCGATTTTAAGCTTAGGTGCAATTGGGAATGAAGCGATTAAAGCTTGTCAGCATTTAAATCAAGAAGGCATACATCCTGCACATTACGATTTACGATTTGCGAAACCTTTAGATGAGCGCATGTTGCATGAGGTATTTAAAAACTTTAAAAAGATTATTACCGTAGAAGATGGATGTATACAGGGGGGAGTAGGTTCCGCAATCTTGGAATTTATGGTTGACCATAAGTATCAAGCGGAAGTCGTTCGCCTCGGTATTCCAGATGAAATTGTAGATCATGGAGAGCAGGAGGATTTATGGAATAACTGCCATTATGATAGTCAAGCCATTATTTCTGAAGTCAAAAAAATGACTGCAGGAATTAAAATAGATTCGATGGTTAGTTAGACAATCTAAAATTTATTTTCATAAAAAATATAGCTTTGGGAGCATCGTTTTGATGCTCCCTTTTTTATTTCATCTGATTCAAATTAATTGCATAAACAATTAAAATATTTTATAGTATGAGTTGTTAATAATTTGTTAATTTAGTTTTCCACAAATTCAGGCAGTTACGAAATAAAATGGCTTAAAAAAAGTGATTTATGTCCTTTTTTTAGCTGATGTTAATAAAATTTAAACCGCTGTAAATTTAGCATTAAATTACGTTTAAAAAGATGTTAAATTACTGGTGTACAATGATTTAAATATTATTTTATTTTTTAGTTTTTTAGCTGATTTTTTTTTGTCATCTTCGTGTTACGATAAAGTTATCAACAATTATTTGGTCACATATTGTAAATCAACTTATTAACAATTTTAGAATGGAAAAAACGTGTACAAGTGTATGGAATAATTGTCTTCAGATTATCAAAGACAATATCCCTGCGCAAAGTTTCAAAACCTGGTTTGAGCCTGTGAAAGCAGTTCGTTTAGAGGGAGACGTTTTAACTATTCAAGTACCTAGTTTATTTTTTTACGAGTGGTTAGAAGAGCACTATGTGGGCATTCTTCGTAAGACTGTAAAAAACTTCTTAGGTGAGCAAGGTCGTTTGGAATATAATATTGTCGTTGAAAAAACTTCGGCTACTACTCCATATACGACTAATATTCCATCCAATGGAAATGGAGCAGAAGGAAAGCGTCAGTCTATTCCTGTACCTGTTTCCTTAAATAAGGATATTAAAAATCCTTTTGTAATTCCTGGATTGAAAAAATTACAAGTTGATCCACAATTAAATCAACATTACACCTTTGAGAACTTCATTGAGGGGGAGTGTAACCGTTTGGCACGTTCAGCAGGATATGCTGTATCGAACAAGCCTGGAGGGACCTCATTTAACCCTTTAATGATTTATGGAGATGTAGGTTTAGGAAAGACACACTTAGCACAAGCTATCGGAAATGAGATTAAACGTAATCTTCCAGATAAGTTAGTGATCTATGTTTCTTGTGAAAAATTCTGTCAGCAGTTTGTCGATTCATTAAAGAATAATACCATTAATGATTTCGTTAACTTTTACCAAGCTATGGATGTCATCATTATGGATGATGTGCATAATTTCGCGGGTAAAGAGAAGACACAAGATATTTTCTTCCATATCTTCAACCATTTACACCAGTCAGGAAAACAAGTGATCTTGACTTCGGATAAGGCTCCAAAGGATTTAGCAGGATTGGAAGAACGCTTATTGAGTCGTTTCAAATGGGGATTATCAGCAGATATTCAAATCCCTGATCTCGAAACGAGAATGGCTATTCTAAAAAAGAAGATGTATTCAGATGGCATTGAATTACCCGAAAATGTCGTTGAATATGTGGCGAATCAAATTGATAATAGTGTACGTGAATTAGAAGGTGCTATGGTATCGTTATTAGCACAGTCTACATTAAATAAAAAGGAGATTGACGTCAACTTAGCTAAGGCAATGTTGAAGAACTTCGTAAAGAATACACATAAAGAAATTTCTATGGAATATATTCAGAAATTAGTATGTGAGTATTTTGAAGTTCCTGTAGAGATGGTCAAGTCTAAAGTACGTAAGAGAGAAATTGTTCAAGCAAGACAAATTTCCATGTATTTAGCGAAGAATCATACGAAGTCATCTTTAAAATCAATCGGTTCGTTCTTCGGAGGAAGAGACCATTCGACTGTTATTTACGCGTGTCAAACTGTTGAGGACTTAATCGAAACAGACAAGAAATTTAAAACGTATGTGAATGATATTATGAAGAAATTAAAAGCTTCATAACACCTACTTTTAACGAAAAAAAAAGGGACCATGATTGATGGTCCCTTTTTTTTATTTAAAAAGATTAGTATCCCGATTCATCACTGCTAGAACTTGCGCGTGCTGGTAGCGTGATCGCTGCTCTTTGACTGATAATTTGCTTAAATGCGGTCTTTTGCTCTTCTGTTAATAAAGGCAAAATTCTACCATCTGATTCCTTTTGGATTTCCGTTAATTTTTTAAGGGCATCAGCGTCTGATACACTGCTATCACCTAATACAGCATAAGCTTGTTTGGTCTGTTCCAATACAATGGTGAAAATCGTTGCTTTTTGTTCATCACTAAATGCAAGTTGGTCATTTAATGTGTTGACAATCGTTCCTGCCTGTTCTTCTGGATTTTTATGCTCCACCTGTGCGAAAGTTAATCCCATGGCTAAAAAGAATCCAATCCCTGTTAAAACTAATTTTTTCATCTTATTATATTTAAGTGTAACTAATTCTTATATCATACTCAGGGATATAATAGCAGATAATAGACCAGTTTTGTAATTGAAATGTTACTTTAACATTTGTTAACTAAAAATAGGCTTTTAATTCGTTTTCAATCCATTTACTTATGGGACTGCCCTAATCATTTTGGGAAAATGGAAATCTTCGTATATGTTCGAAGAGTAAGTTTTTGATATGCTCTTGATGAGCTGCCGGTAAATCTACAGCAATGGGTAGGTAGTACAGATTTTCAGCTCCTAATATGGAGATAAATGCTGCGGTATTTAAGCGCTGAAAATCCTTCTCTGTGGTTAATATAATCTTGTCTTCTGCTGTTAAAGCCTGAAATTGCTGCTGAATATCTTGGATATCTAAAGCTGTAAAGTTATGATGATCGGGGTAGTGAAGACAGGTTAACTCCATGGAGTTTTGCTCTAGATAGTCTACTAATGGGCGTGGATTTGCTATTCCTGTAACCAAGAGTATCTGTTTAGTATTTAGTACAGTTTCTTGATGTGAGGTATTTAATATTTGCTGATATTGGATGCCAGCAAATGTAAAATAAGCAGCAGGATTATAGGTTTTCAGCCGTTTGAGGATCTTATTTTTCTGTATTTCTGTGGCAGATTTAGGTGTTTTTGTAATCACAATAATATCAGCACGTTTACTTTCCAATAAGGAATCTCTAAAATTTCCAGCTGGGAGTGGGAGCATAGGCTGCAAGCAAGAAGCAAAGTCAAATAATAAGATATTCAAGCTAGGCTTTAATTTTCGATGTTGATAGGCATCATCTAAGATGGCAATATCAAAGTCTTTCTGAAGTTTTTCCAGAGCAGCACAGCGGTCCTCACCTACATGTACGGCAATCTGAGGAAATTTATGTTTAAACTGTAAAGGTTCATCTCCGACTTCATCCGCTGTAGACTGTAGGCTAACAGATTTAAAACCTGTGGTTTTTCTGCCATAACCTCTGGAAAGCGTGGTAATTTTAAATTGATCTTTTAACAGGCGAATAATAAATTCCGTCATCGGACTCTTTCCGGTTCCACCTACCGCTAAATTGCCTACAACTATAACGGGTATAGCAAACTGTTTGGACTTTAATATACCCAGATCATATAGTCGGTTTCTACAGTAAGTAATGGCGGCATATAAAGCCGCAAAAGGCAGAAGTAGTAAACGAAGTCTATGCATTTATGGAGTAGATTTTCGAATAAGATATTTTCTATATTGTTGTAATGCGACAAAAATCAATAGGATAGGAATAGTATATACTTTTAAGGGATCATTATCTTCCAATTTAAAGAAAAATATGGCTGTTACGATGACCACAAAAAGATAGACATAGCTAAAGTAGGGGGAGATGATAAATTTTTTCATTTTATTTTTCTTTAATATATAGGCCGACATCAATAATTTCTTTCAAAGGATTATCGCGCATATTCTGTTCAATATTAAAATGATAGATTCCTGTATCTGGGAAAGTATAACTATCGTGAATAATTTGTTGTTGTGCATAGAGGCTTCCGGCAGATTTCCCGGTCCATTTACCATCTAATTCGGCTAATTTAAGCTCTCTACGTTCACTTGTTTCCTTCCCATCAGGATTAACTTGCTTAAAGCGAACGAAGATATTGGAGTACGGATAGTCTGCCGTATGGCGAAGGGTAATATAAACCTTATACTTTTTAGTAAGATCTGTTATATGTACATCAAAAGACTTGCTATCTGAATACAACCATTGTTTGCCCGCGATATTTTCATTTTTATCATAGACGGTTTGTTGATGACAGGCTGATAAGAGCATAATTCCTAAGAGTGTCAGGCAGTAGGTATATAGTTTCATCATGATTAAATTATACTAAATTGGCGAGTAATGATACTCGCCAAATTTTTATTCTCCGGAAGGAGGTTTTGGATTTTTATTCCTATTATTTCTATTTTTATTATAGCGCCTTTTCTTTGGAGCAGCCTCTTCTGATTTGGCTGTTGCAGCTTGGGCTTTCTTTTCCTGAGGTACTTTTTCTTTCTCTACGGGTTTTTTAACCGGTCTGTCTGTTTGTTTTACCTCTGTCTGAGCTTCTTTTGCTTCAGGTTTTTGTTTCGTATTTTTATTACGTGTTCTATTATTACGTTTTCTACGTCCTCGTTCATCTAAGCGCGTTAAGCTATCTTGACCGACCACATTTTCGTAATCGTAGATTTTTGGCTTTTCTATGGTTTCTTCTTCCACATTTGGGTTGAATAATTCCTCGACTTTAATGCCTTGCTTATTTCTCTCATGCAATTCCTTGACTTGAGATACCGGCATTGGAATCCAGTTTTCTTCACCTGGATAAGAGAACCACATCATCTTTTTAAAGATATCGGTCTTTTGTAGGTAGGCATTTCCTTTGACCGTCTCCAATAGATTGATATTATTTGGAATATCCTTTAAGGCATCCATATAACTATCTAATTCATAATTCAGACAGCATTTTAGCTTACCACATTGTCCGGCTAACTTTAACGTATTTAACGATAGATTCTGATACCTAGCCGCTGAGGTAGAGACTGTTTTAAAGTCCGTCAACCAAGTTGAGCAGCATAACTCTCGTCCACAAGAACCTATACCCCCTAAGCGGCTCGCTTCTTGGCGCATTCCAATTTGGCGCATTTCAATACGAATCCGGAATGATTCCGCCATCCGTTTGATTAATTCTCTAAAATCGACACGACCTTCTGCAGTATAGTAGAAAGTGGCTTTAGTTTTGTCTCCCTGGTAATCTACATCAGAAATTTTCATGGATAGGCCTAAATCTAAGGCGAGGTTACGCGCTTTATGCATCGTTTCCCACTCCAAATCTTTCGCGGCTTCCCACTTCTTAAAATCTGCATCGGTAGCCTTACGATATAATTTTTTAGTCACTGTATCTAAGCTGACATTATTTTTCTTCAGCTGTAAGCGTACTAATTCTCCTGTTAAAGAGACATGACCTATATCGTAACCTCCTGTAGATGGTTCTACAGCTACCATTTCCCCGATTTCTAAATACAAGTTTTCAGTATTTATAAAGAAATCTTTTCGAGAGCCTTTAAAGCGTACTTCTACAATTTCAAAAGGCTTATAATTTGAGGGCATATCCATATCGGATAGCCAGTCGTATACATCTAATTTATTACATCCGCTGGTCATGCAAGAGCCATTGTCTTGACATCCTGCTGGGACTGCACCTGGAGCGGTACTAGTTCCACAACCTCCACCGGATGAGCAACTTCCACATCCCATATTGAGTTATATATATTGAGTTCCTTTCGGAAACGTTTGATATTTGTACATTAATACTAACTGCAAAGATAAATCTAAAAATAATAATTTAGCATTTGCATTTCTTTCCACACTATAGTGTGTTTCTTCTAATTGTGTAATTGTATGTGCGATCTGCTCATAGCTATAATTATTAGCAAATTTCTGAGCGAAGTCTTTTTCCTTTTCAGGAAGGAAGACCAAATGATGCAGCTGATTTTGAATCAGTAGAATCTGTCTAAAAATATGAATAGCATACAGCAAGAAGCTTTTTAATGACTCCCTACCGAGTTTAGAGAACTCCTCATCGCATATTTTTATAATATCCAAACCCTGATCAGTGACGAGTAATCGAAGCCAGCTGACGAGCAGTTGATGGTCGTTCTGATCTGAATCGTGAATTAGATTAAGAGCAGATTGTATATTTCCATCGGCGATAAAAGCAATTTTATCGGCTTGTTCCGGGCGGAGTTTTTCTGTCTGTTGAAGATAGTTGCTCACCTCGCTATGGCTGAGTTTATGAATCTTCACAAGCTGAGTTCTCGAGATAATGGTATTTAATATGTTATCTTGATTTTCAGCAACTAATAGAAAAAGCGTCTTTTCCGGAGGTTCTTCAATTAATTTTAATAGCGCATTTCCCTCTTTATCCAAATATTCCGGTAGCCACATAATAAGCACCTTATATTCGGCTTCGAAAGCAGTTAAGCTTAGTTTTTTAATTATAGCATGAGCTTCTGCAATATTGATATTCGCCTGTTTATTTTCGGCATCTAACTGCTCTTTCCAAAGATCTAAGCTCAGATAAGGCTGTTTTAAAAATGCTTTACGCCAATCCTCCATATAATCTACCGCTGTATCTTCCTTATGCTTGGCAAAGAAAGGGTAGGAGAAGTGAAGGTCAGGATGAATAAGCTTAGTATACTTTCTACAGGAAGCACAGTGTCCGCAGCTATCTGTAGGCTGAGGATCTTCACAATTGATATATTGGGCATAGGCTAAAGCTAGGGCTAAACTCCCTGATCCTTCGGGACCTAGAAACAACTGAGCATGGGAGATACGCTGATTCTGCACCGTACTCAGTAAATGTTCTTTTATTTCCGCATGTCCAACGATCTCTTTAAACTGCATATACTATTGCTATTCTATACAAATGTAATAAATAATTGGTAGCTCTTTATTGTCCTCTTTGGAAAACCTAAAAAAAGGAATCTAATTTTACTTAATCATTTAGTTTTTAGCGCTAATTTCCAAAAAAGGAAACCTTTTTATTCTGTCTGAATTCCAAAAATATGTAGATTCTTTTGTGTAATTTTGCAGATATATTTGTAATTTAGGAATATGAGATTTATAGTATCCACATCGATTTTATTAAAGCAGTTACAGGCTATCAACGGAGCGTCAAGCAGTAGCACTGTACTTCCTATTTTGGAAAACTTTCTATTTGAAATCAAAGAAAATACCTTAACTATTTCGGCGACAGATTTGCAAACAAGTATGGTTACTTCTTTACAAATTGAGGCTAAAGAGGACGGTAGAGTTGCCATGCCTTCAAAGATTTTAATAGAAACGTTAAAGACCTTACCTGATCAACCCGTAGCTTTCTCGATCGATATGAATACCATGGCGATTGAAATCTCAGCGGGAGATGGTAAGTATAAGTTGAGTGGTGAGAATGCAGATGATTTTCCTAAAATCCCTGTTGTAGATAATAGTTCTACCATTCATATCCCTGCTCCTGTACTTTCTGAGGCTATTAATAAAACAATTTTTGCCGTAAGTAACGATGAATTAAGACCTGCTATGTCTGGAGTTTTAGTTCAATTAGCGGAGCAGTCAATTACCTTTGTATCTACTGATGCGCATAAGTTAGTGCGTTACCGTCGTACGGATATTGGCGCAGAAAAGGCAACTTCATTAATACTACCTAAAAAGGCATTATCCTTATTAAAATCTTCTTTACCTTCTGAAGATGTGAATGTATCTATTGAGTATAATGCGACAAATGCATTTTTTACCTTTGGTAATATTCACTTAATCTGTCGTCTAATTGACGAGCGTTACCCGGATTATGAGGCTGTAATTCCTCAAGTAAATCCGAATAAATTAACCGTAGAGCGTCAGTTATTTTTAAATACCTTACGTCGTGTTGTTATTTTCGCAAATAAAACAACACATCAGGTACGGTTGAAGATTTCGGGTTCAGAATTAAATATTTCTGCGGAGGATTTAGATTTCTCTAATGAGGCTCATGAACGTTTAAGCTGCCAGTTTGAAGGTACTGATATGGAAATTGGTTTTAATGCTAAATTTTTAGTGGAGATGTTAAATAACTTAAGCTCTGAGGAGGTGGTTATTGAAATGTCTACTCCAAACCGTGCTGGATTATTATTACCAGCTGTTTCTGAAGAACATGAAGATATCCTGATGTTAGTGATGCCTGTTATGTTAAATAATATTGGTTAATCTTTAAGAAAGCAGTTTGGAACTTATATATTCAATAATCGATTTTGTTTTACATATAGATAAACATCTCGTAGAAATAGTCAATGATTATCAGGTTTGGACTTACCTTATCCTCTTTTTAATCATTTTTGCAGAAACAGGATTTGTGGTGACTCCATTTTTACCTGGAGATTCCTTACTATTTGCTACCGGCGCAATTATAGCCAAGCCGGAAACGGATTTAAATATCTGGATTATGGCTGTTATATTGCTAATTGCGGGCATATTAGGAGATATGGTAAACTATCATATTGGAAAATATATAGGCCCTAAAGCGTTTAGTGGAAAATATAAATTTCTAAAGCCGGAGTATCTCGCTAAGACTGAAAAGTTTTATGAGAAATATGGCGGTAAGACAATTATCTATGCGCGCTTTGTCCCTATTGTACGGACTTTTGCGCCATTCGTAGCTGGAGTAGGGTCTATGTCTTATCGGCAATTTGCATCCTATAATGTTATAGGTGCATTTGCTTGGGTACTTTCTTTTTTATTCTTAGGTTACTTCTTTGGAGGACTGGAAATTATTAAAAAGAACTTTACCTTAGTCATCTTTGCGATTATTTTCTTATCCCTATTGCCGCCGATTATTGAAATCTTAAAAGAGAAAATGAAAAAAAATTCCTAAGGAATCCTTACTTAACGACTCTATAAAAAAGAGTCTATAAAAATAAAAAGCTGTCATTTCATAATGACAGCTTTTTATTTTTATACTTTGCACTATAGATATAAACTTCAGTTTCAGAAAGGTCTACACTATTTATAAAGTCCTTTTTTATCCATAAAATCGATAACTTTTTGGGGAGTAAAGAACTGAATATTTTTATTCTCCTTAATGGATTTTCGGATAAATGTAGAAGAGAGCTCCATTAGTGGAGTATCTGTCACAGTAACTGCAGGATGTTCCTTTAATGCGGAGGCGGGTACACCCGGTCTGGGGTAGACAAATATGTTAAAATCACGCAGGATAATCTCATAGTTTTTCCATTTATCTAAGGAATGCAGATTATCTTCACCCATAATCAGGTGAAATTCATGATGAGGGTACTTCTCTTTCAGATACATTAAGGTATCTATGGTATAGGAAGGTTTGGGAAGATTAAATTCTATGCTGCTGGATTTAATATGGTTGGAGCTTTCTAAGGCCAGATTAACCATTTCTAAGCGATCATACATATTCCCTAAGCTATCTTTTTTCTTTAGGGGATTATGTGGGGATACCACCATCCAGACTTCATCTAAATCAGTATGGTTCGCCATATAATTAGCTATAATTAAATGTCCGGTATGAATCGGATTAAAAGATCCGAAGAATAGCCCAATCTTCTGCATATCCTGTATTCCTTAGGAATTGATAAAGTTAATCACTAATTCTTCTGCTTCAGCACAAGCGGTCTTTAAGTCATAATTTTTAAGGATGACATCAAACTTATCCGCATAAGATAACTCGGTTTCGGCTTTTGCAAAACGTTCTTTAAGTTTTTCTTCGGAGTCCGTTCCACGACCACGCAGGCGTTCCTTTAAAATTTCTAACGATGGGGGTTGTACAAAAATAGCTAAGGCTTCTTCTGGAAATTTCGATTTTAAACGTAAGCCACCAATGACATCAATATCAAAGATAACATGTTTCCCTTGAGCCCAGATACGTTCTACTTCAGAGCGTAATGTTCCATAAAAAGTTCCAGAATATACTTCTTCAAATTCTATAAATTCCTGCTTAGCGATTTTATGTAAGAAATCCTCTTTAGAGATAAAATAGTAATCTTTAGCATGCTCTTCTGCACCACGAGGTTCGCGTGTACTTGCCGAGATAGAGAATTCAATCTTATCCCCGTGTTTGCTTAATAAGTCTTTTACAATTGTTGTTTTTCCAGCACCTGAAGGAGCAGAAAAGATGATTAATTTGCCAGCCATGTTGGGTATTATAGTACGTTGAGCAATTGCTCTTTTATTTTTTCTAATTCTTCTTTCATGCGAATAACAATCTGTTGAATTTCGGCATGATTTGCTTTTGATCCTAAGGTATTAATTTCACGACCCATCTCCTGAGAGATAAAGCCTAATTTTTTACCATTGGAATCTGATGCGGAAAGGGCTTTTAAAAAGTAGTTACAGTGTGCCCGAAGACGAACTTTCTCTTCGGTAATATCTAATTTATCGATATAATAGATAAGCTCCTGCTCAAAGCGATTCATATCGACATTTTCCTTTCCTACAGTTTCATCCATATATTGAGAAATACGTTCTCGAATTAAGGGAATACGGTCTGTTTCTAAGGCTTCTGCTTGGCTTAAGGATGAAACGATAGTTTCCACTCTATTTTTTAAGTCTAAACTCAGTACATGACCTTCATCTTCACGGAAGGTATTAAACTGAGCAATAGCTTGATAAAAAGCGTCCATTAAGATTTTGCCTTCTTCTTCATCTACTGAATCGTCATTATTGGAGATAACTTCAGGCATACCCAGAGCTAATTGAAATAGGTTAGTTTGTGCTTGACCTAAGTCCTGAGCAATTTCGGCAAGTTGAGCGTAATATTTTTTCAATAACTCGGCATTGATATTCGAAGCTTTGGCCGTCTGATCATTATACTCTACGGAAATATTGATATTTACTTTTCCACGCTCAATCAGTTTAGAGCATTCTGCTCTTAAGGTCAATTCTTTATCTGATACCGCTTTTGGTAGGCGGAGGTTCAGTTCCAAAAACTTTGAATTCAGGGATTTTATTTCGACAGTATATTTGACTTTTCCATTTTCTTTGGAGCCAATGCCGTACCCAGTCATTGATTTTATCATATGCAAAGTTAAGAAAGATTCAGGCAAAGCGCATAAAAAACACTAAATTTCTATGTTTTACCAGTCATGTTTTGCAATAATCACGCATAAATACGATTTATACTGGCTTCCAGCGGGGACTCGGATATATGCAATACCAATATCTTGTAGTGATCCATTCCATTCATCCATGCCTAAAAGATGTTTTCTATGCATAAAACCTGGGGAGTTTTTGCCGATAATAAGACCTTGAATCGCCTCTATTGCCGAAGGCCAGTTGGCTGCAATAGACTCAAAATTATTGGCTTCTTTTTTAGTCAGCCATGCGGGGTTAAGGGAATATCCTTCTCGATTAATATAGAAGTTAGGACCTATGCCATTAGGGTTTATATGGTCAAAGTAATTTCTCTTTGCCATATCTTTGACACGGTCTAAAGCCACTTTAGCGAGTTTATTATTCCAGACTAAAGGCTTACGGCTCACAAGTTCTATAGAAGTAATGCCTAATGCCTGCTCAAACTGTTCCGGATGAGCACGAATCTGATTTAATAAGTTAAATGCGGCTTGCGCTTCTGCTTGTTCCACTTGAATTTGCTGAGCCTGTATATGCAAGCTAAAAAAAAGGCTGAAGGCAACTAAAAGATTTTTGATCATCTTCTTTTTAATGGAGTGCTGATAAATTAATTGACAAAATCTTCAGATATAACCGCCATAACGAGCAGCAATAACATAAAAAGAATGTTGGTTTTATTCAATTTAGCTTAACGTTGACGTTAAGCTAAATTGAGCTCTGCGGCTATCGGCCCATCCAGCCCCCATCGACAGTTAAGATACTGCCATGTACATAATCGGAAGCTGCGGAGGCTAAGAATACTGCGGGACCCTTA
>DAIQRP010000002.1:32748-42492 GCA_036786125.1 Sphingobacterium sp.
AAAATCTTCGGGCTCTCCCCAACGATTGGCTGGAATTCGGGATAATATGGATTTGGAACGTTCCTGATCCTCGCGTAATGCTTCTGTATTATCTGTAGAAATATATCCAGGTGCTATTGCATTTACATTGACCCCTAAGGAAGCCCATTCGTTGGCAAAGGCTTTGACTAATGAACCTATTGCTCCTTTGGAAGCGGCATATCCTGGAACATTGATTCCGCCCTGAAAGGTAAGCAGTGAAGCTGTAAAGATAATTTTTCCTGTTCCACGTGAAATCATCTCTTTTCCAAGTTCTCTAGTTAGGATAAATTGGGCATTTTGATTGATTTCAATAATCTGATCCCAATATTCATCTGGATGCTCAGCTGCGGGTTTGCGTAGGATATTACCGGCATTATTAAATAAGATATCTATTTTTGGATGTTCTTCTTTGAGTTGCTTAATAAATGCATACAATGCTTTGCGATCGGCAAAATCACATTGATAGGCATAAAATTTACGGCCTAAAGCCTCCACAGATTTAGCTACAGCAGAATCCTGTAATTCCAAGCTTGCGGATACTCCAATTACATCAGCTCCAGCTTCAGCTAAAGCTTCGGCAATGGCTTTACCTATGCCTCTTTTACATCCTGTAACTAGGGCAACCTGTCCCGTTAAATCAAAGGATTTTAATAGTGTACTCATTAGTTAAATGTAATAGTTAAAGGATATTTAATTTGTTCTGCCTGATGGCTGACTGCTATTTTCCACTCCTCAAAAGAAGTAATCTTACCTGCTTTATTCCAAGCAGCTCCATTATAATATACGAGTGGCTTTTTATTAACGGCTTGGGTTGAAATTAAAAACTGGCTTGCATCGGAATCGATATACTGCGCTTTAGCTGAAGGAAGTATTAAAGCGGTTCCTGTAATCCCTTTATTTGGTTCCTCAGGTTCCCAATACGTTAAACTGTTATTTTCCGCATTGAAAAATACCTGTGGATTGGATTCTTTACGTCGCGCAAGACCTATTACCACATCGGAAGTAGCGACAGAAGCATTATTCCAGAGCACCTCTATGCGGTTGAATTGACTTCCGGCATCCAAGCTGATGGTTTTACTTATACGCAGTTCTTGTCCTGCAATTTTTTCCGGTTCAAAACTTAATTTAAAGGTCGTACGTAATGGACCATTATCTAGGATTTCAAATTCGCGATAGTGTTTGGTATACTGAATCTGCTGATTGGGATAAGCTGCAATATCACCTACGCCTAAAGTCTGTCCTACGCTATAATAATCTAAACCTTCTCCATGGTCCACATGATAATCATCAGTTTTATACCAAGAATTAATAATGAGATTGGAAGTTCGTTTAGCCCAATAATCCATGCCTTGGGCATCATCTTTACGTCCTTCTAAGGCTTTTCCATACAGGCGGAATGCCACGAGATCATTTTCCCATGCGAAATCGTCGAAACGTTCGGGGATATAACGGGCATAAGTCCGACTTGGAATAATTGGGGATGCATTGGCAACGACATTTAAGCGCAGATCCTGATCTTTCAAAATAGAAACTAAGACCAATACATTTTGAACCTGACTGCTGCCCCGTTTCTCCAATTGATGTGGCACGACATTCCCGGAAACCTGATCCACAATCGAGAATACGGTATCCTTTAAATTAAAATAGGAGGTAAACTTTTTAAATGGAATGCTAATTAACTCCGTTCGTTGAAATTCAGATTTTGAAGATACTTTAACGAACTTATTCTGCTGTGCCATACTAAGTAGGCTTATACTAGAGGCGAGAAGGCCTAAAAATATCTTTTTCATATTATCTTAATTCAGTAATTGCACATCCATCCATATCTCCATAGTCTAAATTCTCTCCAGCCATGCCCCAAATAAAGGTATAGTTGCTTGTTCCTGCTCCCGCATGTACCGACCAAGGAGGAGAAATTACAGCTTGTTCATTTTGCATCCAAATATGTCTTGTCTCATTTGTAGGACCCATAAAATGGGAGATGGCTTGCCCTTCTGCGACTTCAAAATAATAATAAACCTCCATGCGGCGATCGTGCGTATGTGCAGGCATGGTATTCCATATAGAACCCGGTTTTAATTCAGTCATCCCCATTTGCAGCTGACAGGTTTCAATAACAGAGGCTACTAATAACTTATTAATCGTTCGGTGGTTAGCCGTTTCGAGACTTCCGAGCACCACGACATCAGCTTCATT
The DNA here is from genome assembly GCA_036786125.1 of Sphingobacterium sp. Classification (GTDB taxonomy): domain Bacteria; phylum Bacteroidota; class Bacteroidia; order Sphingobacteriales; family Sphingobacteriaceae; genus Sphingobacterium. The sequence goes on from DAIQRP010000002.1 coordinate 34,966, forward strand.
TTTAGTTACTTTTTTCGTAGGATAGGACTGATGTGCCGGAGCTGAATTAATATAAAATTTAGCAGGGCTTTCGGGATGATTAGAAGAGAATATAACTTCTTTTTTTCCTCGACCGATATATAAGGCTTCTTTAAAATCTAGGGAAATTTCTTCTCCATCTACCCGTACTTTTCCAGCTCCACCGACATTAATAATTCCAAGCTCGCGTCTTTCTAAAAAGTAGTCTGCTTTTAATGGATCGATTGTTTCTAAGTGCAGGCTTTCCGTTACGGGCTGTGCTCCTCCAGCAATATAGCGGTCATAATGGCTATATACTAAATGAATTCGATCGGCTTCAAATACAGTTTCAATTAAGAAATTTGATCTGAGCTCTTCTGTGTCTAATGATTTATACTCCTTAGGACCGATAGCATATCGGCTCTCATAATTTGTTTTCATAATATGTATAAGCTTTATTGAACCTCTAATTTACCCCTATTTTATGGGGAAACGAAAAAATTAATTGCGAAATCGTTTGAGTAATAAAACATTTTTAAACTTAGAATGTTCCATAGTTACAGTGAATTTTTAAACGAATTAAACAAGAATATCATGAGTAATTTAAAATTAAAAGGAACTTGGAATGAGTTAAAAGGAAAAGTGAAACAAGCTTATGCTGACTTAACGGATGATGACTTATTATATGAAGAAGGAAAAGAGGATGAATTAGTCGGTAGAATCCAAAAGAAAACAGGTCAGACTAGAGATGAGGTCGTGGATTGGTTGAATAAATTATAAAATTAAGGTTATATTATGAGTAAAGCGTTAGGATTATTTTCTTAACGCTTTTTCTTTTTATAAATTAGCGACATGACAGAATTGAAGCCGACCATCTTAGTGGTTAATGACGACGGGATTACTGCACCCGGCATTAAAGTGCTTATTGAAGAAATGCAGAAACTCGGAAAAGTTGTGGTGGTAGCTCCAGATAGTCCACAATCCGGTATGGGACATGCGATAACTATTGGGAGGCCATTACGTATGGATGCAGTAGATATCTATGAAGGCGTGGAAATGTATAAGTGCTCGGGAACACCTGTAGATTGTGTCAAATTAGCGGTCAATAAAATATTTAAAGGAAAGAAACCTGATATCTGTGTTTCAGGAATCAATCACGGGCTGAATAATTCCATTAATGTATTATATTCAGGGACGATGTCTGCCGCAACAGAAGGAGCGATTGAAGGTATCCCTTCCATCGGTTTTTCTTTAGATGATTTCTCCCAACATGCAGACTTCTCTTTCTGTAGATCCTATGTTTCGGGAATTACAAAACAAGTTCTGGCTAATGGACTTCCAAAAGGAACCCTATTAAATGTTAACTTTCCAAATACCGATCATATAAAAGGCGTAAAAATCTGCAGACAGGCTGCGGCACGCTGGGTAGAAGAATTTGATGAGCGTATAGATCCACATAACCGGGATTATTATTGGATGACAGGAAAGTTTCAGTTGGAAGATCGGGGGGAAGATACAGATGCACATGCTTTAAATAATGGATATGTATCTATAGTACCTGTACAGTTTGATATGACAGCACATCATGCTATACCCGAGTTAAATTCTTGGAGTTTTGAAGTTTAATATTCAGCATGGAAATTAATAAATTTGTAAAAGGAATAGCTTTTGGGCTTATTGCTCCAGCTATAGCTTTCCTACTTACAAGCTATACAACGCTTGCACAGCAAATATTGCCGAGTAAGCCCTTTTGGTTAGGGTTTATAGCCATATTCTTAAATCTTATCCTGATGCGATTCCAATTTAAAAAAGGAGCGGAGAGTCAGGCTAAAGGAATTATGGTCGTTACATTTGTGTGCACCCTATTGTATTTTTATATACATAAATTTTAAGTTATGAAATTAACATTAGGTTTTTCTCCTTGTCCAAATGATACCTTTATCTTCGATGCTTTAATACATCATAAGATTGATACCGAAGGATTGGAGTTTGAAGTATCCTATGAAGATGTAGAAACCTTAAATCTCCAGGCTTTCGCCGGGAAGTTGGACATCACCAAATTAAGCTACCATGCCTTTGCCTATGCCGTAGAAGACTATGCCTTATTGGATGCAGGTTCAGCCTTAGGTTTTGGGGTAGGCCCCTTATTGATTGCTAAAGATCCAGCTTTAGCGCAGCGTCTTTCCCAATATCTGCAGGAGGGTGGCAAATTTCCGGAGGAATTAGCGGCATTAAGAGTAGGATATCCAGGTAAATTTACTACAGCTAATTTTCTATTAGGATTGGCTTTTCCAGCATTACAGAATAAAACCGAACTTTTATTTTCCGATATTGAAAATGCGTTATTGCACGGGGAAATAGATTTGGGTTTAATCATTCATGAGAATAGATTTACTTACCTGGAAAAAGGATTATATAAAGTGACTGATTTAGGAGATTTCTGGGAGAAAAAGACGCAGTGTCCAATTCCTTTAGGCGGTATTGTCGTCAAGAGATCCTTACCTATAGCGATTCAGGAAAAGATCAATCGGGTATTAAAGAAATCTGTGGAATATGCATTTGCACATCCGAAATCTGGATTGGACTTTATCAAAGCACATGCTCAGGAAATGGAGGAAGAAGTCATGTATAAACATATCGATTTATATGTAAATGAATACTCCTTAGCGCTCGGAATATTAGGTAGAAAAGCCATTCAGACCTTATTTGATCAGGCGAATTCCTTATCCTTAATTCCGAAGACAAAAAAAATGTTGTTTTTGTCATAAAAAAGTATAAAAAAATGCGAGTTAAACTGTTACATATCATATGTAATAAGTAAATTTGCCCGATTAGTGTCAAATTGTCTGCAATTTTATTTTGGAGTCATTATTGCGCAAAGTCTAAATTGAGATAGATATAGAATATTATGTTAAAATTTTTAAGTAAAATATTTGGAAGTAAGTCTGAACGAGACATCAAAGGTATTCAGCCCATCGTAGAGCAAATCAAAGCTGAATATGCGAAACTTTCGAATTTAACGAATGATGAACTTCGTGCAAAGACAGCTGAATTCAAAAACAGAATCCAAGAATACTTAGCCGATATAGACAAAGAAGTCGCTGATCTAAAAACAGAAGCAGATCAAGATGACCTAGACATGAATGTCAAGACAGATATCTATGATAAAATAGATAAATTGTCTAAAAATCGTGACAAAAAACTAGAAGAGGTATTAAGTGAAATTCTTCCAGAGGCTTTTGCTGTAGTTAAAGAGACTTCTAGAAGATATTCTGAATTAAAATCTATCGAAGTGACGGCTACAGATTTCGATCGTGAAATCTCTACGCGTAAGCAAAACGTCATCATCCAAGGAGATAAAGCAATTTGGTCTAATACTTGGTTAGCTGCAGGTTCTGAGGTAACTTGGAATATGGTACATTATGATGTACAGTTAATCGGGGGTATCGTATTGCATCAGGGTAAAATTGCTCAGATGGCTACGGGTGAGGGTAAGACCTTGGTAGGAACTTTACCAACCTATTTAAATGCACTTTCTGGTCAAGGAGTTCATATTGTAACGGTGAATGATTACCTCGCACGTCGTGACTCGGAATGGAATGCACCATTATTCGAATTCCATGGTCTGACTGTAGATTGTATCGATAAACATCAGCCTAACTCTCCTCAAAGACGTAAGGCCTATGCTTCAGATATCGTATACGGAACAAATAACGAATTTGGTTTCGATTATTTACGTGACAACATGACGCAAACTCCGGAATCTTTAGTGCAAGGAAAATTACATTTTGCTATGGTCGATGAGGTGGATTCCGTGTTAATTGATGATGCACGTACACCATTAATTATCTCTGGTCCTATTCCTAAAGGAGACCAACATGAATTCTACCAATTAAAACCACGTATCGAACGTTTAGTAAATGCACAGAAAGCCTATATCAATACGGTATTTAATGATGCAAAGAAAAAAATCGCTGCAGGAGATACAGATATTGAAGGTGGAGGTTTAGCCTTATTAAGAGCCTTCCGTGGTCTTCCAAAAAATAAAGCCCTTATTAAATTCTTATCTGAAGGTGCAAACCGTCAGGTGCTTCAAAAAGCAGAGAATTACTATATGGCTGAACAAAATAAAAATATGCCTAAGGTTGATACGGAATTGTTCTTCGTTATTGACGAAAAGAATAATTCGGTAGAATTAACGGAAAAAGGTATTGAATTAATTACAGCTTCAGGAGAAGATCCTTCCTTCTTTATCCTTCCAGATGTAGGAACAGAGATTGCTGATATTGAAAAATCTACAGCTTCTTTAGAAGATAAAGCGGCACGTAAAGAAGAATTATTACGCGATTATTCAGTTAAAGCAGATCGTATCCACTCCATTAATCAATTATTAAAAGCATATACTTTATTCGAAAATGATGTCGAGTATATCGTGGATGAAGGAAAAGTAAAAATTGTCGATGAGCAGACAGGTCGTATTATGGATGGCCGTCGTTACTCCGATGGATTACACCAAGCGATAGAAGCGAAAGAAAATGTTAAAGTAGAAGATGCAACGCAGACTTATGCGACGGTAACCTTACAAAATTACTTCCGTATGTATCATAAGCTGGCAGGTATGACAGGTACCGCTTCTACAGAAGCAGGGGAGTTATGGGAAATCTATAAAGTAGACGTTGTAGAAATTCCGACTAACCGTGGTATCTCTCGTGATGACCGTCAGGATTTAATCTACCGTACTGCTCGGGAGAAATATAATGCAGTAGCCGAAGAAATTCAAATTTTAACAGAACAAGGCAGACCAGTTTTAGTAGGTACTACATCGGTAGAGATCTCTGAATTGCTTTCCAGAATGTTGAAATTAAGAGGAATTCGTCATAATGTCTTAAATGCGAAATTACACCAGAAAGAAGCAGATATCGTAGCCGAAGCAGGAAAGCCTGGACAGGTAACGATTGCAACGAATATGGCTGGTCGTGGTACGGATATTAAATTATCTGAAGAGGTTAAAAATGCAGGTGGTTTAGCCATTATCGGTACGGAACGCCATGAATCTCGTCGTGTCGATCGCCAGTTACGTGGTCGTGCAGGTCGTCAAGGAGATCCGGGATCATCACAATTCTTTGTTTCCTTAGAAGATAACTTAATGCGTCTTTTTGCTTCTGAGCGTATCTCCAATATTATGGTGAAGATGGGTGTTGAAGAAGGAGAAGTAATGCAACATTCTATGTTGACAAAATCTATTGAACGTGCACAACGTAAAGTAGAGGAAAATAACTTTGGTATCCGTAAGCGTCTATTGGAGTATGATGATGTGATGAACTCTCAACGTACGGTAATCTATACCAAGCGTAAAAATGCTTTATTTGGAGAACGTTTAGATGTCGATTTAAATAATATTATCTTTGATGTCGTAGAAGAAATCGTTGCTGATGCAAAAGAGACCAGTACCTATGAGGACTTCCAATTAGATGTTATTCGTCTATTTGCAATTAACCCTGATATCTCTGCAGAAGAATTTGCTACCGGAAAAATTGAAGCTTTAACAGATAAGTTATTCGATCAAGCTGTAGCACATTTTAATCAAAAAATTAACCATATCGCTGCGGCAACATTACCTGTATTGGCGAATGTATATGCTGAGCGTGGAGGTATGATAGAAAATGTAGTCGTTCCATTCTCGGATGGTACACGTGGTATTCAAGTGTCTACAAACTTGAAGAAAGCTGTAGAATCTGAAGGGAAAGAAGTTTTCAAATCATTTGAAAAAGGCATTGTTCTTGCTTTAATAGATGAGGCTTGGAAAGAACATTTACGTGAAATGGACGATTTAAAACAATCCGTTCAAAATGCCGTATATGAACAAAAAGATCCTATTATCATCTATAAGATGGAAGCTTTCAATTTATTTAAATCGATGTTAGCAGAGATGAATAAAGAGATTGTCAGTTTCTTATTTAAAGGAGAAATTCCAGGTCAGACATCAAATGATGCTCCTCAAGCAGCTCGTCCTGTAGAGGCAAAACCTGTAAAAACACAAGCGACAAAAGCAGATTTAGAATCTCCAACAGGAGTTTCTGATGAAGATATCGCAGATAGATAATTAAAAAATACTTAAAAATGCTGAAGAAGGGATTGATAGCTGGTATAGCGCTGATATTTGTAAGTACGTTCACTCACGCTCAAGAGCGTGCTCATGTTGAAGTTTCACAAGATACTTTAATATCGTTATTACAGAATTTCCGTGCTCATCTGGGTATCAATCCCATCGAAAGCAAATCCAATGTGGTTACTGTAGCTAAGGTTATCGATAAGAAGACCGCTAGACGCAGTACCATTCGAGGATTTAGAGTGCAGGTATTCGCAGGATCTTCCCGATCTGATGCCTATGCTGAACAAGCTAGATTCCGCCGGTTGTATAAGGATATAGATACCTATGTTTCTTATGATGAACCAAATTATAGGGTTAAAGTGGGCGATTTCCGTTCTCGCGCAGATGCCAGTACCTTTATGAGAACCTTAAAATCTCAGTTTAGTAATGTCTTCATCTTTACGGAAGATATTTTTGTATACCAATAAACTTACTATCATGTCAATTGCTAAGGAAAAAGTGACTGCGCTTGCTCAGGAAATTTTCCAGGAAACTGTTGCCATTCGAAGACATCTTCATCAACATCCGGAACTTTCTTTTGAGGAGTATCAAACTGCTGCCTATGTTAAATCTCAATTGGAGCAATTGGGAATACCTTATGAGGTGATGGCGGATACTGGAGTAGTAGGCTTAATTCATGGAGACCTTCCCTCGTCTGAAATTATTGCCTTGCGCGCAGATATGGATGCCTTACCTATTCAAGAGGTAGAAGGGCGTAGCTATGGATCCCAAAATCCAGGAGTAATGCATGCCTGTGGACATGATGTACATACTTCTTCTCTTTTAGGAACAGCCAAGATTCTGCAACAGTTAAAAGCAGAATTTGGAGGTACTGTAAAGTTAATCTTTCAACCTGGTGAAGAAAGATTACCTGGGGGAGCATCCCTTATGATTAAAGAAGGTGTATTACAAAATCCGGCACCGACTTCCATCTATGGACAGCATGTAATGCCTTTTATTGAGGCGGGGAAAGTTGGATTTCGTGCAGGTAAGTATATGGCTTCTTGTGATGAACTCTTTATGACTGTAAAAGGTCGTGGAGGACATGGCGCGCACCCGCATCAAAATATCGATCCGATTGCCATTACAGCGCAGATTATCGTGGCCTTACAACAAGTCGTTTCTCGCGTAGCCGACCCGCGTACCCCAACGGTTTTATCCTTTGGAAAGATACTTGCCCATGGTGCAACCAATATTATTCCTGACGAAGTCTATCTAGAAGGTACTTTCCGTACTTTTGATGAGACATGGCGTATGGAAGCACATGAACGCATGTTAAAAATAGCAACAAGCATTGCTGAGGGTTTTGGAGCGACTTGTGAATTTGAGATTCGTAAGGGTTACCCTTATCTCATTAATGAAGAAAAGCTGACCCAACA
>DAIQRP010000002.1:42502-58802 GCA_036786125.1 Sphingobacterium sp.
ATTAGGTACTGGAAATAAAGCCCTGGGAATTCAGTCTGCCGTACATACGCATACCTTTGATGTGGATGAAAATGCCTTAGCACTCAGTACAGGACTTATGGCTTTTATTACCTTACGCCGTTTAGGATATTAGTCTATGTCTTCACATCATATCGTTCGGGAGAATCAGGAACCTGCCTTATTAGTGCTTAATCCTACCGCTATTTCGGAGGAAGATTTGGGGCAGTTGCTCGAATGGAGTCCGACCATTATTACTGCTGAGGAATCCGTAGAAGCGCTTAGCTCTCGGGAGATTAAGATTGATATCCTATTTGCAAAAAACGCCGTAGAACTTCCTCAAGAGCATATTAAGCTTATTACTTATCAGTCAGACTTCCTGGCAGAAGCTCTGGCTTATTTAGTGGATAAGCAGTATAAAGCAGTTAATATACTCGGAACCTTACAGCAAGTCCCTCTGATATTTGACTATGCCGATCGGATTAATATGGTCTTTTTAGCCGAGCAACGCCGAATTATTCTAGCTAAGTCAGGTTACGAAAAATGGAAAGTTCAAGGAGAATCCATCTACCTTTATAATGAGCTGCAAGAATTATCAGTACTTGGCTTAAAAGCAATTACTGCTGCAGAGTATGAGACTACAGCAGATGGCTTCTTTAGCCTGACATTTACCTCACCCAAGTATGGTTTACTAGGAGAAAATTTATGAGTATAGACTTAGCCGCTACTGCGGATATTAAAGATATTATGCGTATAGCGTCCGAAAGTTACTGGACCGGATACAAAGGATTACTTTCTGATGAACAGATCGTATTTATGTTAGGCAGAAACTATTCAGCGGAAGGCGTTGCAGAGGCGATGTCTGCTGGACAGCAGTTTTATCTTCTGGAAAATAAGACAGAGAAAGTCGGTTTTATAGCTGTTAAAGACCGTATGGAAGATCAAACTTTACGCATAGAAAAATTATATTTACTCTCGAGTACTCAGGGTTTAGGTTTCGGAAAGGAATTGATCACATTTGCTTCCGAACTTGCTAAAAAGAAAGGTTTTAGCAAGCTGGAATTAAATGTCAATCGGGGAAATAAAGCGTATTACTTTTATTTAAAACAGGGTTTTGAAGTCATGGAGTCCGTAGATATTCCATATTTTGGATATGTGCTGGACGACTATATTATGCAAAAATCTGTTTAGTCTTTTAATTTCTCTACGCGAGAAGGCGTAATTTGGCCCTCCACAATGGCCTTGGTTCCAATCGCAATCGCTTCGATACTAGACACAATATTTTTTATATTGAGGGTAGAAACCTCATCTTTTACTGTATGGTAAAAATTATCTTTATCTATCTGTACGGTAGAAAAGGTATGTGCTGGAACCCCTAAAGCCGCTAATATCGCATTATCAGAGCGGTAGAATAAATTCTGCGCCGGATAGGGGTCTGGGAAAAACTTAAATTTAGTATGACTGACTTCTTTTTGCATAAGTGCAGCTAGGTTGGAATTATTAAATCCGGTTACATACAGACTATTTTCCCCAAATTTTGAATTCTTACCGATCATCTCTATATTAATCATCGCGACTACCTGGTCGGCATCGATATTTTCCGAAAAATATTTAGAACCATACATCCCAATTTCCTCGGCCGTAAAGGCGATAAAAATCAAGGTTCTTTCATTGGAGTTTAACTTCTTAAAGTGTTTGGCCAGACTAATCATAGCGGTAACTCCGGAGGCATCATCATCGGCTCCATTGGCTATGGAGTCCTGTCCTACAGCCTCCAGTATACCGATATGATCATAATGTCCAGAGAAGATAACATATTCATTTTTCTTGGATTTGCCAGGTAGGATACCTGCAACATTAAAGAGTGGAATCTTTTGGAAACTATTCGTAAAATTAACGCGGAAAGATTGTGGAACTTCATGACTTAAAATAAAGACAATAGAACGGGAAGGGCTTTGACCTTCATTAATTATTCTACCCTTACTATAGATGCGTTGGAGTCGGTCAAAGCTGGAAGCAAAACTTGGGTCGACCATCACTAATAGATCTTTATTGCTTTGCATCATGCTTCTGAAGCGTTGAGAAAAGTCTTCTCCTTCAGCAATTTTTTCTATACTCACTTCGGGATTTGCATTCCAGTTCAGTCCAGGCATAGTGGATTGAATTAGGATATGTGCAGGATCGATATCTTTCCCATTGATCTGTGCATCTTTCGTGGACAGATTAATCTGCGTAATTTCAAAACTCTGTCTAAAATTAGCTTCTGCATAGGGCTGTAAGCCTATACTTTTAAATTCTGCGGCTATAAAATCGGCTGCTTTTCCGATATCTTCGGGAACTAAGGCAGAGCGACCGCGCATATCATCATCGGCTAAGGTTTCAATAATTCGTTGTACATCTTTGGAATCAGAAGCAGAAAAGGTCATTTTCTGCTGCGTGGAACATGCAGAAAAGCTGAATATACTGATTAATGAAAGGGTGATTATCGATCGGTTCATGGTTTGGAAATATTTATTTTCGTTTGAATATAGTAATAAATTCATAAACTAACATTTAGATTAAAAATGGATTGTAAGAATTTTCTATATTTGATAGAAATAACTAATTGTCATGAAAGAAGTAACTGTACAGGAATTAAAATCTAAAATAGATCAGAACGAAGACTTTCAATTAATTGATGTTCGTGAGACTTTTGAATATGAGCTGTCTAACTTAGATGGTTTAAATATTCCATTATCAGGGATTTTATTAGAGGCTGATAAGGTTTCTAAAGATAAACCCGTAATTATTCAATGTCGTTCAGGAAAGCGTTCTGCACAAGCAGTGATGTTATTGGAACAACAAGGTTTTGATAATTTAGCAAATTTAAAAGGTGGAATATTAGCTTGGCAGGCTGAAATCGATCCAGAAATTGATGTGTATTAATGAAAAGTTTGGAGCATCAGACTAAACAAGCTTTTTTGTTCAATTTTGCGTTCTATGCCATAGCCATTATTTTACTATGGATACATCCACTCTTTTCTAGGGTAGTAATAAGTCTATCTTTTATGATTTCGATGTTGTGGATGGTATTGGTATTAAGGGAGATTGTCTTTTCTACTCGTATTGAGGCTTCACAGAAGATATTTTATAGTCTATTGATTATTATTGGAAATATTGTAGGAGGGATTATTTACTTTTGGAGATTACGTCAAAATGTATTAGGTAGCAATTCTATAAAATAAAATAAATGAGAAATCATATTATTTATAATGTCGTACTCAATTTAGCTATTGCATTATTAATATATTCTGGATTTGAGTCATATAAGGTTGGTAATGCATTATTTGCTGGATTATCAATTGCTCTATTGGTGGTCGTTATCTTTTTTAAAGTAGCTTTAGTAAAGCAAATTCGAAATTTAACAAAACCACCGGAAACAAAAAGTTTAATTAAAAAGAAAAAAAAAGGATAACGAACAGGTTATCCTTTTTTTTGTTTTAGTAATTATATCGTATAGTAAAATTTACATAGCGTCCATTGGCATGCACATATTCGGCATCTCGTGCATTGAGCATGGAGGTGGCTGTATAATAGGTTTTATTGAGGAGATTCTCTACCCCTAAATTAAATTGAGCTTGTTTATAGCTATAATTAGCACTTAAATTATATACCTGCGTAGGTTTAACTATACCTTCTCCTTCCTGATATTGCAATTGATTTTTTTTATTTAACTCTGGTTCAAATCGATCCCTTTGACCAGTATGTACAGCATACAGATTAATATGTAATGCGGAGATTGGATGTAGGGAAATATAACTTGTCAACTTATTGGCTGGGATTGATAGACCAGACATATAGCTATCATAGCTACTGCTTCCTGCGGACTTTTTCTTTCCTTCTAAACTTGTATAGGAGGCGCCTAAGCTGATATATTTATGGAGAAAGGCATCTGCTACCAATTCAAAGCCTTGTACCTTCTGCGGGCTGCGATCGACCACCCAGAATCCATCTTTAATCACTAAATCAGAACCCAGTTTTGAATTATTATAAAAATAAGCAGCAGAAAATTTAATGACTTTGCCGAAATGCGCATTAAAACCGGCTTCATAATTTTTGGTGGCTACGGGTTCAGTTTGGATTTTAGAAAGCACATCGGCTTCTGCATCTCGAAGTGTACGCCCTAAATCGAAGATAGAAAATCCTTCAGAGTAGGAAATATAGGGTTGAAATAAAGCTTGTTGTGTATAACTTAAGGCAGCATTAAAGGAAGGTTTTTTATACTTTAATGTTCCTCCTGCAATAGCTGTTTCCGGGTCGGTAGCGCGTTTGGGAATCGTCGCATAATCAGGAACATGAACTTGAATTAAATCATGCCGTATACCGAGTTTTAGAATGAGGTAATTATAAAAAGTCGATTTCTGTTGTAAGTATGCTGCAAAGTTATTGGCTCTAAGTTTGGGTACCCAGTATCTTCCATCCACTAAGGGCTGACTCGTGCGATCTATTAAATAATCAATGCCGTAGCTATAGTTAATCATCCAATGGGGGCTTGCTGCAAACTCACTATTCAGGTGTACTCTTGCGCCTATTTTATTCGCTTTAATGGTGGCTTGTCCACCCGTTTCTTGCCATCTCGGTGTAGAAGGTTTATTTTCCCGATAATCGAATACGGAATAAATATTTTGATAGTAGATGCTCGCTTCTAAATCCGTCTGTTTAAAGATATCGTCTATATTATATTTTAAGTAGAAATTATGGTTGGCATGCGTTCCTTCATTAATGGCATTGGGGTTTTTCAGGCCTACAATACCTATAGTCGGGCTTTCTAGGTACTTTCCAGTTTTGGCAATAAGATTGGTTTGCTGTATGCTGGAATAATAATTATACATGGCTTCCAGCGCTTGATTATCCTTGATCTGGTATTTTAATTTGGCGAGCATATTGATGGTTTTGGTATCGCCTAATCCATATCGCGGGGAAAGGTAAGTATGGTCTCCATCTTTTGAGGAGCCTGTTTGATTTAAAGTTCCATTGAGTAAGTAGTTAAAACGTTTCACTTGACCATAGACCTGTTGGTTGAGGCGATATCCTGCAGCTCCTCCTCCTTTTAGCAATTGATGGTCAGACATTCCTACCGTTGTCTGTCCTCCAAAAACCTTTCCTGTCGGATTTTTTTTGGTAATGATATTCATCAGACCCCCGATAGCGCCATTTCCATAGATCGAGGTAGAACCTTTAACAATTTCTATACGCTCAATAATCTCGGGATCTATGGAACGAATATCCCGGTCTGTAGCTCGCAATGGTGTAGACTGCGGTATGCCATCTATTAATACCAGCATATTCCGTCCCCGTAGAGATTGACTTCGGTTACTACTGGTATTTGAGCTTAGCGCCATCCCAGGCACGGCTAAGCCTATAATTTGGGATAGGTCGGGATTAATCTGCAATAAATTTTGAATTTCTGTGCGATTGATAATGGTGACGGAGGCGGCAGATTGACTTTTCAGTTCCGGCGTTCGGGTTGCCGATGTAATTACCTCATCGAGGAACAGTTTATTGTGAATGGTATCTACGGGAGCTTGTTGGGCATAAAGTGGATGAACAAAGCAAGCGAGCCATACTGCGCTTATACATATTATTTTTTTCATTTTAATTGTTTTATAATACTTAAACATAAATATTATGCTTAATTAGACTAATTAAAAACAAAAATAATATATTTGTGTTTTTTAACGAAAATTATTTTCAAATATTTCCTTTAAAGCTTATTTTATTAACTTTGATGGTCTGCTTGCCTAAGTGACTTTAGATAGCTGGAAGGATATAGACAAAAAAAAGCTACCGGATGATCTCAGGTAGCTTTAGTATTTAATTTAAAGGTTATTATTTTACAAATGGAGGTTTGCTAACAACCGCTTTAATTTTCTTATCTCGGATATTAATAAAGATTTCTGAACCTTCTTTTGCAAAGGCATTATCTACATATCCTAAACCGATTGATTTTTTTAAAGTCGGAGATTGAGTTCCTGAAGTAACACGTCCAATCACCTGTCCATCTGCATCGACAATTTGATAGTCATGACGGGCAATTCCACGATCTATAATTTCGAAACCGACTAATTTTTTCTGTACTCCAGCTTCTTTTTCTGCTTTAAGGTTTTCAGAATTCACAAAATCTTTAGTGAATTTTGTAACCCATCCTAAACCTGCTTCTAAAGGGGAGGTTTGATCATCAATATCATTCCCATAGAGACAGAATCCTTTTTCTAAACGCAGGGTATCACGAGCGCCTAAGCCGATAGGTTTAATGCCGTATGCTGCTCCAGCTTCGAAAATAGCATCCCATACTTTCTGCGCATCTTCATTTGCGACATAGATTTCAAAACCTCCAGCTCCTGTATAACCTGTTGCTGAAATTAATACATTGTCTACACCTGCGAATCTGCCTTTTTTAAACGAGTAATATTCCATTGGAGCTAACTCAATATCTGTTAAGGCTTGTAAGGCATCAGCTGCTTTAGGACCTTGCACCGCGAATAGAGAAGTCTCGTCAGAGATATTTTTCATCTCTACCTGTTTGGTATTATATTTTGAAATCCAATTCCAATCTTTTTCAATATTGGACGCATTCACAACTAAGAAATAAGTTAACTCATCGATACGATAGATTAAAAAGTCATCTACAATACCGCCGGTTTCATTTGGAATATACGCATATTGCACTTTTCCATCGTATAACTTAGAGGCATCATTCGAAGAAATGCGTTGAATTAAATCCAAAGCATCTGCTCCTTTAAGGATAAACTCGCCCATATGACTGACATCAAATACACCCACTGCATTACGTACAGTTTCGTGTTCGTCATTAATTCCTGAATACTGAACAGGCATATTAAATCCTGCAAAGGGTACCATCTTTGCGCCTAAGGCAATATGGTGGTCTGTTAAAGCCGTATTTTTAATCATATTTATTTGGTTACTAGTAAGGCAAATTTAACTAAAAAATAGGAGCTTCTATTTATTTAACCAAATATTATGAAATTGAGACAAAGCAGGGATTGCCTTAGCAGTTTTATAATAAAAGCTCAAGCTATTTAGAAATTTCTAAAATTAGAAGCCCATAATGGACATGGCTCTGATAAATTCGGGTTGGAAGTCCGCTTGTATATGTACGGGTTCTTGGGTAAATGGATGAATAAAAGACAGTTCCGAAGCATGTAATAACATACTATCCATAGCATAACTTTCTTTCCAGAACTTATTTTGTTTATTACATCCGTGAGGACGGTCGCCAATAATAGGATGGAAGATATGGGCAAAGTGTTTCCGTAACTGATGCATTCTACCGGTGATGGGATTCGCCTCGACCAGGGAATAGCGAGATGTAGGAAATCCCCCTTGCGCAATTTCGGGTTCTACGCGCTTTAGGGTTTTAAAATGGGTAAGTGCATCCTGCAACGTCCCATTTTCCTTCTTTAAGGCATAGTCAATTTCACCCTCATCTGGAGCAAAGCCACGTAAGATGGCTAGATATTTCTTGTCTACTTCTCGATTTTGAAAAGCCTGTTGCATGGCTTGATCGGCTTCTTTACTGAGGGAAAATAGAAGAATGCCGGAAGTCTTCCGATCTAATCGATGTGCTGGATATACCGTTTGCTGCAACTGATCACGTAATAGTTGCAAGGCAAATTCGGAGGCATCTCGGGCAATGGAAGAACGATGTACTAATAGACCATGTGGTTTATTAATAGCGACAAAATATTCATCTTGATAAACGATTGCTAACATGCCTGCAAAGCTAAGTTATAACTGCTTTAACACGGCAATAATTTCATTAAATTTATCGTCAATTTTTGAGCTAAACCAGATTTTATTAAATGCTCCTACCGCAACCACGGTCTCTTGACCTTGCCAGCGCACTTGAGTTAGGGAGAATAAATAATAATTGTCTATGCTGACATATTTTTGGGTAAACTGGTCGACGAGATTATGGCCAAAAAGCTGCATCCCAAAAGCGAGCAGATCATTTTCTTTGCTGCCCATCTGCGCGGAGACTAAGGAAGTCGCTTTTTCTTTTACCGCCAGGTAATGCGCTTCCCGCTTCGGATTAGTCCATACCGCCAGGACGATAATAGCAACAGCTAAAAGGGCAAAAATTCTTTTCTTACTCATAATTAAAATAAAAGTCCCCAAAGCCAAACCGATAGCTGCCACAGGAGATAGCATATCAATATGGTGATGGCGATTAAGATAAATAAAATAAGGGCAATAAGGTCATTCCCTTTACCCTGATGTTTATTTTCAAAATAATGTGCCCGAAGAAGGGCTATATTTTTCTGATTGGCTTTATGGAAAAAGTCAAAGGCATATCCAAAAAGAGGGATGGAACCTAATACCACATCAATCAATAGATTAATCATCATTAATATTACCGTTCGGCGACTGACACCGTTCCGGTACATGACGATAACCATTAAAGCAGAAATTCCAAAAGAGAATAATTTGCCGATAAACGGGATAAAATTCAAAAGTGGGTCGAGTCCAAATCGAAAGGGAATACCCGGAATTTTAAACTTATTATCTAAAGCCCAAGAAATACGTTCTATCCAAACGAACTCCTTCTTTTTCTTATCCTCTTTTGAAATTTCTTGCATTATACCTATGTATTATAATAATTCGAAGATTACATCAACCTCTGCAGAAACTTTAATCGGTTTAATATCGATATCTACTAATTCCGCTTCTCCAGCCATATCTGCAGCTGCTGATTTCATCATCATCATATTGCGTGATTGAAAGTTAACAAACTGGAACGGCATTGGGTTTTCAGAAATTAATAAAGCTTTGCCCACCTTTTGATCTGCCGCACCAGCTAATACAGACGCATTATTCATTGCATCTTTTACAGCAGCCACTTTTAATGAGTTTTCTAATTCTTTTTTACCCGAGAAATCATACTCTGCAATAGAAGTATTGTGAATACCTTTAGGGTCTACAGAATCAAAAAGGATATTAATCTTCGATAAGTCGGTCACCTTAATTCGGTATTGACGAGACTGCAACATGCCAGGATCTTTTTTCTTATTACTTGGATTTTGGTAAGACCATAAGTTTTCAATAGTAAAATCTGCTTTTGGAATTCCAGCTTTTAGAGCCGCTTCCTGAAGTTGTTTTTCTATAGTTTCTATAGTCACCTTTTTCTTCACATTACCATCTTGTAAGTATTCACATAAAGAAATAGACAGGTAGATAATATCTGGAGTTACCTCTTTTTCAGCTCTTCCTTTAGTGGAGATCTTCCGAACATTATCTATAGATTGTTGTGCCATAGCCAAAGAAGAAGTAGCAAGCATTGCTAATCCTAATACCATATTTTTCATCATTGCTTTTTTCATATTGTCAAATTTAAAACCATTTTATTTGTAAACTTATAGTTTTTTAGAATGCTTAAAATAAAAAAAGTTTAAAATTAAATTAATTAAAATAAATCTTCATTTTTAATTTATAATCGATATCTTTATAGAATTATATATAATATTTAATACAATGCAAGAAGGAGTAGTAAAATTCTTTAATGAAACCAAAGGTTTCGGTTTCATCATTCCTAATTCAGGAGAAAGCGAAATTTTTGTTCACGTTTCTGGATTAATTGACAAAATCCGTGAGAACGACAATGTATCTTACGATGTAGAACAAGGCCGTAAAGGTCTTAACGCGGTAAATGTAAAAGTTATCTAATTTAAGATTTAAGATATATTTATTGTGAAAAACCTGACTTCATCGAAGTCAGGTTTTTTTTTAATCAAAAATTACCTAAAGATCTCTTCGAGAATATAAAGCGACTTCACCTCTCCAAAATTATTCAGGTGTAAGCGATAATAGTTTAAGATATTTTCTAATAAAATCTGCCGATCAGCAGTAGAAATTCGGAGTTTGCAGGAGTTTTCAAAATTGCTCCTCATAAAATAAGCAAACATACTGGAATGAGGTTCCTGCAATACATAGATATGTGCAGGCAGCTGGCTGCAAAATAGACCTGCTTCTAAATCAAAATAAGGTAAAGGCTGTGTGGGTAGCGATGGAGCAAAACCTAAATATTCCGAAAGCTTAAGTAGAAAAACAATATGGAAATTCGCCAGATTAGTCTGTGCGGCATCTAACCAATAGATGGATTCATATAGAAAGTTAAAAAGGTACTTATCCTCCGTCTGTTGTTTTAAAACCTTATATAAAACTTCATTTAAAAAGATGGATATAGAACTCTTGACAATATCATATGGAATCTCTTGTAATAGGGGGCTTTGTCGGGCTTCAGCGATACGCTGTAAGCTTTTATTGTCCTTATGGTAGACGACCATATCTAAGACATGTAGGGGCTGTAATAAGCTTGCTCGAACTTTAGCCTTAGGCTTACGAGCGCCATTAATCAGAAAGGATTGAAGCCCAAATTCTTCCGTAAATATCTGCGCAACGACAGAAGATTCGGAATAGTTTGTTACTTTCAGAGCAATACCTCGAGTTTTATGCAACATCTTTTTTAGCCTTTATACCACAAAAATAGATTTTAATTTCTACTTTTATGGCTTATAAGGATATGAATTGTTGCTCGAAGAGCTATTTCTTCTGCTTACGACCTTCTATTAAAGACTTTCTGTCTATCTTTCTAGTCAGTCTATAGATAATGGTAATAAAGCCAATTCCAAAGCAGATTACACCCAAGGTCATAAGAATCTTGTAGAAGTTAACTTGCTCATCCATAAGTTTATATCCGAAGCTAATAAAAATAATGCTTAGGATAATAAAGAGGATACCGCGGCGTAGATATTTATTCATGCTGTGTAAATGTTGAAAACTATTTTTTAGTCAGGTGCAAAAAGAATACCAAAGAAGTTGTAATTTTGTGGCTCTGCCACATTATTTAACCTCCGTAAAAAAATATTCTCGAAATTATTGCATTTGCCAAAAGAAATATAGATATTTGCAAACTCTTTGCGAAAAGATATTAATTAAAGACAACAATAAAAAAAATATATCATGTCAAGAATTTGTGATTTAACAGGCAAGACGGCATTAAACGGTTATAGTGTTTCTAACTCAAATGCTAAAACTAAGCGTAAATTTTACCCGAACTTACAAACAAAACGTTTTTTCATTCCTGAAGAAAACCGTTGGATTACGCTTAAAGTTTCCACTTCAGCAATCAAAACTATCAACAAAATCGGTATCTCTGCTGTAATCGGCAAATTTATCAAAAAAGGTTACGTATAGTAGTTACTATACCTCGCCTGTTGCATAAAAATCATTCATGAACTTCCTTCCTATGCGAATAGGAACGATAATAATAAAGTTAAACAATGGCTAAAAAAGGAAATAGAGTACAAGTTATCTTAGAATGTACTGAACACAAAGAAAGTGGTCTTCCGGGAATGTCTCGTTATATCACTACGAAGAACAAGAAAAATACTACTGAGCGTTTAGAATTGAAAAAATTCAACCCAGTATTAAGAAAAGTTACTGTTCATAAAGAAATTAAATAATCAAATTCCGTTCTCTTAGAGACGGGTATTAAAAATATAATACCATGGCAAAGAAAGCAGTTGCATCGTTACAAAAAGGTGGCGGTAAAGAATTTACAAAGGTTATTATTACAACACGTTCTCCTAAAACTGGAGCTTATACTTTCAAAGAGAGTATGGTGCACAACGACAAAGTGAAAGAAACTGTCGCTGCAGCAAGCAAGTAAGAAATAATACTTTCCTTTTTTAAAGTTTTTCTTTAAAAAACAAAAAAATAGCCGTTTTGGTAATTGCCGAAAGGGCTTTTTTTGTTGCTTGTATTTCCCTATATTTGACCGATTGTAATCTTCAGAACAGGGGTCTTTATGTTCAGTAGCTAATACCTTGGTTTACTGCCTTATAGTATTCATCTCCGTTTCGAAGCATTCACTTAAAATCGCTCAACTCACTTACACAAATAAATCATTACATGGGATTATTTGATTTTTTTAAAAAGAAACAACAGACTGTAGAATCTCAGGAAGCTTTAGATAAAGGTTTAGAAAAAACTAAAGAAGGTTTCTTATCTAAAATTACGAAGGCCGTTGTCGGCAAGACGACGATTGATGATGATGTTTTAGATAATCTCGAAGAGATCCTAGTCACTTCTGATGTCGGTGTCACCACCACATTAAAAATTATAGATCGCATTCAGGCTCGTGTAGCTCGTGATAAATATGTAAGTACTTCCGAACTCAATACCCTCCTTAAAGAAGAAATTCAAGAGCTTCTAGCTGAAAATAATAGCGCTGATTTTGAAAACTTTGAATACGGTAATCACAAACCTTATGTGATTATGGTGGTCGGTGTGAACGGAGTAGGAAAGACGACAACAATAGGCAAATTAGCCCATCAGTTGAAATCCGCAGGTAATCAAGTCGTTCTCGGTGCGGCAGATACCTTTCGGGCTGCTGCCGTTGAGCAGATAAAACTCTGGGGAGAGCGTGTGGGCGTTCGAGTGGTGGCTCAAGCCATGGGTTCTGATCCAGCTTCGGTTGCTTTTGATACGATTAAATCTGCTGTGGCTAATGGGGATGATGTGGTCATTATTGATACTGCAGGTCGTCTACATAATAAAGTAGGCTTAATGAATGAGTTGGGAAAAATTAAAAATGTAATGCAAAAGGTTATTCCAGGAGCACCGCATGAAATTCTACTCGTTCTAGATGCCTCTACAGGGCAGAATGCAATCGAGCAATGTACACAATTCACTCAGGCGACAGATGTCAATGCCTTAGCACTAACAAAATTAGATGGTACCGCTAAAGGAGGGGTAGTTATCGGCATTTCAGATCAATTTAAAATCCCCGTGAAGTATATAGGTGTGGGTGAGAAGATTGGAGATTTGCAATTGTTCAATAAAAAAGAGTTTGTGGATTCGCTATTCAAGTAATCCACGGAATATATGAAGACAAAATTTGAAAAGGCTGTGAAGCCTCAAAATAAACCACGTGTCAATGTGGTCACTTTAGGTTGTTCAAAAAATATCCATGATTCGGAAGTTTTAATGGGCCAACTTAAAGGAAATCAAATGGAAGTAGTTCATGAGGCTACTAATATCCAAGCGAATGATATCGTTGTCATAAATACCTGTGGATTTATTGATAATGCAAAACAAGAATCTATCGATACCATCTTACAGTTTTCCGAACTTAAAGATCAAGGTAAAGTCAATAAAGTAATTGTTACAGGTTGTCTTTCGGAGCGTTATAAGCCTGAATTACAGACCGAGATACCGAATGTAGATGCCTATTTTGGGACTAATGATCTTCCTGAATTACTGTCTACTATCGGAGTAGATTATCGTCATGAATTATTAGGCGAGCGGATGTTAACGACTCCTTCCCATTTTTCTTACTTTAAAATTGCGGAAGGCTGTAACCGTCCTTGTTCATTCTGTGCGATTCCTTTAATGCGTGGAAAGCATGTTTCCAAATCCATTGATGATTTAGTCCAAGAAGCTAAATTTTTAGCGAGTAATGGAACGAAGGAATTAATTTTAATTGCTCAGGATTTAACTTACTATGGTTTAGATATCTATGGAAAGCGTAATCTGTCAGATTTATTACGTCATCTTTCCGATGTCAATGGCATCGATTGGATTCGTCTGCAATATGCATACCCATCGGGATTCCCTATGGATATCTTAGATGTGATGAATGAGCGGGATAATATTTGTAATTACTTAGATATGCCTTTACAGCATATCTCCGATAATATGCTAAAATCTATGCGTCGCGGTACAACCAAGCAAAAGCAAATAGACCTGGTTAACCAAATCCGAGATAAAGTGCCAAATATCGCTTTAAGAACTACGTTAATCTGCGGATACCCGGGAGAGACTGAACGTGATTTCGAGGAAATGGCAGCATGGGTAGAGGAAACTCGCTTCGACCGCTTAGGTTGTTTTACCTATTCTCATGAAGAGAAGACACATGCTTTTGATTTAGTGGATGATGTCCCTCAGGAGATTAAAGAATCTCGTGTGGAGCAGATTATGGAAATTCAACAAGGAATTTCCTATGAAATTAATCAGGAGAAAATAGGACAAACCTATTCCGTTTTAGTCGATAAAGTGGAAGGGGATTACTTTATTGGACGTACGCAATATGATTCGCCAGAAGTAGATAATGAAGTGCTTATTACTGCGGCGGATAACTATGCTCGAATTGGAGACTTTGTTAATGTAAAAATTAATAGAGCTGAAGATTTCGATTTATATGGTTCTATTGTCAAATAATAACGAAATATCGTTGCTTTTATTCGTAAGTATTAAATTTGCATGCGAATAAGTAAATGATTCCTTTTTTGTATATTCAAAGGAATTATCCTTATCTAAATTAAGATATTACGAATGAAAGCAACTTATATAGATTACAGCGAAACGAATAGTTTTTCTAAGACTTTATTGGCCTATATTGATAATAAGCCAGAATTACAGGATTTTGCTGGTAATAGACCTACTTGGGATGGTTTCGAAAAACAAATTCGGAATAAGAAGGCTTTCGAACATCGCCCCCTTTTAGTACGTTGCTTGACTGAACAGTATGGTTCTCTACTTCAGGACTCCCCAAAAGTCGCTCAGAATGTAGAACTTTTAGCTCAGGATAATACCTATACCATTACCACCGGACATCAACTCAATATCTTTACCGGACCTCTTTATTTTATCTTTAAAATTATTACAGCAATCCGATTAGCGGAGGATCTGAAAGCCAAATTTCCGGAATCTAATTTTGTTCCTGTCTACTGGATGGCGACGGAAGATCATGACTTTGATGAAATTAATCATACGAAAGTTTTTGGTAAAAAAATCGTTTGGGATACCGAAAAGCAGTCAGCAACAGGACGCATGGACACCGCTTCTATAGGCGAGGCCGTACGTCAGTATAAGGGTATTTTAGGGCTTTCAGATAATTCTGAAAAGTTAAGTGCAATTATTGATGAAGCTTATTTAAAACATAATAATCTGGCTGATGCTACGCGCTATTTAGTGCATGCTTTATTTAAAGACTATGGATTACTGATTATCGATGCAGATAAAAAGGAGCTGAAAGAGGTTTTTAAACCGATTATTGAGGCAGATATCTTTTCGGAAAATAGTTTTCAGGCTATTCAAAAAACTTCGGAGCAGTTAGCATCTTTAGGATTTACGCCTCAGGTACATGCTCGGGAAATTAATTTCTTTTATCTGAGGGATGAATTTCGAGAGCGCTTAGTTCGATTGGAGGATGGTCGCTTTGAAGTTCTACATCAGCAAATTTACTTTACCGAAGCAGAATTAAGAGCAGAAATACAGCAGCATCCAGAGCGCTTTAGCCCGAATGTGGTGATGCGCCCGATGTATGAAGAAATTATCCTGCCTAACTTAGCTTATATTGGAGGGGGAGCCGAGATTGTATATTGGCTGCAATTAAAAGCAAACTTCGATCAGTATGGAGTAGATTTTCCAATTTTAATTCCTCGGAATTCGGCGATGATTACGGATGATCAGGTGGCGGTGAAGATTTTTCGTCTGGACCTTACCTTTAAAAGTATATTTAAGCCTGCGGAGCTTTTGAAAAAGGATTTTGTGCGTAGACAGACTAAACATCGCTTAAATCTGAATGATGAGTGGATGGAGTTAAATGCGATCTTTGGAAAGATCAAATTACGTACTCATAAGATAGATGCCAGTTTAAGTCCGAGTACCGAAGCGGTTAAAGCTCGCCTTAAGAAAGCGATAAAAAACTTAGAGAAAAAGCTTCTAAAAGCGGAAAAGAGAAATCATCAAGAGGCTTTAGCGCATATCGATGGTATTAAAGAAAAACTTTTTCCAGGAGGAGGACTTCAGGAGCGTTCCGAGAATTTCGCCCTGTTATATGTGAAATATGGAGATCAGTTATTTGCTGATTTACATCGCTATTTCAATCCTTTGGATTTTAAATTTACCATTATCTATTAACCGCGAGCGGTAGAAATAAATAAAAACGGATTGGCTTAAGCCAATCCGTTTTTTTATGATATCTGCTGTCCCTCCGTCTTTCTGGGAAGAAAAATTTCTGTCAGCATACATCTCGCTGATCCTCCGCCATAAGTTTCTATGGTGCTGAGATTGCTATGTATAATTTTGCTGCTGGATGTTATCTTTCGAATCTGAGATGGATTTAAAGATAGATAAGCCTGCGTACTCATAATCAAAACTAACTCTCCGGCCTGATTTTGAAGTTGCAGCATATTGCCGGCAAAGTGATTTAATTGTTTGATAGAAATAGGAATCACTT
>DAIQRP010000002.1:58812-60844 GCA_036786125.1 Sphingobacterium sp.
TTTGTTCCAGCTTGGTAATTAGCGCTTGCCGCTGTTTGATATCGACAATGGATTCTGTACATAAAATAGCAAATTGCTCCGATAATGTCAGCATCACATTGGTATGGTATATAGGGGTTAATACTCCCTTTTTAATATGGAAGGATTCAAATATATAGGGTTCATAACCCAATTGCTCGCAGAATTTCAGCAGCAACTCTTTTTCTACGCGAGCAGAAAGGGAGCAATAGGCGACGCTATTTTTTCTATCCAGCACAATAACCCCGGCGCCTTCTAAATATAAGTGATGTTCTTCATAGTTGCTGAAATCTATTATTTCCTGAATGATAAAGCCATGTTGCAAAAGGGCTTCACGTACATCGAGTTGACGCTCCAATCTTCTGTTTTCCGCATACATGGGATAATATATCAGGCGTCCCTGTTCATCTAGAGAGCGGGTATTACAGCAAAAGATACTGTCCGGAGTATCTGGAACTAGGGTATCTTCCACGACAATCGGTTCTATACCATGTTCAAGCAGAGCGGAACTCAGGGCATCAAATTCTTTTTGTGCTCTTCTATTGATCTCTTCCTGATGAATAAGGGTATTGATTTTTTGAAACGTATTATCTTCAGCTGTCTGCTCATTCCCTCGGAAGGCAACAGGTCTAATCATAAGAACATGGGACGTGTAATAAGTCATATTTTGAACTTTTAAATACGTAATAGCGGAAGGGTAGAGCAGCGGAGTAGCCCTTCCTGTTTGGCGATTTCAGCATAAGGGATAGGCTCAATATGATAACCCTGATCTTGGAGCCAATGATTTAGGCGATCGAACTTCTGTTCCGTTACGATGACCTGCTCCGAAATAGAAAATATATTAGAGTTCATATGATACATTTCTTCTGCGGTAATGCGAAAGGTATTCTTTTCTTCAAACAGATCTTGCAGTTGCTTATATTCCTGGGGATGACTAAATCCTTCGGGAAATATTATGGCCTGATCTCGGCCTATAGGTTGAAAGCAACAGTCCAAATGTAAGGCATTGGCTTTCGCATTAGTTTTGGATTTAATCAGGTCGTAGGAAAATACCTTTTTATGTGGAAATAGAGAGCGGATATAAGCTACACCTAATTTGTTCGTCCGGGCTGTTAAATAGGGTTGGTAGGCCGCTTCGTAGGTTCCAATAAATATATAATCATTCCAAAGAATAACATCCCCACCTTCAATATGCACTTCCTCGGGTGGCCTTAGCGTTTGTTTTGGGTTGATTTCCTGAATAATGGATTGAATTGCTTGAATTTCATCTTCTCTATCGGGAAGAATATTTGCGGTAATAAAAAAGTCATCGATCACAAAACCTATATCCCGTGTAAATATCTGATTTGTATCTTTTAAGAGTTCAGGTCTTAGCACTTCGACTTGGTATTTTTTTAATACTTTTTCAAAAGCGCTCATCTCTGTACACATATCAGCCTCTAAGGGATAGCTGCCGGCAAGGATATGTTCTAATGATTTCGGATCATATGCTTCTTCAGGCAATGGAGTAGGTCCATTGCTATCCGCTCTACCTAAAATTACCGTTTTTAATGTTGATGTTTCGTTCTGTACATGAATGTGACGCATATCCTAATAATTGAGTTAGTATTCAGCTACTTAATGTAGATAATTTACTTAAATTTATTGTTAAAAGAAATATTTTATCTGTTGAGGGTAAACCATATTTGTAAAATTTAAAACATATTTTATCTAATTTTTTAGCTAATAATAGGCTAGAGGCATAAAATTTCATCGAAATAGCCTCAAAATTGATGAAATGGTAATAATAATCAACCGTTTGCTTAGGTCCTATTGTAATATTGTGGTTTTTAGCGAAAAAACTGTTTCGCATAAGGCTTTAAAATTTCGTATCTTTGCTCGCTCAAAAAGAACCTTTTTATAAATTCTTTTGGAACTAATTATTTTTCTGCCAGAATTTTAAAAAGTAAATTTTTTCGGCACTCATGAGCAACATACATTTTCAAGAAAAATTTGAACAACGTCACAACGGCCC
>DAIQRP010000002.1:60854-63987 GCA_036786125.1 Sphingobacterium sp.
AAGCGAAAGAAATGTTGGAATTATTAGGCGTATCGTCATTAGACCAACTTATCGAGCAAACTGTTCCTTCTCAAATCCGCAAAGCAAAACCTTTGCAATTGCCTGCAGCATTAAGCGAAACGGCTTATTTGAAAAGAGTAAAACAAATTGCTGAAAAAAACAAAGTCTTTAAATCTTATATTGGACAAGGCTATTCTGACGTAATCCTTCCGGGCGTCATTCAACGTAATGTTTTTGAAAATCCAGGATGGTATACACAGTATACTCCTTACCAAGCTGAAATTGCGCAAGGTCGTCTTCAGGCCCTATTAAATTTCCAAACAGTTATTATTGATTTAACAGGAATGGAAATTGCGAATGCTTCTCTATTAGATGAAGCAACAGCAGCTGCAGAAGCGATGTTTATGTTGTATGCAGCACGTAAGAATAAAAATGCAAATGTATTTTTAGTTTCTGAGAATATCTTCCCTCAGACATTAGATGTATTAAAAACAAGAGCAGTTCCTTTTGGAGTTGAATTAAGAGTAGTTTCTCTTTCAGAGGATGCTTTAACAGATGATGTATTCGCTGCATTTGTTCAATATCCAGCATCTGATGGTACGCTTACTGATTATGCGAGCTTCACTGCTGCAGCACACGCTAAAAATATCACAGTATGTGCGGCAACAGATTTAATGAGTTTAGCCTTATTAACGCCTCCGGGAGACTGGGGAGCAGATGTGGTTGTCGGAACAAGTCAACGTTTTGGTGTACCTATGGGTTTTGGAGGTCCTCATGCTGCATTTTTTGCTACAAAAGATAGCTTTAAACGGAATATCCCGGGTCGTATTATCGGTGTAACGGTAGATTCTTCTGGAAACTATGCCTTACGTATGGCATTACAAACTAGAGAGCAACACATTCGTCGTGATAAAGCGTCTTCAAATATCTGTACTGCGCAAGCATTATTAGCTATTATGGCTTCTTTCTATGCGGTATATCATGGTCCTGAAGGAATTAAAAATATCGCTTCCCGAATTAATGACCTCACCGTATTATTAGATCAAGCATTACAAGAATTAGGATATACTCAATTAAATAAATCGTATTTCGATACCTTACGTTTTGATTTAGGAGCAGAGGTTTCTGGATTGAAATCTGAGGCATTAAATCATGAATTAAACTTTTTCTATTCAGGATCTACTGTTGGTATCTCTATTAATGAAACGACAACGGTAGAAGATATTGAAACTATTGTTAAAGTTTTTGCTAAAGTAAAAGGTAAAAATAGTTCAGATGTAGATTTAGAAGCTATTAATGAAAAATTAGGAACTTCTATTCCTGCAGAATTGGTACGTACTTCAGCATACTTAACGCATGAAATTTTCAATAGCTACCGTTCTGAATCGGAGATGTTACGTTATATCAAATCTTTAGAGGCTAAAGATTTGTCATTATGTCATTCGATGATTCCATTGGGTTCATGTACCATGAAGTTAAATGCTACGGCAGAAATGACTCCTGTTACTTGGGCACAATTTGGCGGTCTTCACCCATTTGCTCCTGCAGATCAAACGACAGGATATATGCAATTAATTGGGGAATTGAATGACTGGTTAGCAGAAATCACTGGCTTTGCCAAGATGAGCTTCCAACCGAACTCTGGAGCACAAGGAGAATATGCAGGTCTAATGGTGATTCGTGCTTATCATGAAAGCCGCGGGGATTTAAACCGTAATATCTGTTTAATCCCAGCTTCAGCACATGGAACAAACCCAGCTTCTGCTTCTATGGCAGGCTTAAAAGTGGTTGTTGTAAAATGTGATGAGCGTGGTAATATTGATGTTGCTGATTTAAAAGCGAAAGCTGAAGAGCATGCCGCTCAATTAAACTCTCTAATGGTGACTTACCCATCTACACACGGTGTATTTGAAGAGCCTATTATTGAAATTTGTGATATTATCCATGCTAATGGAGGTCAGGTGTATATGGATGGTGCTAATATGAATGCGCAAGTAGGATTAACAAGTCCAGGT
The DNA here is from genome assembly GCA_036786125.1 of Sphingobacterium sp. GTDB lineage: Bacteria > Bacteroidota > Bacteroidia > Sphingobacteriales > Sphingobacteriaceae > Sphingobacterium. The sequence goes on from DAIQRP010000002.1 coordinate 62,870, forward strand.
CATATCGGTGCTGACGTATGTCACTTAAACTTACATAAGACTTTTTGTATTCCACATGGTGGAGGTGGTCCAGGTATGGGTCCAATAGGTGTTGCAAAACATTTAGTTCCTTTCTTACCGAACCATGAAGTAGTTGAAATTTCTGGAAAAGAGGGTATTTCTGCAGTTTCTGCAGCTCCTTTTGGTTCTGCATCTATCTTAGTTATCTCTCACGCTTATATTGCGATGATGGGAGGGGATGGATTAACCAATGCTACGAAAACAGCCATCTTAAATGCTAATTATATTAAAGCCCGTTTAGAACAACACTTCCCTGTATTATATTCAGGAATCAACGGACGTTGTGCTCATGAAATGATCTTGGATTGTCGTGGTTTTAAGAATGTAGGTATTGAAGTGGCAGATATCGCTAAGCGCTTAATGGATTATGGTTTCCATGCGCCAACCGTTTCTTTCCCTGTAGCAGGTACCTTAATGGTTGAGCCTACAGAGTCTGAATCTAAGGCGGAGTTAGATCGTTTCTGTGATGCACTAATTGCCATTCGTCAAGAAGTTGCTGCAGTAGAAGCTGGAGAAATTGATCAAGTGGATAATATGCTTAAAAACGCTCCGCATACTGCGGAGGTCGTTACAGCGGATGAGTGGGCACATGCTTACTCCCGTCAAACGGCAGCTTATCCATTAGCTTATTTAAAAGCTAAGAAATTCTGGCCTTCTGTGGGACGTGTAAATGAATCCCATGGCGATAGAACTTTAATCTGTTCTTGTCCTTCTATTGAAGAGTATATGTAATATATAGAATAGCGCGTTAATCAGCTATTCATTTATAAAGAAAAAAGCCTCTCCTATTGGAGAGGCTTTTTTTTAATTGCAGGATAAGCTTTCAGCCATGCTCAAAAAGCAGTTTTTACATGCGGATTGTATGGCATTTGAATTTATTTCTCAAGTTTATAGTGAGTTATAACAAATATCTAGAAACTACTTGCATCGTATTGGTTTTTTGCCCTATCTTTGCACCACTCCGCAAGGGAGGAACGGCATATAAGTAAGAAGAGATAGAGAGTTTAGTGCGTAGGTATTTCTTTCTGATATGTTTGAAAAACAATCTTTAAATAACC
>DAIQRP010000089.1:0-8475 GCA_036786125.1 Sphingobacterium sp.
TCGCTACAATAGCCATAATATTAGCCATCTGTAGCGGTGTAATTCCAAGTTCTCCCTGACCGATAGAAAGAGAAATATTATATCCCGAGCGCCACTTTCCGCTACCATATCTTTTGGTATAGAAATCTGAAGTAGGAATAAGTCCTGGTTTTTCTCCAGGCAAGTCAATCCCTAATTTCTGTCCGATTCCAAATTTCATAACTGCTTCGCGCCATAAGTCATAAGCCTTAGGTCCAGAGAGACCACGGGAGTCAATCATACGCGCATAAGCATAACCATAATACGTATTACAGGAGTGCTGGATAGAACGTATTAAGTTGGTCGGACCATCTACGTGAGTACATTTCATACGTGCTCGACCTCCACCGTAGGAATAATATCCCGGACAGTTAAAGATGGTATGCTCATCCAATACACCTGCCTGTTGTGCGGTTAATGCAGCGACAACCTTAAAGACAGATCCAGGAGGATAAGAGGCCTGAATAGGCCTGTCGAACATCGGCTTATGGGGATCATTTAATAATTTCATATAATTATTACCACGTTCCCGACCCACCATTTGGTTGGGATCATAACTCGGACTACTGACGAATGTTAAAATTTCTCCGGTGGAAGGCTCAATAGCGACCACGGAACCTATTTTATTTTTCATTAGTTTTTCCGCCATAATCTGAAGGTCCTTATCTAAAGAAGAAATTAATCCATCTCCAGATACGGCGAGGGTATCGTACTTACCTTCAGAAAATATTCCTTTAGGTCGATTTAAGGCATCCACCATTAAGTTTTTAACCCCCCGATTTCCACGTAACAAATCTTCATAAGAGCGCTCTACACCTGAAGCTCCAATATAATCTCCGGGTCTATAGAAACCATTGGATTTTTCGATATCCCGTTCATTAACTTCGAGTATATAGCCTAAAAATTGAGCCGCTATACTGTCTGGATAGGAGCGTACTGTTCTATTTTGAACATAAAATCCGCGGAATTTATATAAATGTTCCTGCAGACGTGCATAGGTACGGGAAGAAAGTTGCTTTTCGAAGATGGAAGCACGATATGGGGAAGAAGCTCGGGCTTTATCCATACGTTTTCTGAAGCCTACTGTATCGATATCAATCAAGTTACAGAGCAGCGCTGTATCGATATCTTTCGCTTCTCGAGGAGTCACTAAAAGGTCATATACAGGTTCATTTTGAACCAATACCTTATTGTTTCTATCTAAGATAACGCCACGTGCAGGATAGACGATTACTTTGCGTAAGACATTGTTGTTCGCAGAAAGTATATATGAATCATCAATAATTTGAAGATAAAATAATCGAGCAATAATAACTAAAGCAATGCTAATGAAAATTCCCTGAATGACGTATTTACGAGCAAAAAAACTGTTCATAATGGTCAAGGTTTGCTAAATATTATAATCTATTTTTCTTTTTATAAAAGAGAATACTAAATATTAAAATAATGATTACAGTAAATATACAACTTAAGCCGATACTCATTAAGGTATATGTAAACTGTTTGAAGGTAAATGTCTCTAAAATAAATAATAGTGTATGGTGGATTAAACTACTGAAAAAAACATAGGGGAGGAACCATTTTAGATTCATCTCACTTAAGTTTGGTGTCATATTTAAATCCGTCATATCGGCTTCTAAAGTTATTTTAAAGAAGAATATCCGAAAGAATGCTAAAGCAACCGTGGCAGCAGCATGTACCCCTAAGGTATCATAAAATGAATCTACACTTAGCCCCGTTAGGAATGCAATAACATATAAAAGAAGATTTGGAGTACCTATAGGTAAAAGTAAAATAAAAAGGATATAAGGAAAAGGAGTCGCTAAGTTATAGTACCCAATATTCTTAAATAAAAAAACCTGTAACAAAATTAATGCTACAAACCTAATCACGTTATTAAATATTGTTTTACCCATTATCCTGATTTAAGCTTTCTAATTCACGTTTTTCTTTGGCATAGATATCTTTAACGATATACACTTGTTGGAGTTTAGAGAAGTCGTTACTTAATATAATACGAAGATCTAAGAAACTATCACCTGAGCTGATATCAGTTTCCATCACTCTACCGACATAGATGCCTTTAGGGAAGTGCTCTGAGAAGCCTGAAGTATATACTTTCTCGCCTTTTTTTACTTTAACATGGTTTGGAATGTCTTTTACCATGGCCAGTCTATAATCAATATTCGATCCCCAAACTAACGAACCAAAAACTTCAGTACTGTCTAGCGTAACGGATATTTTGGTATCTGGATGAAGTAATGATTGTACAGTAGAATAATGTTTTGAAACATGTAAAATATATCCAACTACTCCGGATGAGGAGATAACTCCCATACCTTCTTCCACTCCGTCTAAAGAACCTTTATCTAGGGTTAGAAAGTTAGACTTTTGATGCACGCTATTATTCGTTACATTCGCTACTTTAAATTCGTAATGGCTCATTTTGCTCGAGTCCATTGGAGGAATAATGGAATCTAACAGGGTACTATCATTTGAAATATAATGCTGAAGTTGATTTCTCAGGTGGGCATTTTCCGCCGCGAGATCCGCATTGGATTCAGCCAGCAGGAGATAACTCTTCCAGGAGTTAATTCTAGCATAGGCTTCCCCAATTACTGCATTGGAGGAATTAAAGAAAGTAGCCCTTTGATAATTGTTATTCAAAATCACTAAGACAGCGGAAAATCCGAAAAACAGGATAAACCAAAAGAAAGCATTATATCGTCTTAAGAATAACCAAAGGGTTTTCATTTGTGCAGTACTCTATTTAGTTGTAATAAATAAGCGATATAAAAGAAGTTTAGACCTCCTCTATATCGCATATAGATCTTCAGGCAATAAGAAGGAATGCTCTTATTGCATTAAGAATTTAAATCGACCAATATTTTTCAAAGCAATACCAGTACCTCGCACAACAGCACGAAGAGGATCTTCAGCGACATGTACAGGTAATTTTGTCTTTGCTTGAATACGTTTGTCTAAGCCTCTTAAAAGTGCGCCACCTCCCGTGAGGTAGATACCTGTCTGGTAGATATCTGCAGAAAGTTCTGGAGGCGTAATTTCTAAGGCTTTTAGAATTGCTTCTTCAATTTTAGAAATGGACTTATCTAAACAATGTGCAATTTCAGTATAAGATACTGTAATCTGTTTTGGAACTCCAGTCATTAAATCACGACCTTGAACTGCAAAATCTGCAGGTGGTTCCTGTAATTCAGGTAATGCTGCACCGACTTCAATCTTAATTTTTTCTGCAGTACGATCTCCGATCATAATATTATGCTGTCTTCGGATATATTGAACAATATCTGAATCGAAGTTATCTCCGGCAACACGGATAGATTGATCACATACAATACCGGAAAGTGCTATCACCGCAATTTCTGTGGTTCCACCACCGATATCAATAATCATATTCCCCATAGGCTCTTCCACATCAATCCCAATCCCTACAGCGGCAGCCATAGGCTCATGGATTAAGTAGACTTCCTTAGCTCCAGCAATTTCTGCTGAATCTTTTACGGCACGTTTTTCTACTTCAGTAATTCCTGAAGGAATACAAACGACCATACGTAAAGAAGGGAAAAACCAACTTTTACCATTATTAACTAACTTCACCATCCCACGGATTAGGTGTTCAGCTGCAGTAAAATCTGCAATTACACCATCACGTAAAGGACGCACAGTTTTTATATTATCGTGAGTCTTACCTTCCATCTGCATTGCCGATCTTCCGATGGCAATTACTTTGTTTGTCGTTCGATCAAAAGCGACGATCGAAGGCTCGTCCACTACTACTTTGTCATTATGAATGATAAGGGTATTTGCAGTACCCAAATCGATAGCAACTTCTTGCGTAAACCAATTAAACAACCCCATTTGGTATTTTTTATGCTATTTTATATTAATATGCAAACCTACTGAAAAAAACGTTAAAGAACGAGTCAGTTATTAAAAATTTTAATCTTTTTATTAGCGCTTAAAAGATCGAATTTTAGGTCTTGCAAATTGAACGTTTCCTAAGCCTTTTTAGTATGAATTAACCGATTAAAAAGACGATTTTTTAGATTTTAATTTTTTGAATCCTGTCCTATTTTTTGAAAATAGAAAAATCCTGAATAGATAATCCTATATAATAGTTCATTAGGTCATATTCGAAGTTCTGTGCCGTAATGCCGGGCAGGTCAAATTTTTTGTACTTATCGGTGGGATGAATAAAAATATATTCACCTGCGGCATTTTTTATCCGAATGGGCATATCAAATGCGGCAACTTCAGCATTCCAGCGGATGTATATATCCCCATCTTGCTCCACTTTCAGCTCTAAGATCGGGAGACTTCGGTGTTTTACATATTGTTCATAAACACGCGATAAATCCATCCCCGATTCTTGATTAATATAAGAAATAATATCCATATAGTCTACGGTCTGATGGTAGAATTTTTTATTTAAGCCCCGTAGGATGTCTCGCCATTTTTCATCATTATTAATACAGGTGCGCACCATATTTTGAAGGACGCCTCCTTTATTGTACATATCTCCAGAACCGGATTTATTTACATTTGGAATTCCATATAAGGGCTTATCATTTAAAATGGAACGACGATTCCCAAATAGATAAGCTTGAGCAGCTTCCTTGCCATAATAATATTCGATAAATAAGCTTTCGGAATAGTTTGTGAAACTTTCATGAATCCACATATCAGCCATATCTTTGGAGGTGATATTATTTCCAAACCATTCATGCCCTGCCTCATGAATTATTATAAAGTCCCATTTTAAGCCCCATCCTGTTCCCGAGCCATCTCGCCCGAGGTAGCCATTGAGGAATTTATTACCATAGGCAATCCCCGACTGATGCTCCATACCCAAATGGGAAGTTTCTATAAGTTTAAATCCATCTTTATAAAAAGGGTAGGGGCCAAACCAATGTTCAAAGGCCTGTAACATCTCTTTGGTATTTTTTTCTAGGTGTGGTTGGAATCTATCCTTGCTCTCCCGTAAAACATAATACTCGATATCTAAGGGGCCCTGTTCACCGAGGTAGCTATCACTAAACTGGATATAGTCGCCAATATTAAGCGCGATATTATAATTATTAATGGGGTTTGCGATAAACCAATTGTATTTTTTAAATCCAGCTTTGACATTCTCTACGGAGCGTAATCGGCCATTAGAAACATTCATTAAGTCGGCAGGCACAGTAACGGAGACCAGCATACTATCTACTTCATCGGATTGATGATCCTTATTAGGCCACCAGGAGCTTGCTCCGAGACCTTGGCAGGCTGTAGCTACCCATGGTTTACCTTGACTATCAGTCTTCCAGTCGAATCCTCCATCCCAAGGTGCTCGATTCGCTTGTAAGGGCATGCCAGAATAATATACGGTCATGGAATCTTGACTGCCTTGTGGAATGGCTGTAGGAAAATCGACAAAGACCGCATGATATTCTCTTTCAAAATGGAGTTTTGTACCTCGATACAGAATGGAGTCTACCGATAGGTTATCAAAGAGATCAAACTGTAACTTATTTATATCGGTTTGGGCAGTGAATTGAAAAAGATTTTTGCCGGAAATACTTCGTTGAGGGATATCTACCAGAATATCTAAATGGTAATAATTAATATCGTAACAGGTTCGTAAAGCCGTTAGCTGCCCACGTAAAGAATCCGCTCGATGATGTTCTGACCGAGTCATTCCAGGTAATTGAGCTTGGGATATACAGGGAGAAAGTATCCAAAATAAAATGAAAAATATCCGATTCATAAGGCGCTTAAAATTCAAATTGATTAAGAATTACAAGTATACCTTTAATGAAATAAAAAATCTAATTCATAAAAAGAAAATACTAATTATCCGCTATAGAAGGTAGGTCTATGCGGAAAATCTTATTTAATTTTATTTTTTCGCGCTTCGAAGTAATTGTTTATTTCTTCTAGAGTAAATGTATTCAGGCAATCTTTTGCGGCTAATCCTCCTTTTCTCGCTACAAAAACACCATAATGCATATCCGAAAGGCCTTCGGTACGGTGTGCATCCGGGTTTATAGACAGCAGCACGCCTTTTTCTAAGGCGTAACGGTGCCATCTCCAATCTAAATCTAATCGAAGTGGGTTCGCATTAATTTCTATAATAACTTGATTGGCCGCACAGGCATCGATAATTTTTTTATAATCTAAAGGATATCCAGAACGGCTGAGTAGGAGACGCCCTGTAGGATGTCCTAAAATGGTGGTATATGGATTTTCAATAGCTTTTAAGAGGCGGGCTGTAGCTTTCTCTTCGTCCATTTTTAAATTACTGTGAACGGAGGCTACGACAAAATCAAACTGAGCTAATACTTCATCAGCATAGTCTAATGAGCCATCTGAAAGAATATCGGATTCTATGCCTTTAAATATTTTAAATGGAGCCAGTTCTTGATTAAGCTGATCAATCTCTGCCCATTGTTGCTGCAACCTGTCGGTGGAAAGGCCATTTGCATAAACGGCAGTTTTCGAGTGGTCACAAATTCCAAAATAGGATAGTTGAAGCTCCTTTTTGCAGTAAAGCGCCATTTCCTTCAGGCTATGTACACCATCCGAATAGGTGGAGTGGTTGTGTAGACTGCCTTTTAAATCCGCATAGCTAATTAAAGTAGGTAAGCTATTAGTCTTCGCTAATTCCACTTCATTTAAGCCTTCTCTTAACTCCGGTTCTATATAAGCGAGTCCAAAGGATTGGTAGATCTCTGCTTCGGAATTTAAAGCGGGAATTTCAGAAGGTAATAAATCTAAATGTGCTGCAGATCCTGTTGTTGTTAGTAAATTCTTATAGAATTCTGCAGGGCTACTACAGCGAATTTGAAATTTAAAGCCCGATTCATCTCTATACTCCAGCTGATCGGAAAATGTATAATCGCTAAGTGGAGCGAGTTGTACTTGAACTTCCTCTGGGCTACCGGCAATCAGGATATCTACTGCGCTAAGGACTTCGCATTTACGGCGAAAATCACCTGTGAAGGAAATTAAATGACCTTGAGGTAGTACTTGGGAAAGCTGTTGGAATAGGGTATTTGCTGCGGCTAAAACCTTAGCATATAAAAACCAGCCTTGATTGGCCAGGTTAAATTCAATGGCTTTTTTAATATCTTCTTGAGTTTTGAGACCGAAACCTTTAGCTTCAATAAGGCGGTTTTCATTACAGGCGTAATATAACTCACCTACGGTTTCAATACCTAAATCACGCCAGACAATGAGCAGTTTTTTAGGGCCTAGACCTTTTATGTTAAGCATTTCCAAAATTCCTTCTGGAGTGATGCTTAACATATTGTCTAATTCTTTAAATGAGCCTGTTTGGACTATTTCTAATGCTTTTTCAGCAGTAGATTTTCCTATGCCAGGCTGCTCGCTTAATGTTTCAAATGAAGCTTCAGCGATGGAAAATGGTAATTTGTCAAGCTTAAAAGCTGCATTTGCGATTGCTTTAGTACGGAATGGGTTCTCTTGATGTAACTCCATTAACTGACCACATAATTTAAATTTTTTAGCAATCGTCTTATTATCCATTTTCCAATTATTTTTAGCTATTTAATTCTTTCTTTTCTTCTTCTGGTCGAATATACTTGTGGATAATCAAACGGATACCCCCATTCGTGGTGAAATACTTCACCGCCCAGTTAGCGAAAGTAACTAATTTATTTCTGAAACCAAAGATCGAGATCAAGTGAACGAACATCCATACAAACCAAGCGAAAAATCCTTGGAAACGGATTTTACCGATATCGACTACGGCTTTATTACGGCCTACAGTAGCCATAGAACCCTTGTCAAAATATTTGAAAGCTTCTGTACTTTGATTAGACATAGATTTCGTAATATGCTGACCTACATACTTTCCTTGTTGAGATGCTACTGGAGCAACTCCCGGTAAGCCTCTAGGAAGTTCATCTGTAATAAATGCTGACACATCTCCAATCGCATAAACCTGCTCTAACCCTAATACACGACATTGATCATCCGTTTGGATACGGTTACCACGTTGGATAATTTCTTTATTAAATCCTTCTGGGAATTGACCGGCAACACCAGCTCCCCAGATGACAGTTTTGGTTTCTATAAATTGCCCATCAGCAAAGGTAATTGCATTTCCATCATATCCGGTTACCGATACGTTTAATAATACATTTACACCCAATTCTTCCAAGTATAATTTAGCTTTAGCTTGAGCCTGTGGAGATAGCGGTGCTAAAACGCGATCTTGACCTTCAACTAAATATACATTCATCTTCTCGCCCGCTAATTCAGGGTAGTCTTTCACCAAGATGTTATTACGGATTTCCGCAATAGCACCAGAAAGTTCTACACCTGTAGGACCACCACCTACAATAACAAAGTTCAGGTGTGGTTGACGGTCTTTAGAGTTAGATTTTAAAACAGCTTCCTCTAAATTTTGTAAAACATAGGAACGAATAT
>DAIQRP010000089.1:8485-11103 GCA_036786125.1 Sphingobacterium sp.
ATATTTAAAGCTTCTTTGACAGATTTCATAGGTAAAGCATATTTTGCAATCTGCTGATTACCGAAGAAATTTGTCGTTGCTCCTGTAGCGACAACTAAATAATCATAGTCGAAATCACCAACATCAGTTTTCACGATTTTTTGAATCGGATCTACTGTATTTACTTCCGCAATTCTAAAGTGGAAGTTTTTTTGTGATTTAAACATTTTTCTAAGCGGGAAGGCGATAGAATCTGCCGCAAGAGTACCTGTTGCTACTTGGTATAATAAGGGTTGGAAAGTGTGATAATTGTTTCTGTCTAATAATAAAACTTCAACTTCTTTATCTTTTAAGTTTTTAGCAACTTCAATTCCACCGAAACCACCACCGATAATGATGACTCTTGGGAATTTTCGATCTGAGCTAGTGCTTAGCATATTATCTTAATTTTTATATGAAATTCAATTTGTTGGAAATTCGGTGCAAATATCTTAATTTTTCTATCAAAAAGCTAAATTATATCTAAAATCCTTGCTACTTTTCTATGAAATATTGTATTTCCTTAAGGTTAATGAAATATCAATACTGTATATCAGGTAGTTACTGTTATTCTTAGCTATGGCTTGGAAATAAAATTGCCTGAATATCCGCCATATATAGTGTGTATAAATTACACTTTTGTAACGAAATTTATTCAAAATTTCGACTTTGAAATCCTGTTTTATGTTTAGATAGTTGTTGTTCTTACTATTCTAAAAATAAAAGTTTATCCGCTTTTAATGCGGTCATTTAATGGGCTGACTAAGGCATTATTTAATTTTAATTAGCAGCGATATTATAAGATAAACAACTGAAATACAGACTGGTTTTAAAATAGTTCGATTAAGCCTTACCGGAGGTTTTTTTTTCTTTTGATTAGTTGCGTGGATTTTTAGGTAAATGATTTTCCTGGTTGGAAATAAAATAAGGATACTCACTGGAAATAAAATAAGGATATAAACCGCTTAAGGGCCTTATCTAGCTTATTTCTAAGTTTATTTTCCATGGAAATGGCTTTTTTTATACCATATCATTTGCTTACCTTTGTGTAATCAGGCTGATCACACTTTGTATGGGTGATCAGTTATTATTTAAGAGGGCTACTCACCTGGCTGCAGAGTTGTATTCTGAAGCATGATAGTTCTCTACTATTCATTTTTTTAAAACATAAAATCATATTCGTTGATGATTAAAATTACACTTCCTGACGGTTCGGTAAGAGAATACGAAAAAGGAACAACAGCTATGCAAGTAGCCTTATCCATTTCTGAAGGATTAGCGCGTAATGTACTTGCTGCAGAGGTTAATGGTGAAGTATGGGATGCTTCCCGTGCGATTGAAACTGATGCTCATGTTAAATTATTAACTTGGAATGATGCGGAAGGTAAATCTACATTCTGGCATTCATCGGCTCACTTATTAGCCGAAGCTTTAGAAACCCTATACCCTGGAATTAAATTTGGTATCGGTCCAGCTATTGAAACAGGATTTTATTACGATGTAGATTTCGGCGATCGAGAATTCTCTTCTGATGACTTCAAACAAATTGAAGATAAGATGTTAGAATTAGCGAAGCGTAAAGAAGTTTTCGAACGTAAAGCTGTTTCTAAAGCAGATGCTATTGCTTATTTTACGGAAAAAGGAGATGAGTATAAATTAGACTTAATCAAGGATCTGGAAGATGGAAAGATTACATTCTATTCTCAGGGGGATTTCACTGATTTATGTCGTGGACCTCATATCCCAAATACGAGTCCTATAAAAGCGATTAAATTAACCAATGTTGCAGGAGCATATTGGAGAGGGGATGAGACTCGTAAGCAATTAACACGTATATATGGGGTTACTTTCCCTAAAGCGTCTGAATTATCTGAGTATTTAAAGATGATTGAAGAAGCGAAGAAACGTGACCACCGTAAATTAGGTAAAGAACTAGAATTATTTACCTTTTCTGAAAAGGTAGGGGCAGGATTACCTTTATGGTTACCAAAAGGAGCGGCTTTACGTCAGAAGTTAATGGACTTCTTACAAAGAGCGCAGTTGAAATCAGGCTATGAGCCAGTGGTTACTCCGCATATTGGACATAAACAATTATATGTGACATCAGGTCACTACGAAAAATATGGGGCAGATGCATTTCAGCCTATAAAAACTCCAGTAGAAGGAGAGGAGTTTTTCTTAAAGCCGATGAACTGTCCGCATCACTGTGAAATTTATAAAGCGAAGCCTCGTTCATATAAAGAATTACCGGTACGGTTTGCAGAATTTGGTACAGTATACCGTTATGAGCAATCGGGTGAATTACATGGCTTAACTCGTGTTCGTGGATTTACTCAAGATGATGCTCACTTATTCTGTCGTCCAGATCAGGTGAAAGAAGAATTTAAAAAAGTAATTGATCTGGTTTTATATGTATTTGGAGCTTTGGGATTTGAAGATTTTACAGCCCAAGTTTCGTTACGTGACAAAGAAAACCGTTCAAAATATATAGGTACAGAAGAGAACTGGAATTTAGCGGAGTCCGCAATTATTGAGGCCGCTGCTGAAAAAGGATTGAATACCGTAGTCGAATATGGAGAAGCCGCATTTTACGGTCCTAA
>DAIQRP010000090.1:0-3646 GCA_036786125.1 Sphingobacterium sp.
AGATGAGTATCACTTAAGACATGAGCTACAACAAGGCTTTCATCTAACCAGTAATCATATAATAGAGGTGCAAATTCATCTTGAAGGAGAATGGCTTTTCCATCAATATCTTGAATATATTGATCGCCTTCTTTTTTAGTGCGCATAAAATAAATATAAGCGGCAAATCCTAGTGCAAAATGTTCTGGTACCACTGGATTTTTTGCATACCAATAATCAATCAGTTCAATCACCCGCATACTCATTTTGGATGTGTAATTAAGTGCAATATTTTCCCATTTATGCGCTAGGAAAGGATTAGTAAAGCGGTCTACTACGCGAAGGGAGAAGTCCGTAGTATCTTTTTTTTCTATACTATGATTTTCTATAGAAGGACCGATTTCTTGAAGCATTAAATGATTTATAAATTGAGAGAAGTTTTTATTGATCATCGCTTGATGTACGGTATCGAAATGACACCATAAGGCGATGGCACAACTTAAGGTATGTGTTCCATTAAGTAGGCGTAATTTAATTTCTTTAAATTTATTGATGGAAGGTACCAGTTTGATATTGGAATCAACTTTAGCGAAGCTTAATTTCCTTTGAACACGTTCTGAATCCGTTTCAATAGCCCAGAGGCTAAAGGGTTCTGCCATAATCATTAGTTGATCTTTGTATCCTAATTTTTCTTCTACAGCTAAGTGCTCATCTCGATGTAGCCTTCCAGGAACAATACGATCCACTAAGGTATTGCAATAATCATTTGCATATTCCAACCAATCTATAAAGTCAGATTCTAAATTGTTCTGTTTAGCTAAATGGATTATTATTTTCTTTAATTTATCTCCATTATCAGAAATAAGTTCTGTAGGTAAAAGGACCAAGCCTTTGCTTATATCGCCTTGAAAATAAGTATATCGGCGATATAAAAAACTCAACAATTTTCCAGGGAATGAGGAAGGGGGCTGGTCCATTACATGGTCATTGCTCAATATAATACCTACCTCCGTAGTATTCGAAAACACGATTTCTAAATCTGGATTTTCTGCAGCTTGAAGGATCTCCATCCAATTTTCGGATGCTGAAAGAACTCGAGAAATGGAATTTATAAGCCTGTATTCGACAAGTTCTCGACCATGTTCTATGCCCTTAATACATAAAGTATAAAGACTATCTTGTTTTTGAAACTCATCTGTTCCATAGGAAGCTGTAGATTTCACAACTAGAATTCTGCCTTTAAAAACACCTTGTTTGTTCGCCTTATCGACATAGTAATCCGGTAGCCCTCGGAGCAGAACTCCGGTTCCAAACTGTATAATACGCTCTGGAAATTCGAATGAGTCCGGATCAGGTAATGCAATTTCTGTAGATTGAATGTTTTTTAAATTTTCTTTGGAAAGCAACATGGCATCTTAATTTTATTATGCTGTAAATTCTCAATACCTAAATTCTATAGCGCCTTCAGCTGATTGATACAGAAACTAAAAGACTTCTCTGACTTAGATATAGAAAGACTATGGGGCTCAATTTCAGTAAAATTTAAATCTTCTAAAAGGAAATACTACGCAATCGTTGCCGGTAATATCAGGGCTTATGCTACCATATGGATAGTTTATTTATGCCTATCAACATTTCAGCATTATGCCAGAGGTTGACCTCATAAGAGTCGCATAAATCCTGCGTTAAAACTAGCATAAATCCTGCAGTAGGAATAGTATAAAACCTGCTACAGGAATAACATACAGCCTCTGGTAGGAGTAACGAAAAACCTCTGGTAGAAATAACATAAATCCTCTGGTAGGAATAGCATAAAGCCTGCGGGAGGAGTAACAAAAAAACCTCTGGTAGGAGTCGCATAAATCCTGCGCTAAGAGTAGAATAGATCCTCCGATAAGAGTCATATAAATCCAGCGGTAGATATAGCATAAATCTTCCGCTAAGAGGCATATAAATCTCTGTAATAAATTGAAATGATTTAAAACATAATTTTAAGTTAAAAAAATATCTATAATTATATTTTAAATTAAAATTATTTCCTATTTTTAATTCTGATTGATAAAAAATAAAAATGTCCTAATTCCAGTCAAAGAAAAAATAGCGGATTTAGGAAAAATATGGTTTCATTATAAACAACTAATTATGAATAATATTAATTTAGGAATTTTGATATTACGTATATCTGTAGCTGGATTTATGCTTCCTCATGGTATCAAAAAGTTATTTCATGGGGTAGAACATATTGCTGTTTTATTCCAGAATATTGGACTTCCTCATACGCTGGCTTATACCACCTATTTGGGGGAGGTAGTAGCACCCATTTTAATATTGATAGGCTTTAGGGCGCGAATTGGAGCTTTACTTCTGGCTTTCACCTGTCTTGTAGCGATTTTTTTGGCACATTCTGATGAATTATTGCGTACGGGTGAAGGTGGAGGATGGGCTTTAGAACTTTTAGGTTTATTTTTATTGGGCTCGATAAGTTTATTTTTCACTGGAGCAGGCCAGTATGCGCTTTCTAAAATTAATAGATGGGACTAATACTGGCTGATACAGCTTGGATATGGGGTAGAAGATACTATGACAATAAATAAAAATTTAGTTATATATTTATTGGAAGAATATTAAAACCTTGTATTAAACCTAAATGAGATATGATCATATTTGGGGAATATTACTGCTTGCAGCATTTTCCCCTATACACCTTTCCGCTCAATCCAAAGCTAAAATCCAAAGCCAAATTGCTCAGGTAGAATCCAATTTAATGCCTGCAATTAGGTTTGAAGGAGATTCTATATGGACTATAGAACAGCGAATGAAGCATTATTCTATTCCCGGATTGAGTATTGCAGTAATTAAAGACTCCAAAATAGTCTGGATGAAAAGCTATGGATGGATGGATCAGGCGGAGCAAAAACCGGTGACTAACCAAAGCCTATTTCAAGCAGCTTCAATTAGTAAGCCTTTGAGTGCCTATGCGGCTTTAAAACTTGTGGAATCTGGAAAAATTCAGGCAGAAGAAAATATCAATACCTATTTAAAATCCTGGAAGCTTCCGGACAATGAGTTCACAGCAGCTAAAAAAGTAAACCTCAAGCATATATTAAGCCATTCAGGAGGATTAACAATTTCCGGATTTCCGGGATATGCTTCAGGAGTATCCATTCCTACCCTTAAGCAGGTCTTAGATGGAGAGTCCCCGGCTAATACAGCTGCCATTCGCGTGGATAAGGAGCCTGGTGGATATTTTCGATATTCTGGAGGTGGATATACGCTATTACAACAGATGTTAATAGATATGGAAGGCAAAAGCTTTCCGGAGCTGATGCAGGATTTAGTAATTCAACCCTTAGGGATGAAACAGTCTTCCTTCAACCAACCTCTAGAGCCAAAGCAATTGAAATATGCGGGTACAGGATATCTTCCTGCTGGAATTGAAGTCCCTGGAAAGCGGCATATCTATCCGGAATTAGCGGCTGCGGGTCTATGGACTACTGCGGAGGATTTAGCGAAATTTATTATTGATGTTCAGCAAAGTATAGCTGGAAAAAGCAAAAAAGTAATTTCCCAAGAGATGGCTATCGCCTTTACCAGTCCATTTATTGAACCTTATGAAGGACTGGGATTTTTCTTAGAGAAACGTGGAGAACAGGAGTACTTTAACCAT
>DAIQRP010000090.1:3656-11073 GCA_036786125.1 Sphingobacterium sp.
AAATTATTGGGAGCAAATATTCTGGCGATGGCTTAGCCATATTAACGAATACTAACCAGCCCTTATTTATCGAAGAACTTATCCGTGCTGTAGCCGCGACCTATAAGTGGCCTGAGTATAATCAACAGGTACTAAGACAGATTCCTTTGAATGCGCAGGATATACAGGCTATTGCAGGTCGATATCGTATCGACAAATTTGGAACGCTTCGCGTATTTGAGCAGGGCGGAAGTTTATTTGTCGAGAATAATATGGAAAAACCAAACGAGTTATTTAAGGTAGATCAAAATTCTTATGTTATGCGTGAATGGGATTTTGAGGTTAGATTTTTAGTAAATCCGGAGGATCAGAAGAAAAATTTTGTTATTGTCCATCGGGATGGCATTATACGATATCTACAACCTCTTATGGAAGAAGATGAAAAGTCCCCATTTGATTATATTAAGGAAGGTAGTTTCGACTCGGCATTAGCAGCATTTTTTAAAGCGAAGGAAAGCGATGCTTCGAATAATATCCTAAGTGAGGGCTATATTAATGGTCAAGGATATCGATTATTAGCGGATAAAAAATGGAGCCAAGCCATAGATTTATTTCGGGTGAATACATTTTTATACCCTAATTCTGAAAATGCATTTGATAGTTTAGCGGAGGCATATAGTGCGAGTGGAAATCATAAGCTGGCCAAAGAAAATTATAATAAAGTATTAAAAATAAATCCTCAAAATGAAAAGGCAGGTACAGCCATTTCTAATCTATAATATGCATATGAAATCTAGAACTTTTATATTCCTAGCCTTTGTGCTACTGAGTGTTAAGCTAATGGCTCAGGAAAACAATATAATTAAAGAACTCTCCTATCGAGCGGAGACAGAAACAGACGCCTATAAAAAGGAGCGTTGTCGATTAGATTTATATATCCCTGAAGGGAAATCTAAATTTCCCACTATCGTTTGGTTCCATGGCGGCGGTCTGGAGGAGGGAGAAAAATCTATTCCTTTAGAGTTGCAGAAGAAAGGTGTTGCCGTTGCTGCGGTTAATTATAGGTTGAGTCCTAAAGTACAGGCACCGGCATATATTGATGATGCTGCAGCTTCTGTAGCTTGGATATTTCATCATATTTCTGAATATGGGGGAGATCCACAACAAATTTATATTGCTGGACATTCAGCTGGCGGATATTTGGCTTTAATGATAGGTTTAGATCAGAAATATCTCGGAAATTATCAAATCGACGCAAATGCCATCCAAGGAATAATACCCATTAGTGGACAGACTAATACACACTATACGATTAAAAAAGAACGTGGGCAATCGATGGAAATCCCAATTATTGATGAATATGCGCCTTTAACATTCGCGAGAAAAGATGCTGCTCCAATATTATTAATTACTGGAGACGAACGCTTGGAATTGCCTTCACGGTATGCAGAAAATCTGCATTTATATGATGTATTAAAAAATATAAAACATCCTCAAGTGGAACTTTATCAATTGCAAGGCTTTAATCATGGGAATGTCTACGCCCCAGGTTGCCTACTGATGATTGATTGGATTAATAAAAAGAAAAAGTAGATTTTTTTTCTAAAAATAGGTCTAAACCTGAATTGATAACTATGACTTACTTATTCCATAAAAAGAAATAAATAACAGGATAAAGTTCATTTAAATTGTTAAAAATTTATCGTTATTCGATTAAATTATACCCTTGTTTGCATAAATTATAACAGGAACGAAAACCAATTGACCAAATTTTCGTTCTTATAGAGAAGTAACATAAATTATGTTATTAAAACAATTGATTATTTAACAATAAGTCATTATTTATGGAAACAACGTATAGACAAGAAAAAAACAGACTCTCTCGTTATTTAAATCGAATTTCCTGGGGAGCTATTATCGCTGGTGTCATTGTAGCTATTATTGTCCAATTATTATTTTCTTTATTGGGAGTAGGAATTGGATTTGTCAGTTTTACGCCGACTTCGGATAGTGAGCCATTTAGTGGATTAGGTACTGGAGTCATGGTTTGGTGGATTGTCACTATTCTAATTTCCCTATTTGCAGGAGGATGGGTAAGTGGTTGGCTAGCTACAACTACCAATAAAATCGACCGGATTTTACATGGAGTTTTAACTTGGAGTATATTTGCTTTATTTAGCCTATATGTAGTAAGTACTTCTGTAGGTTCAGTAATTGGAGGAGTCGGTAATGTCATTGGAAAAGGTCTTTCTGCTGCCGGTGGTGCAATAAAAGAATCTGCTCCAGAGGTTTCTAATGTTATCGGAAGTCAACTAGGCATTGAAAATGAAGACTTAAAGAAACTGAAAGATGAAGCCAATACCTTACTTCGTCAGACGGGAAAGAAAAATTTACAGCCTGAAAATCTAAAAGATAAAGCTGAAGGATTGGCTAACGATGCGAAACAAGCCGGTAAGGAAGTTGGAGAAAATCCTCAATCAGCAGACAATGAAGTCGATAATTTATTAAATAAATTATATAATATTAAAGATGAAGTGTTATCAGATGTGGATAGAGATGCATTAGCTAATGTGTTGGCGGAGCGCTCTGGAAAGTCTAAAACTGAATCGAGACAGATTGTAGATAACTGGGTTGATACAGCCGAAGAGGTAAAAGCAAAAGTGAAAAAATGGTCTGCAGAAGCTGAAGAAAAAGCTAAAGTTGTAAGTGATGAGGTGACTGATGCCTTAGGAAAATTTGCTATTTTTAGTTTCTTTGCGCTATTATTAGGTGCAGGATCTGCTGTAGGAGGAAGTATATTAGGTAAAAATAAAGCGCAATATGATGATGAGGTAGATACGCATACTTCTACCTATTAAAATTGTAGTTCGGTAATTATAAAGAATTAAAACGATAATAAGCCTTCAGAATGCGAGCATTCTGAAGGCTTTTTTATGCCTTTATGTTCAACTGTTAAATGATTAAATCTGGAGACTCTTTATTGGAAAAATAAAGAGCTATTATAATATTTCGGGCTTATATTCAATATAATAAGGTTTAAAAGATAATTTAGTCTTTATATAATTCCTCAGAAAAAAAGAGGGAATTATGGTTTTTTTTGTTTAAAATTGATTTAGGAATTATACAGCCTCAGATCTGTTGCCTTCCGGAACCAAAAAGAAAACCTATAGTTAAGTCCATACTTAATAATAACTTGTTAAAGACCAATTCCTATGATTAAACCTATTTGTGTAAGTAGCATTTTTATTTTTTTATTTTTTTTCTGTCAGGGAGCGCAGAAGTCCGATTCAGATCCCAATTTAATAATCCGAGATTTTAAACCCGCTGTAGATTGGATGACCCAAGCATATCCGATTGGCAATGGGAGGATCGGAGCGATGTTATTTAGTGGAACAGATACCGATCATATACATTTTAATGATCATAGCCTTTGGACGGGAGATGAAAAAGAAAGGGGAACCTATCAATCTTTTGGTGACGTATATATTCAATTTGATGCAGATCATGCTTCTCCGATAGAGAAGTATGAGCGGAAATTGGATTTAAATACCGCATTGCATAGCACCAATTATCAAATTCATAAGCAGACTTTTTCGAGGCTTGCATTTGCAAGTCAGCCCGATCAGGTGATGGTATTTGAATATACTTCGAATAATTCGGAGGGATATAATGCGCTTATTCAACTGGTCGATGCTCATGATACTCGGATTATAGGGCAGGGGAGTCAACTTCTATTTTCTGGAAATCTATCCAATAATTTAGGCTATGCTGCAGGAATAGATATTTCCCATCAAGGAGGTGAAATTAAGCTAATTACAGATTCTAAAGGCAATAGGCAGATGAAACTTTCTGGGGTACATTCATTCCGAATAGTGTTAGCTGCTGCAACAAATTATAGTAATAAAAGGGCTAATCAATGGAGAGCTGGAGATGCCAGGCAGAGCGTGCAAAGTCAGTTAAAGGCCGCGGCAGATCAGTCTACTGAGCAGTTGAAAGCGAGACATATACAGGATTATCAACAGCTATTCCAAAGGTTTTCTGTTCAAGTCGGAAAGCCTTATGTTGAAAGGCATCAATCGACTAAAGATAGATTGCTGGCTTATAAAAAACAGGGAGATCCGAATTTAGAAACGCTGATTTTACAATATGGAAGATATTTGTTAATTAGCTCTTCACGTAAAGGCGGTTTGCCAGCGAATCTTCAAGGATTGTGGAACAATAGCAATAACCCAATCTGGGGTTCGGACTATCATTCCAATATCAATATTCAGATGAATTACTGGCCTGCAGAGCTTAGTAACTTAGCTGAATGTCATATCCCTTATTTGGATTATATCCAATCGATGCGGGAGGTGAAGAAGGAAAATACGCAGGCAGAATTCCCTGGCGTTCGGGGCTGGACGGTACGGACGGAAAATAATATTTTTTGCGGCGAGAGCTTTCACTGGAATATTCCAGGAAGTGCCTGGTATATGCAAGCCCTATGGGATCATTATACGTTTAACCAAGATAAAGCTTATTTAAAGGATTTTGCTTACCCAATTTTAAAAGAAGTGTGTGAATTCTGGGATGACCATCTGAAAAGAAGAGCGGATGGAACTATTGTGGCTCCAAATGGATGGTCTCCAGAACATGGTCCTACAGAAGATGGCGTCAGTCATGATCAACAGATTATCTATGATCTCTTTACCAATTATATGGAAGCATGCGATTCCTTACAAATCGATCCTGAATATCGGAAGCATATTGCTAATTTAAGGGAGCATCTATTGAAACCTCAAATTGGACGATGGGGACAGCTGCAGGAATGGGAGACTGATCGAGATGATCCCAATAATACCCATAGACATGTCTCGCATCTATTTGCTCTACATCCGGGAAGGCAGATTTCGGTACATAAAACCCCTGAGTTAGCGGAGGCAGCACGGGTCAGTTTAACTGCACGCGGAGATGAGTCTACAGGATGGTCTATGGCTTGGAAGATGAACTTTTGGGCTCGACTGCAAGATGGAAATCATGCGTATAAAATTTTGGGTAATTTTATTACGCTGGTGGGAGATGAAGAAGTGGACTATAATGAGGGAGGTGGAGTATATGAAAACCTTTTATGTGCACACCCACCATTTCAGATTGATGGTAATTTAGGCTATGTAGCCGGGTTTGCTGAGATGTTAGTGCAAAGTCAGGAAGGATTTATCGATCTGCTACCGGCTCTTCCAGATGCATGGAAAGCAGCAGGGGAAGTAAAAGGCCTCAAAGCAAGAGGGAATATCAGCATCGATATGAAGTGGGTGGATGGTCGCGTGACTAGCTACCAACTGGTATCTCCATCAGTGCAGGATGTATCTATTAAGTTAAATGGGGAATTTCAGACCGTTAAAACAAAAAAAATATAATCAGCTAAATTTAGAAACTATTTTTAAAAAATACCTGCTTTTAGATTAGCCGTGAAAAAGACTAACTGTGATAGAAACTAACCCTGATAGAAACTAACAGTGATAGAGTCTAGCTGTGAAAAAGACTAACCGTGAAAAAGACTAACCGTGATAGAGTCTAGCTGTGAAAAAGACTAACAGCAAAAGAGATTACTTAGAGTATAGATTTGCATCTAAGGCCATAGTATAAGTTCTTTGAGTTTTTTAGGATGTGCAGCTGAGGCATTTGAATTTATCAGTTCTTCCAATAATTCAATTTGAATTTTTTTTATGGCTTTGGGAACAGTATATTTTTTTTCTGTCACATAATTATATCCTTGGATATGAGCAGACGCTTTTCCAGGAATACGCTTTAAATTAATGGTATATTTTAAAACTAAGGTGTCTCCAATAATGTTATCATGTAGACTTATTTGATGAAGTTTTTGCTTATGAAATCCCGAAGAGCTAATATTCCCTTGAATGCGCAATAGAATCTGGTTTCCGGAATAGCCTAAAACCTGAATATCAGCTGGGCATCTGGGCGTATGGGCTACATAAGTATTTCTATAGCTCGTACGCCCAGTTTCAGGATGCTCTACAGGAATCCGCTTCGGACTGGCTAATATAGGTTCTATGCTTATACTTTTAGCGCCCTTGCAACTGAATAAGCTACATAATAAAAACATATACAGTAATTTCATTTTTCTTTTAAAATTACCTGAATATATAGTAAAAAAAATCGCTATTTTCAGTGATTTTACTGATTTCCAAAATATTGTATCTGAGTGTAATTATGGTAATTGCGCGTCAAGGAATATGGAATTTTTAACTGGGACTTTTTGAGCGTAACATCTATTAGAACAATACCTTTTTCAGTAGCATAAAGTAAGTTTCCTGCACGATCTTTTTGAATATTTGAAAGGGGTTTTAACTGTTGGTCTATCGAAATACGCTGTTTTAATTGTCCATGGATATCCAAAATAAATAGTTCAGAATTATGATAAGCTAAAATTTCTTGGTCGACCACATTCCAATGGATAAGTTCTTCTTGAAAAGCATAGGTCCAACGTAACTTCCCCGAATTTTTATCGATAGAAAGAAGGGCATGCTCCTTACTTTCTTCGGCTTTTTTTACTAACACAATAAATTGATCCCCTTCTAATGCGGTATGGCTATTAAAATTTTCAGCTAAGCTGGGGTATATTCCGGATTGGAATTTCCATTTATAGATATCTGTTCGCCCCTGAAAGGTATTATTTGGATCCATAATATCATTTTCCCCGAGAACCTGAGGCCCGTCGGTAAATGGGATGGCATAAAATACACCATTTTCATCTCCTAAATACAGCGCCTTACCATCCGACTGCATTTGTGTATATAAGGGGCTTTCAAATGCAGAATCATCATGCATCCCATAGGAAGTAAGGGTTCCACGCTCGGAATACATATCTAAATACGGACCAGAATTGATAAATACAGAATTTCTACAGACTACCGGTTGATACATATTAAAGCGAGTTGAAATATAGTCTGAGGCAAATATAGATCCATCTGCTTTATTAATCACCCATAGTTTAGGCTGCTCATTGAACGAAGCCATATATATTTTATCTTTCCATAGTAGAGGACGGCCCATATAATAAACAGATTCTGAATGATCTTGATCTGCTATTTCTCCATCGCTGTCCATAGCAGCATCCATACCCCCATTTGAAGAAACGGGCAATTGGCTCCAGATAATCTTGCCGGATATAATATCTGCAGCTATAAATTTGCCACTCTCAAAAGGCAGATAGATATGCTTTTCATCAAAGGTAAAATGATTACGATTGCCCGAGGAGTCTGCTTTGGATAGCTGTTCCCAAGTCACCGTATGATCGTCTAAATTAAAATGAATTAGTCTTCCATTGCTCGATACGATCAGCGTTTGATGAGGTACCTGCACGACAGGAAGTTTGGAATGCCCAGCTTCAGCGCAAGCTATCCATGGAAATAAAGCCAAAAAGGTTATTTTTTTTAGT
>DAIQRP010000091.1:0-7220 GCA_036786125.1 Sphingobacterium sp.
CGTTTTTTACCCCGCCATACTGATTATCTTTCTGAGCATAGCATTTTGCTTGGTATTTAAAGATAATATCAATAGTTATATGAGCAGTGCGCAAACTGCGGTTACGGAAAATTTAGGATGGTTCTTTATTATTACAGTAAATGCTTTATTGATATACAGTATATATTTAGCCTTCAGTAAGTTTGGAAGCATTCGCTTAGGAGGCGATGATGCTGAACCCGAATTTAGTAATGGCTCTTGGTTTGCCATGTTATTTAGTGCTGGTATGGGGATTGGTATTATGTTTTTTAGTATTGCAGAACCTGTATCCCATTTTGCTAATCCTCCACGGGAGGTCGCTAACCTCGATGCTAAGGCCGGTCAAGCTATGGAATTCACCTTTTTACATTGGGGTTTACATGCTTGGGGAATTTATGCTATTGTAGGCTTGGCATTAGCTTTCTTTTCCTTTAACAGAAAATTACCGCTAACATTTCGGTCTTTATTTTACCCCTTTTTAGGAGAGCGTATTCACGGTTGGTGGGGACATAGTATTGACATCTTTTCGGTAATTGCTACTGTCTTTGGACTATCCACCTCTTTAGGTTTAGGTGTACAGCAGATGAATGCAGGATTAAACTTCCTTTTTGGATGGGAAATTTCCGCTTCAGTACAAGCGATACTCATCCTCTTTATTACATCAATAGCAACCATCTCTGTCGTTTCAGGTTTGGATAAAGGGGTGAAATTATTAAGCCAAGGGAATATGATTCTGGCGGGCTTACTGATGATTTTAATCTTTATTCTAGGTCCTACAGTATTTCTTTTAAAAAGTTATATACAGAATACCGGATCCTATCTTGCAGACTTGGTCAGTTTAAGTACTTGGTCGGATAGTTACGTAAATTCTGGATGGCAGAATAATTGGACTGTCTTCTATTGGGCTTGGTGGATAGCTTGGTGTCCATTTGTAGGTTCATTTATAGCGAGAATTTCCAAAGGACGGACGATTAAAGAGTTTGTTTTAGGCGTTTTACTGGTGCCTGCGGCAATTACTTTATTATGGATGACCGTATTTGGGGGAACTGCATTACATTTTATACTGGATAATGATATGACGATGATTAATGCTGTACAGCAGGACTTATCGACGGCATTATTTGTATTCTTAGATAAGTTACCTTGGACTTTAGTGACTTCGACTATCGCTATTATCCTGGTTGGTTTTTTCTTTATTACCTCTTCCGATTCGGGCTCTATGGTGATTGATAATATTACCTCAGGCAGCGCTAAGCAAAGTCCTGTTGTGCAACGTATTTTTTGGTCCTTTCTACAAGGTATTATTGCCATTGTATTATTATGGGGAGGAGGGTTGCAGGCCTTACAGACGGCTGTAATTTTGGCGGGACTTCCTTTCGCTATTATTTTATTGTTACTTTGCTATAGCTTAAATAAAGGCTTAAGCGAGGAGTATAGGAAAAAAGAGAAGAAAAAGAAAGTACATCAAGAGAAGAGCTATCGCGATATAGTTCTAGAGGTCATGGATGAGGAGACAAATCCATAATTTATATTTAGATTTTATGATAAATTTTACACAGCAAACCAACGCTTTAGTAGGCTTAGATCTTTCAGAAATGGATGAGGCTCTATTAAAGTATATCGTATATGCACAGCAGATCTTTACCTTTAAGCATATTACCTTTATACATAATATAAAAATTTCCGAGTTACCGGAGGAGTATCAATCGGTTGCTAATTTGGAAAAGATTTCCATACAGATAAAAAAACGCATTCAGCAGAAAGTCAGTTCTATATTACCTGAGGAGATAAACTATGCCATTGAAGTACTTATGGAGGATTTCAGTGAGCTTGCATTTTTAAAATTCAGCAAGACGCATGTAAAGGACCTATTAATTTTAGGAAATAAGCAGGGCTTGGAAGGTAATGGAGGTCTACCTCAAAAACTAGTGCGAGTTATTCCTCAGGCGGCAGTCTTACTCGTGCCGGAGACATTTCAGCAGGCTAACAAACAGATTGTAGGAGCTATAGATTTCTCTAAATATAGCCAAGCTATTAATCAGCTTGCCGGATCCATTATAGCGCAAAATGCGGACTTTCAGTATAGGCCTGTACATGTAGCGAAAATCTCTTGGCCTATATTTGTCGGATTGCATGATCGGGTATTGGAAAATAGTCTGAGCGAGGAAATTGAAAAGAAAAAACAGCGATGGACAAAAGAGTTTCCTCAAGCTCCAGCATTAGAAATCATTAAAGCTAAAGATAAAAATATAGCTTCTGTATTATTGCAATATGTCAAGCAACAGAAGAGTCAGTTATTAATTTTAGGCGTTAAAGGAGCAACTTCATTGACGGGCCTATTTTTGGGAGGCGTCGCCAATGAAGTGATACAGCGGGAGACCGACTGTGCCTTGCTTTATATTAAAATAAAAGCTTAGAGATTTTGTAGATACTGAGCGAGTTTAACTTGGCCAGTCAGTTCCATTTTTTTACGGAGTCGGTATCTACTCACCTCTACCGCTTTAATAGATACATTCAGTAGCTGCGCTATTTCTTTGGTACTTAGCTCCATCTTTAAATAAGCGCAAAGTTTTAATTCATTGGCTGTGAGGCTTGGAAATTTAGCTTTTAACTTATCGAAAAACTCTTGGTTAACCTCTTGTAAGTGCTGATAGAAGTTCTGATGCTCTTCTTCCGACTTTTCAGCCAATTTAATCAGCCTCAATAAGGTGTTATTGGTTTCTTTAGGCGCCGCATTTTTCTTATTCGCCTCCTTTATAACGGCTTTAAGTTTGTCCATAACCTCAGCTCTTTGCACCAGATGCATGGTTATCGCTGTCAATTCCTTATTCTTAAAAGTCACTTCGGACTGTAACTTCTCATTTTTTAAGCGGATGATTTCCTTTTCTGAATTTTCTATCTCCAAACGATGTAAGATAGACAACTGAGCATGCTTTTTATTGAATCTATTTTTCTGATTTTTGAGAAAATAGTACCCGGCCGTGGCTGCTAAAATTAAATAGAATAAAAAGGCCAGTTTGGTTCGGTACCATGGTGGTAAGATTTCAAAACTAAAGGTTTTTTCATCCGAAATCAGGCTATGTCCAAATCGGGATTTGACTTTAAAGGTATATTTCCCCGGAGAAAGGTTTGTATAGTCTTTCTCATTCTTCATATCCCATTCCGAAAATTTTGAATCATAGCCAACGAGCTGGAACGAGAATTCTAAATTATTAGGGTAATTATACTCTGTACTTCCAAATTCAAAATGTATTCCATTTTCAAACGAGGAGAGCTTACGGTAGGCTTGAATTTCCTTATCTGCCAGGTAGTTGCTCAGTAAGGTATCACGTTCGGAGCTCACAATGATATTATTGAAATAAACCAGGGGTTTACTGCGCTTATAGCTGTGGTAGTTAATATGTATAAAACCATTTTTACTGCCGATGATAACATGTTCTAAATCTTGGAGATTAATGGATTCATGTCCTCCGACGATTTTATCCTTTAATTCCGGAATTTCCTGCAGTTGATATTTATTTTCATTTTGCTTTTTAAGCACAAAAACTTTTTTCTGCGAAGCCATCCAAATATTACCTATCGCATCCTGCTTTAGAAATTGGATGGACATATTTTTAGTAATGCCATGTAGAAGAGGGTGGGGGATAAATTGCTGCTGGCTTGTATTAAATACGTATACCCCGTCCACCGTGCTGGCTACAATTTCGTGATTGATTTTAAAAATATAGTTATGCAGGTCATTTGGGAGCCCATGTTTTACCCCAAATATGTCGAGTTTATCTATGCTATGGCTGCCTGGTTTAATGGTAAATCTATAGATTCCTCTATTGGGATGTGAGGCCCAAAGCTGGTTAGTCTTTTCATCTAATACCAGAAACCGTAAGGATTCATTAATACCTGAAATTGCGGTAGGAGCCGCGGTAAAATCCGCCAGCGAAGTTGTATACAGACCATTATAGGCGCCTATATAATAAAACGGATTAGGCAGTACGGCAGAACTTGGGCTCAATAGCCAGGTGCCGAATTGCGCATTAGCCTTTTTAGGTTTTGATAGATTGATCATCCCCTGATCATGACTTAGGATAAGTTCTCCTTCAATATCCTGAAGATTCCATACCTGACCCTCGGTGCCTGCAATGCGTTGGAAGGAGGAATTTAAATGGCCTGAATATACGGCATCTGAAGTTCCGAGCCACAGTTGATTATTAAAAAATATAGAGGCATAACCCGTCAGGTCTTTATCTCGGTCGGGGTATATATACTTGATGGAGCTATTCGCATGAATAATGGAAATACCATTATCCAATCCGAGCCATATATTTCCTAAATTATCTTCAAAGACGGCGCGGATATTATTAGATAAGATATCTTTCTTTCTATTGATCTGCTGGACCAACTGCCCATTTTCCGAAATTTCAATTAATCCATAAGACACTGTACCATAGGCTATATTTCCATTTTTAAGTTTTATCCCCGAATAGATATGTTTATATAACGCGCTATGTGCAGCTGCTATAGGTAAGGGGCGTACAGCATTCGCGGATAAAATAAATAATCCTTGATTCTGTGTGGAAACTAGGCGATCTCCATTTTTTAATTCTATAATGGAATTATTAAAAGATGTATTGGGGCTGACCAGCTTCCAGACTCCAAATTGAAAGCGCATAAGTCCATATTCGGAATCCTGAGCATATATTTCATGATTTGACTTACCGAGAAAGGTCCAGGTACCCTTGGGTTTAAATACTTTAGTTTCTTTTAAGTCGTGAAGGATGATTTTATTCGGTTCCCGAAAGAATACGGCATTTTTTTCATGCAGCACATTCCATACATCATTAAGCAGACGCTCCTCTTCGGGGATGCTGTGTTTTAGCGAATGATAGATTAACTTTCCCTGACTATCGGGTAGAAAATACCCAAATTCATCCTGTGCTCCGATATATATTTTCCCAGATTCATCGATATCTATCGCTCGAATCATGGTCTGATTAGGCATTTTATAGAGTCTCCAATAGAAACCATTAAAGGTCAATAAGCCTTCAGAATTCGCGATATAGGTATAGCCTAATTGATCTTGTGCGATGGACCAATTTTGAAATCCAGCATGATATTGTTCATTATCGAAATTGATAATTTTTGGGGAAAGTGCTTGTTGAGCATAAATAATAGGAGAGCAGCAGCAAATAAGTAGTCCTAATAGGTACTGGTATATCACATTCATTCTAGGTAGATAATTGTTTTTTCTGTCTTTAAATTTAGGAAATCTTTAGTTATATATTAAATTTTTGTGAAAAATATCTGTGAAAATCAGATTATTAGCTTTGATTTCGCTTAGAATTACGGAGTTTGGTATTTTTATTTGTATGGGTATTGGTGTGCTGATTATCAGTGTTTTAAATTGCAATTGTAGTGTTTTATTTTGGGTAATAGGGGCTGTTTTTTACGCTTGTAGTATAAATGTAGGGGTTGAATTTACCACATCATTGATTTCTAAATATAAATTTGCCTTACCGATTATTTTTCTGGGAGGGGATCCCTAATTTATCCAATTTTAAACAATCTATGTTATGAAGAAAATTTCTACATTTTTTTTCTTGATGTGTATGTTTCTCTGCTTAAGTCTTCCGGCCTTAGCTCAGGGAATTCGTATTACGGGAAAGGTTATTGACAAGACAACGGGAACGGGGTTATCACAAACATCCGTGACATTAGTGGGTACCAATCAAGGTACAAGTTCAGATGCTTCAGGAAACTTTACAATTACAGTTCCTAGCACATCCAGCTCATTGAGCTTTTCTGCTGTAGGTTATAAGGCTACAGTTCTTTCTGTTCAAAATCAAACGAATTTAACCATTGAATTAACGCAAGACATAGGTAACCTAGAGGAGGTTGTGGTCGTGGGTTACGGTACACAGAAACGTGCTACAGTAACGGGAGCAATTTCAAGCGTTAAAGCTTCGGATTTAGAGACCATGCCTGTAAACCGTGTGGAGCAGTCTTTACAAGGACGTACTTCAGGGGTAACAGTAACAACTAGTTCGGGTCAGCCAGGATCGGGTGCATCGGTACGTGTTCGTGGTATTACTTCATTAAATAATAATAACCCATTATGGGTAGTGGATGGAGTAGTGGTAGATAATGGCGGTATTGGTTATTTAAACCAATCTGATATTGCAACCATGGATGTTTTAAAAGATGCAGCAGCTCAGGCAATCTATGGAGCTCGTGCAGCAGCAGGGGTAATTTTAATTACCACTAAAAAAGGTACTGCGAATGATCTACGCATTAACTATAATGGTTATGCAGGGGTTGCGGCACCAGCTAAAAAATTAAATTTATTAAATGGTACTGACTATGCTACATTAAGAAATGAGGCTTTAACTAATGATGGTAAAGCTAAAATTTTCGATGATCCAGCAAGTTTCGGTCAAGGTACAGACTGGCAGAAAGAAATTTTTAATAATTCTGCTTTCCGTCATAACCATGAATTCAGTATGTCTGGAGGTTCTGATAAAGCTTCAGTATATACTTCATTTGGTTATTTAAGTCAAGAGGGTATTGTAGCTACGGATATTTCGAAATACAGACGTATGAATTTCCGTATCAATACGACATTTAAACCCGCTCCGTGGTTAACCTTGGGTGAGAACATAGGTTATGCACGTGATAAAGCAATTGGTTTAGGAAATACGAATAGTGAGTTTGGGGGACCTTTAAGTTCCGCAATTAACTTAGATCCATTGACTCCAGCTATTGTTACGGATCCAGCTCAATTAGCGCAAAGCCGTTACCAAAATGCACATATTGTACGTGATCCTTTTGGAAATCCATATGGTATTTCTGAGCATGTAGGACAGGAGATGAGCAATCCATTAGCTTTTATGAGAACACGTCAAGGAAACTATAACTGGTCTGATAATATTGTAGGTAATGTGTACGCAGAGGTTTCTCCAATTGAAGGTTTGAAATTTCGTTCTAGCTTAGGAGCAAAATTAGCATTCTGGGGAGCAGAGTCATTTACTCCTCCATTCTACTTAAACTCTTCTACGATAAATGCGCGTGCGAACTTTTCGCGTAATATGAATAGATCAATGGCATGGAATGTGGAAAATACCATTTCCTATACCAAATCTATAGCAGATCATACATTTACAGTATTAGGAGGTCAAGGGGCTTATATGGATGATAATAACTATGGAATC
>DAIQRP010000091.1:7230-8157 GCA_036786125.1 Sphingobacterium sp.
GTGAATACACGATCATTACTTGGTAAGCTGAAGTTCATCGATGGTACATATTTCGGTATGCCAGCAAGAGATTTTAATAGTGCATCGATGAACTTCAGCTTACCAAGTAATGATCGTGTATTCACGGGTTCTGAGGGTATCAAACATACAGTAGCTTCGTATTTTGCACGTTTAAACTATAACTATAAAGAGCGTTATATTTTAGAAGGATTAGTACGTCGTGATGGTTCATCACGTTTCGGTTCTTCCAACAAATATGGTACTTTCCCATCATTCTCTGCAGGTTGGGTAACTTCATTAGAGGATTTCTGGGGTACGGATAATCCAGTATCTTTCTTAAAAATTAGAGGGGGTTACGGGGTTGTAGGTAATGATAATATCGGAAACTTTGGATATACTTCTGTCATTGGTTCTGGACGTAACTATCCTTTCGGAAATGAAGGTGGTTATTTAATTGGAAATAGCCCGAATTCACCAGCTAACTCGGCGTTAAAATGGGAGCAGACAGCTTCTACATCGATTGGTTTTGATGCAGTTATTTTCAATGATTTTAATTTGACAGTAGACTGGTATAATAAAAAGACTACTGATATTCTTCAAAATGTTAGAATTCCTAGCTATTTAGGTTATGTATCTGACCCTACTGCCAATGTAGCGTCCATGACGAATAAAGGTATTGAGATAGAGTTAGGATATAAAAAGAAATTTGGAGAGCTTAACTTTGGTGTTAATGGAAATGTTTCTTATCTAAAAAATAGAGTGACTTATTTAGGTGATGGTATTGAATACCTATCGAATGGTCAAAGTTTTCAGTCGACAAGTTTCCCAATTACGCGTACCGCTTTAGGTCAGTCTATCTTTGAATTCTATGGATTTAAAACAGATGGTATCTTCCAGCTAGAAAGTGCTGGTATGAAAAACTTCATG
>DAIQRP010000091.1:8167-9591 GCA_036786125.1 Sphingobacterium sp.
CAGATGGTATCTTCCAAAGTCAAGCGGAAATTGATCAATATGTGAACGCTAATGGAGGCAAGATTCAGCCTAATGCAGCGCCTGGAGATTTCAAATGGATGGATTTAAATGGAGATGGTAAGATTGATGAAGATGATCGTACTTTCTTAGGTAGCCCAATTCCAAAATGGACATTTGGTATTACCTTAAATTTAGCTTATAAAGGATTTGACTTTATGGCATTTGGTCAAGGTGTGGCAGGAAATAAAATCTTCCAAGGTTTAAGAAGATTAGATATCGCTTCTGCTAACTGGCAAGAAAAAGCATTAGGTCGTTGGACTGGTCCAGGTACGTCTAACTCACACCCTCGTGTGTCTGTAGAAGATCCAAACAAAAACTATAGCAATCCTTCAGACTTCTATATTGAAGATGGTTCTTACTTCCGCTTAAAAGTAATGCAATTAGGATATACGTTTAAAAAAGATTGGACTCAAAAAATCGGAGCTAAAAGCTTACGTATCTATGCTATGAGTGAAAACTTATTTACCATTACCAAGTATACAGGATATGATCCAGAAATTGGTGGTGATGCTTCGGATAGAGGTATGGGTATCGACCGTGGTATCTACCCACAAGCGCGTAGTGTAATGTTTGGTTTAAATATTGGTTTTTAAGCTCAAGCAAGAAGGATTGAATTAAATTGATGATTATCAATTGAGAAATTATGAAAAAGAACTTATTTAGATTATTGACTATAGGCTTAGTAGCCAGCCCATTATTTTTTCAATCGTGTTCCAAGGATTTCTTAGAAGCAAAACCTAAGGGAACAGATTTTGAAGAATTCTATTACCAAGATGAACAAGAAGCATTGAATGGTTTAGTAGCTGTTTATGATGTATTAGGATGGCAGTCTGGGAATTATACAAGTAAAATGGCGGCGATGAATATCGCTTCAGATGATATGTTGGCAGGTGGCGGTGGTCCTCAGGATTTACCTCACTTTCAAGCCTTATCTAATTTTACGGTATCAGCAGCAGTAGGTCCTCAGGATGAACTGTGGAGAGCAGGTTATGCAGGTGTAGCTCGTGCTAATATCTTACTTTCTAAGCTTCCAAATACAAAAATGGATGAAGCGAAGAAAAAGCGTTTTATTGCAGAGACAAAATTCTTAAGAGCTTACTTTTATTTTGATTTAGTACGTATGTTTAAAAATATACCTTTAATTAAATCAGCACTTTCAGAAGTAAAAGATAAGGATAATGTAGAGCAGCTAGGACCTGAATTTGTCTATCCATTTATTGAAGAAGATTTATTAGCAGCGATTGCGGATCTCCCTAGCAGTGTGCCTGTGGCTACTGAAGGTGGACGTATTACAAAAGCTGCGGGTCAAGCTTTATTAGGAAAGGTGTATTTGTACATGGAAAAATTCAATGAATCGGCTGCGG
>DAIQRP010000091.1:9601-10520 GCA_036786125.1 Sphingobacterium sp.
CCTTATGGTAATCAGTTATTAGCGAATTATGCTGATCTATGGAAAGTAAGTAATAAGCATAACTCGGAATCTATTTTAGAAATCAACCGTACGAGCTTATCTGCAGGTACTTGGGGATGTATTTCATGTACGGAAGGAAACTTATTAAATATTATGTCTGCTCCACGTGATTATGCCGTTAATTCAGGAGGAAATGCTCCAGACTATGTTTCTGGATGGGGATTTTTTATCGTTACTAAAGAATTACGTGATTTTATTAAAGATGATAGCCGTTATACCGCTACTGTAGCCAATGTAGATAGCTTAAAAACTGCTAAGCAAGTAAACTATGCGAATAGTTACCAAAACACAGGTTTCTTCTTAAATAAATATATGGGAAGAATTTCGGATGAATCTACAGGTGGTGGTGATAAACCGTTGAACTTCCCTCAAAATCAATATGAAATTCGTTTAGCAGATACGTACTTATTGGAAGCTGAAGCTTTAGTGCGTGGAGGAGGAAATACACAACGCGCTCAAGATTTATTAGACGCTGTTCGTAAACGTGCAGGAATGAAAACGAAACCTGTTTCTTTTGATGTAATTTTAGATGAAAGACGTTTAGAATTAGCCGGAGAAGGACACCGTTTCTTTGATTTAGTGCGTACGAAGAAAGCTGCGGCAGCTTTATCTTTTAAAGGATTTACGCCAAATAAAAATGAAATCTTACCTATTCCTTTATTGGAATTAGAGAATACTCCACTTCAACAGAATAAAGAATACGGAGGCACGAAATAATTTATTATTCATACCCGGTTGTACTAGCTCACTTTTTAAGTGAGCTAGTTTTTTTTTATTTGGGTAGCTTGAGAAAGAAATCAAAGGAATTTTTAAATCCCTTAATGATATTATAGAGAAAAAATAAAATAGTGTTCAATAA
>DAIQRP010000091.1:10625-10837 GCA_036786125.1 Sphingobacterium sp.
CAGAAAAAGCTCTAACTATCGTTAGGGCTTTTTTTATGTTTGCTATTTTATGTTCGCTATTTTTTCGGAACTAGCTGAACAGATCCAATCGAGTATAAAAAAAGCAGCATCCTTTAGGATGCTGCTTTTTTTTACGAACGTATCAGATATATAAGATTCGAACGGATCAGATCTATATGATACGAACGGATCAGATATATAAGAATTAATGA
>DAIQRP010000092.1:0-2500 GCA_036786125.1 Sphingobacterium sp.
TGATTTTGGTTTAAGGAACAAAGGAAAAACCAAGAAGTTATAGGCGTAAGCCAAGCAGTTATAGCATAAAAAAAGGACAGCTCTGGAGCTGTCCTTTTTTATTATTATGTTAAATAGCTTTCCTATTGTATTACTGAAGAAATAAAATCTAATTCTTCAATAGAAAGTTCTAAAGAACTGGCCTTGGCATTAGCGA
Organism: Sphingobacterium sp.; assembly: GCA_036786125.1. Lineage (GTDB taxonomy): Bacteria > Bacteroidota > Bacteroidia > Sphingobacteriales > Sphingobacteriaceae > Sphingobacterium. The sequence goes on from DAIQRP010000092.1 coordinate 197, forward strand.
TTGTCTGTGCTGCATCACGCGCACCAACTAAAGCAATGGTAATACCTGGTTGCTCCAAAGTCCATCTTAATACCACCTGACCCAAAGTCGCATGATGTGACTCTGCTATAGGTTTAATCTTTTCTAAGAAAGCATTGGTATGTGCAATGGATTCGGCACTAAAAGAGGGATGTGTAGCACGGTGATCCCCCGGAGCAAATTGATGCCCAACTTTTATCTTACCCGTTAGTAGACCACGTTCCATCGGACTATAGGCCAGAATACCTAAATCTTCTTTGATGCAATAAGGAACAATATCATCCTCAATTTGTCGAGTAACCATAGAAAAAGGTACTTGATTGGAGATAATAGGACATACCGATTGAGCTCTTTTCAACTGCTCGACATTATAATTACATACTCCGGCATAACGTACCTTACCCGCTTTAATTAATTGATGAACAGCCTCAAAAGTCTCTTCAATGGGAGTGGTATAATCGTTCCAGTGAATTTGGTATAAGTCAATATAATCTGTTTTTAAGCGTTTTAACGATTGCTCGCATTCATAAATAACAGACTCTTTACCGGCATATTTATAGATTTCTATATCCTGACCTTGATTATTCTTACTCGGGCCTACATGATCTCCCTGAGCTAAATCCCAACGCATACCAAATTTAGTTAAAATCTGGATATCCTCCCTTTTATGGTGGGCTATTGCTTCTCCCACAATTTCTTCGGAAGTTCCCTGTCCATAAATCGGGGCCGTATCAATACTGGAAACACCCTCTTCAAGTCCTGCTTGAATAGCTTTTATGGCATCATTACGATCTGAAGAACCCCACATCCAACCTCCAGCAGCCCAAGCACCGAAAGTAATGGCAGAAAGCTCTAAATCCGAATTTCCTAATGTTCTATATTCCATATTCGTTAAAATTTATTTTATCTAAAATTAAGCTCTATTTTTATCTTTAATGTTAAATCAACGTCAGGATATTAAAAAACTATAATTTTTTACCAACCTCCACCTAAAGCTTTATAAATATTCAGTTCAATCTGAATATTATCTTTCTTACTTTGAATCGCATTTAACTTGGCTGTTAATACCGACTTCTGGGCAGAGAGCACATCTAAGTAGGAGGCTCTTCCAGCTAAAAATAAGGAATTCGAGGTCTCTACAGCCTCTCTTAAAACCTGTGCTTCTTTTTGGAACATCTGATGCCTTTGCGCTACAAACTGTTGCGTTTGAAGTTGGCTAAATAGTTCATGCCAAGCTTTTAATACCGTACGTTCATATTGGACAAATGAAGTGCCATAATTCGACTTGTACTGCTCATAAGTTGCTTTTGCTGCCGTACGATTTAACAAAGGGGTGGTTAATCCTCCAACCACAGAGTAAGCTAAGGATGCGGAATTAAACAGCTGTTCGATACGGAATGAATTTAATCCTATCTGTGGAGATATAATTAAAGAAGGGTAGAGGTTCGCCTTAGCCGCATCAGCCTCTAATCCTGCCGCAATCAGATTTAGACTCGCTTGTCGAATATCGGGTCTATGTGCTAGCATTTTGTCGGGATTTCCTAAGTCAAAATTAACAAATACCTGATCTAAACCCGTTTCAAAAGAAGCTCTGTCTACCTGAATCTGGTAGGCTCCTAAAAGTTGATTGATTTCAGATTCTATCTCTACAATAAGTTGAAGACTCTTTTGTTCTTGAGCTTTAGCATTATAAAGGGCTGCTTCAAACTGGTTGACACCTAATGAATTTGTTGTACCCGCATTTTTCATGACCTCAATAATATCTAAACTCTGCTGATGAATAGCAATATTCTCGCGAATAGATGCTAATTCAGCATCTAAGGAAATTAAGTCATAATAGCGGGAAGCCAGTTCGGCAACAAGTTCGGACTGTATTAAGTTCTTCCCTTCATAGGAAGCTAAAAACTCATGGTAAGCGGCTCCTTTAAGATTTTTTAGTTTTCCCCAAATATCCAGCTCCCAAGTGGAGCGCAGGCCGACAAAATATTCAGGCATCGGATTGGGGATAACCTGATTTTTATCGATATTTTCAGATAAGTTACCGTCGAAAATTCCTACGCCATCGACAGTGTATTTTCCGAAACGTGTTAGACTAGCATCGACAGCTAAATCTACAGCCGGCATTTGTGCTGATTTCCGTATTCTAAATTGTGATTTAGCAAATTCAATCCGTTGAACGGCTTCCGCCAGATCTAAATTATTGGAAATGGCGGAATCGATTAGCTTTTTCAGTAAAGGGTCTTTAAAGAAATTCTTCCAGTTCATCTGTTCTCTTAATAGCGTATC
>DAIQRP010000092.1:2550-7302 GCA_036786125.1 Sphingobacterium sp.
TAAACCTGCTACAAAGGCAAAGGAGGTCATTAAGATTGGACGGAGACGCGCGACAGCACCCTCCACTGCAGCTTGTGCAATAGGCATGCCCTGCTTATTCTTAAGTACAGCATATTCAATAATTAGAATGGCATTTTTTCCTAAAAGACCAATTAGCATAATCATCGCTACCTGTGCATAGATATTATTATCCAATCCAGATACCTTGAGAAAGAGGAATGCTCCAAAGATACCTGCTGGAAGACTCAATAAAACCGGCAGTGGTAGCGTGAAACTTTCATACTGAGCACATAGCAGTAGGTACACAAAGAGGAGACAGATCGCAAAGACATAAATCGCTTGGTTTCCAGATGCTTTTTGCTCCTTTGTCATACCGGACCATTCTATGGTATATCCTGCAGGAAGTTTTTCTGCGGCAATACGTTCTACCGCTTCGATCACCTGTCCCGAGCTAAAGCCTGCAGCAGCATCTCCATTTAACATGGCTGAGGCATACATATTATATCGCGTAATCTGCTCGGGTCCATAGACCCGTTCCATGCGCATAAAAGTAGAGAAGGTCACCATTTCCCCCTTATCATTTTTAACAAAAAGTTTTAAAACATCTTCGGGTTTTTGACGATATTCAGCTGAAGCTTGAACCATGACCTTATACATCTGTCCATAACGGATAAAGTTAGTTGCATAGAAACTACCCATTAAGGTCTGTAAGGTGCTCATCGCATTTTCTACAGTAATGCCTTGTTTGGCTGCCTGATCGTAATCTACATGTAGTAAATACTGTGGGAAATTAGTTTCAAAAGATGTAAAAACGGTACCAATTTCGGGCTCCGATTCCAAGTCTGCCATAAAAGTATGAACCACTTCAGAGAAGGCATTGATATCATCTTTTCCAGAACGGTCTAACATTCTTAATTCAAATCCCGAAGAGTTCCCAAAACCAGGAACTGTAGGTGGAGGGAAGAACTCAATCTTCGCATCCATAATATGTTTGGTCTTCTCCTCAAGCTCGGCAATTAAATCGCTTACCGATTGATCTCTGTCTTTCCAAGGGACAAGGTTAATCATTCCCATACCATAAGAAGATCCTGAAACTTCAGTAACTAAGCTATAGCCGGAAAGTGTCGATACCGTTTCTACGGATTTTTCCTTTCTAGCAAGGGCATCAATTTCATTCATAACCGTTTCGGTACGATCTACAGTGGCCCCCGGAGGGGTGGTCACGTTGACATATATCATACCTTGATCTTCAGTAGGGATAAATCCACCTGGAAGTAAAGCTCCCATGCCCCATGTTGCTATAAAGGAGCCGATAAGTAAGGCCAGAGTAACGGTCCTGCGGTTGACTACCACACGAACAATACGAGCATATCCATTCGAGGTGCTGTTATAAATATGGTTAAAGCCATCAAAGAAACGTTGGATAAAATTTTCTTTACGTTTTTTGTCATGTGGAGATTTTAAAATCAAAGCACATAATGCGGGGGTCAGGGTTAATGCATTTATTCCTGATATGACAATGGCCGAAGCTAAAGTCAGGGAGAACTGCCGATAGAAGATACCTACAGGTCCATCTAAAAATGAAACTGGAATAAATACGGCAGACATCACCAATGTAATAGCTATAATTGCGCCACCCACCTCATGCATCGCAGCAAAGGTAGCCTCCCGTGGAGAGAGGTGTTCCTCTTCCATCTTAGCCCATACCGCTTCGACGACGACAATGGCATTATCGACCACAATACCAATAGCCAGAACTAAGGCAAATAATGTCAATAAGTTAATGGAGAATCCCAATAGCTGCATAAAGCCCAATGCTCCAATGAGACAAACTGGAACGGCTAAAGCCGGAATTAAAGTGGATCTAAAGTCTTGTAAGAATAGAAAAACGATTAAAAATACAAGTAAGAAAGCTTCTATAAGTGTCGTGATTACTGAAGAAATAGAAGCATCCAAAAAGCGGGAAACATCATATCCTAAGGTATAGGTCATTCCTGAAGGAAAGGAACTTTCCTTTAACTCCGCCATACGCTGTTTTACATTTTTAATTACATCCTGCGCATTCGAACCTGGAAGCTGTTTCATCATAATAGAAGCCGAAGGCTTTCCATCCGTTTTTGAAACCATCTCATAGTCTAAAGAACCAAATTCTAAGCTGGCTACATCCCGTACACGCAGTACGGAACCATCGGCATTTGCACGAATAGGCACATTTTCATAATCCTTGGCTTCAGTAAATTTACCTGTATAACGTAATACATATTGCTGCATAGCGACAATCTGATCTGAGCCTATACCGGTCTGCCCAGGAGCAGCTTCTATATTTTGCTTGCGTAATGCTTCGATTACCTCTTCTGTAGAAATAGAATATGCCGCCAGACGGTCTGGCTTTAACCACACACGCATTGCATAGTCACGCATACCCATAATCTGCGCAAAACCTACACCTTCAATACGTTTTAACTCTTTTAAGATGTTAATATCCGTAAAGTTATAGATAAAACGCTCATCGGCCTGCTCATCTTCAGAATAGATATTTAAGTACATTAACATGGAGTTTACCTCTTTTTCTGTAGTAACTCCAGCTTTTATAACTTCTTCAGGTAATTCATCTAAAACTGTGGTTACCCTATTTTGCACATTGACCGCTGCAATATCGGGATCCGTTCCTACCTTAAAGAAAATTTGAATTAATGTATTTCCATTATTCGTGGATACAGAAGACATAGAAGTCATTCCTGCAACTCCATTAATGGCTTTTTCTAAAGGAATAGCTACGGCATTCGTACTTACCTCAGCATTTGCTCCTGTATAATTGGCCGTTACCACCACCGAAGGTGGTACAATATCAGGGAACTGGGTAACGGGAAGTGTAAAGAGCGATAAGACACCCAAAATCGTGATAAACAACGATATTACGAGTGATAAAATCGGTCTTTTTATAAATATATCGAACATATAATTTCTGAATTAAAAAAATAGATTACTTCTTATCTTGTTTTGAAATCGCCTGAGGCTGAATGGTATCTCCATCTTTCAGACTCTGAGTTCCCTCATATACGACTTGATCATGAAGTTTCAACCCACTGGCCACGATATAAAAATGTCCGATACGCTCGCCCGCTTGGAAAGGGGTCATCTTAACGCGATTATCGGCGCCTACGACATAGACAAAAGTTCTGTCCTGAATTTCAAATACTGATTTTTGATGAACGACTAATACATGGTCTAACTGGGTAGGGAAGATAATTTTTCCGGAAGAACCGTGTCTAAGCTTACGTGCAGTATTCGGAAATTTGGCTCTGAGGGATATCGATCCTGTATTACCGTCAAACTGAGATTCGGCTAGTTCGGCAATTCCAGGCTCTGCATATTTCTCCCCGTTCGCTAAAGATAAAGATACCTGCTTTTTGAAGTTCCCTTGGTTATAGCTCGAATCATTCATCATCTCTAAAAACTGTTTTTCAGAGATATCAAAATAAGCATATACATGATTTAAGTCGGAGATATTCGTCAGGAAGGAGCCTTCAGTTAGCAGGGAACCTTCTTTTAAATTAATACGGTCAATGCTGCCATCAAAGGGAGCTTTAATCGAGGTGAAATTAATGCGTGTCTGTGCGAGGTTAACCTGCGCACGGCCTTTGCTTCAGCCAAATCTAGTTCAGTTTTGGAGATAATCTTTTTATCGTAGAGTAATTTAGTCTGCTCGACCTCTAAACCTATTGTTTTAGCATCGGCAATAGCGGAAGATAAAGCCGCATTAGCAGAGGCTAATTGAATACGATACTCCTCATCATTAATTTTAAATAGAATCTGTCCCTGTCTGACATATTCACCTTCATCGACATATATTTTCTGTAAAAAACCATTTAATCGAGAGCGGATTTCTACATTTTTTAACGCTTGGATATCGGAAATATATTCATGGGAAACAACAGTATCTAAAAGATGTACAGTAGTAGTAGGCACCTGTAAAGGGTCTTTAGATTTTTTATCATCTTTATTTTTAGCATTGCATGATACCATCAAAAAGGCACATAACAAGCTCGGGAAGAGCATGAATTTTGTGTTCATTATTAAGAAGTTGAAATTATTTTTTTAGAAAATAGTAAGCTAGCCTAACCTTTTAAAGGCAGGACTATAGTATAGACTCTGGGTAGAGCCTTGAATTGGAATAATTAGAAGGGCTTGAGGCGGAACAAATAGCGGTAATAGCCAATTTGGATTGGCGAAATTTTATTAGCTCTCACATACTGAGATCCAATTGATTTTTCAGGGTATATTTTTCTGAAAAATAAGAAAATAATAGCAACTGTAATAATGGAGTAAATGCTGGTTGCCGAACGGTAATCATCATATTGGAATTCAGAACCTTCAGGCTCATCTCCAGCAGGAAGATCTAAGATATCTTCCAGAATAAATTCAATAACCGTCTCTCCATTTTCTAAAGACTGCGTCTGAGCATTGTATATAGCACTCTCATGATATGCAATGCAATTCACATAAAATAAAAGTGTTAATAAAACAATAATCTTAGACCACATAAGCGACAAATATAATTAAAGTGTAGAACTAAATAGGAGCATGAGCCAATTTTGTTACAATTAACTGACTTCATACTGAAGAAATTATCGTTTCTAAAGGCCCAAATATGCCTACAAGCAAAAAGAGATGATCGAAAGACCATCTCTTTTAAAAATAAAAAACGCTATTTTATGGAGTGCCATATTACTATAATCATTCATAAATCAT
>DAIQRP010000092.1:7312-7718 GCA_036786125.1 Sphingobacterium sp.
ATTTCTGATCCTACAGCTTCAATTCCTGAAGGGAGCTTATCATTGTATTTTAAGCCGAAGTCATGGCGGTTGATTTTAGCTGTAGCTGTAAAGCCGGCACGGGTTAAGCCCCATGGATCCGTGATGATACCCCCATTTTGAGTGGCTTGAAAAGTAATACGTTTCGTAATATCACGAATCGTTAAATCGGCAACTAAAGCATATTGATTCCCTTTAATCTGTTTGAAAGAAACGGATTTTAATGTCATGGTAGGAAATTTTTCTGCATTAAAGAAATCATCTGACTTTAAGTGTGCATCACGAGCTTCTACACGGGTGTTAATGCTGTTGACATCAATTTTAAAGTCGATTTTTGCCTGATTAAAACTCGTAGCTGTAGGCGTTTCTAGGGTACCTTCCACTTTCG
>DAIQRP010000092.1:7728-10327 GCA_036786125.1 Sphingobacterium sp.
CGTGAATTCTCCATCGACCATGCTAATTCCAAGGTGATTTACAGAAAATCGAGCATTTGTATGTGCTGGGTCTACAGACCAAGTGGTTTGTGCAAATGCGAAATTAACTGTTAACATCGCTGCCGCTAATAAGGAGAATAATTTATTCATTGTTTTTTTCTTTATGTGCTTTTGAATAAGACAAATATCCAGTCATTATTGTTCTCAAACATTGATGTACATCAAGATTTTATTTTTTTCTTTTGACTAAGGAGCTGCGCAGTCGACTTAATGATTCTTGGGTAATACCTAAATAGGCCGCTAATTGAATATTGGATATACGGGGATATATTTGCGGATAGCGGTCTATAAAATCCAAATACCGCTCTTCTGCACTGGCGCCGAGGCTATTGATAATCCGATGCTGTAAGGCAATTTGGGAACGCTGTAACATCAATCTAAAAACCCGTTCTAATAATGGGTAGGTAAGAAATAAGCGTTCTTTGGCTTCTCTATAGATAATTCTTATTTCAGAATCCTCAATGGCCTGAATATATAATCTACCTGGAGCTTGCAGAATAAAACTCTCCATATCTGCTATCCACCAGTCTTCCACAGCAAAGTATAAAATATGTTCTACACCTGTGTTAGAAAGGTAGTAGAGTTTAAATGTTCCTTTCGTTACAAAGGCTTCGAAATGACAAATCTCACCGGCTTGAAGAATAAATTCCTTTTTTTTCACCTTTCTTAAGGTGTAGGCTTCCGAAATCTCCGTAAGGGCTTCCTTTTCGAAGATTACCCGCTTGCTGATATATAATTGTAGTGGATCCATAGCCCTATAAAGTTAAAAAAATAAAAGACTTCCGAAGCACAGAAAATAACATGCTAATATAATTAGTTATATCGCTAAGTATTATATATTTTTGCTATTAAATTTAGTTATTATGAGTGATCGTATTAAGGAAAAACTAGAAATATTAGCAGATGCAGCAAAATATGATGTCAGCTGCAGTTCTTCAGGCTCGAATAGAAAAAATACAGATAAAGGTTTAGGAGATACAGGAGCGGGTATATGCCATACCTATACCGAAGATGGCCGCTGTGTCTCGCTCTTAAAAATATTACTGACGAATCATTGTATCTTCGATTGTGCCTATTGTGTGTCTCGTAAAAGCAACGATATTAAACGGGCTGCCTTTACTGTACAGGAGGTTGTAGATTTAACGATTAATTTCTACCGTCGGAATTTTATTGAAGGTTTATTTCTGAGTTCGGGAATCTTTAAAGATGCCGATTATACAATGGAACGATTGGTGATGGTAGCTAAACGATTGAGAAAAGAGCATAAATTTAATGGCTATATCCATTTGAAGACCATTCCTGGAGCTTCGGATGAATTATTATATGAAGCGGGCTTATATGCCGATCGGCTTTCAGTGAATTTGGAAATTCCTACAGATGAAGGTCTGAAATTATTAGCTCCCGACAAGAAAAGGGAAGATATGATACAGCCTATGGGCTACCTTCAAAAAGAAATTATCCGGACTGCGGATGAAAAAAAAATCATCCGCAGTACGCCTAAATTTGTTCCGGCAGGGCAGAGCACGCAGATGATTATTGGGGCTTCTGGAGAGTCGGATAAGCAGATTATCTCTACGGCGCAGCATTTCTATTCCAATTTCAAATTAAAAAGAGTCTATTACTCCGGGTATGTGCCTATTAGTATGGACCGACGTCTGCCGGGTATTGGGACTGCAGTTCCTACAGTTCGGGAAAATAGATTATATCAATCGGATTGGCTCATGCGATTTTATGGCTTTAAAGCTCAGGAGATTGTGAATGATACAAATCCGACCTTAGATTTAGATGTCGACCCTAAGCTCGGATGGGCTCTACGGAATATGCAGGTATTTCCAATAGATATTAATAAAGCCGATTACCTGATGATTTTAAGAGTTCCAGGAATTGGGGTACAGTCTGCTAAGAAGATTGTTTCCGCTCGGAAATTTGCGGCCTTAAATTTAGAGCATCTTAAGAAACTCGGTGTCGCCGTACAACGTGCCAAATATTTCATTTGTTGTCAGGGGTATATTCCTGCCCATACGGATAAGCCGGCAACACGAATTAAGGCTTTTATTTTAGCTGAATCGAGCAGTAAGTATCTCAAGACGGCAAGTAACCAGTTAAGTTTATTTTAGAGTTTAACGAAATGAATACCGTAATTATAAAATATGATGGATCCTGGCTTGGGCTATTTACCGTGATATACGCGAGTTATATCTATAAATGGGAACCTCAGGAGATTATTTCTGATCAGGATGCCGATCAGCAACTACTTTTTGCTACGCCTATAAGCGTGGATACGCAGGAGGAAAATGCCCATCGCGTGCTTGCCGGTCTACGTCAAAAAGTAGGCAATGAACAGATTAAAGAGTTGTATTATGCTTTTCTTTCCGAACTTCCTCAAGTGCATTTACTTATTTTTAGGTTGGTGAAGTTATACTTCTCTGAAATGCAGAAGCAATCGGGAAACTATGCGAATGATTTAATCATGCAGTTAAAGAAACTCGTTCGTTCTGTATCTAGGGAACGGCATCGGATGAAAGCATTTATGCGTTTT
>DAIQRP010000092.1:10337-10776 GCA_036786125.1 Sphingobacterium sp.
TGAGAAAATGTCTACAGGCCTATACTTTGCTGTCATGGAACCTGATTTTAATGTTTTGCCTTTAATTATCAAACACTTTAAAGATAGATATGCAGATCAGGAATGGCTTATTTATGATGTTAAGCGTAAGTTTGGAGCGTATTATAACCTGCAGGAGGTTGTTGAAATTACCTTGGATTATACCCATCAATCTCTAGAAAGTAGAGCCTTGCTGCATGCTGATGATGAGCAGTTATATGCCGATTTATGGAAGCGTTATTTTCAGGCTGTCAATATTAAAGAACGGAAAAATATGCGTCTTCATATTCAGGAGGTCCCTAAAAGATATTGGAAATATTTAAGTGAGAAACGCCTGGATTAAGCGGCTGATTTAAAAATTATTAAGGTTTTGGAATTTAATTTGGCTTGAACTTTATTATCATTTGGCTTGAACTTTATT
>DAIQRP010000093.1:0-322 GCA_036786125.1 Sphingobacterium sp.
ATCCCCTCAGGCTCCCGTAACAGACTGGTACCTAGGCGATGATTTCCACCATAGAGGAGCCTTATTCTTAAATGATGCCTTTAAGTTTATGTCTTCTTTTGGCGTAGAGCGCCCCCAACCGATTACTCCAGATCAGGGCCCTAAGGCCATAGAATTTCCGATAAAAGACTCTTACCGCTTTTTCTTAGAATCGGGATCGCTGAAAAATTTAAAGGACAAATATTTTGGGGATCGGATTAAATTTTGGAATAATCTATTTGCCCACCCCCATTTAGACAGCTTTTGGATGGCTAGACAGATTCTCCCACACTTAAAGCAAGTG
>DAIQRP010000093.1:332-4033 GCA_036786125.1 Sphingobacterium sp.
TTTTTTGATGCCGAAGATGCTTACGGAACTTTTGAAACATATAAAGCCTTAGAAAAGCAAAATCCCAATACAGATATCTTTCTAGTAGCCGGCCCTTGGTATCATGGTGGCTGGGTCAGATCTACAGGAGCCTCTTTTGGAGATATACTGTTTGGACAACAGACCAGCGTCACCTATCAAGAGCAGTATGAACTTCCTTTTTTTGAATACTATCTCAAAGGGAAAAACAAATTTGACGCACAAGCAGCTAATATTTTTATCTCTGGATCCAATCAGTGGAAATCTTTTCATCAATGGCCTCCAGCTGAAGTGGTTAAAAAGAAGTTATACCTGCAGCCTGCTGGAGGACTATCGCTAGAGGCTGTCCAGCGAACAGACTCTTGGGATGAGTATATTGCAGATCCCAATAAGCCCGTTCCATATCAAGATGGCGTATTGCAGAGCAGAGCACGTGAATATATGATTGACGATCAGCGCTTTGATGTACAGGTATATCAGACAGAAGTGCTGACCTCGGATATAACGCTGGTAGGAGAACTGGCAGCACATTTAAAAATTTCAAGCTCTACTACTGACGCCGATTATATCGTGAAATTAATAGATGTATATCCCGAGGATGCTCCTAATAATACCAACTCTGAGGTGTTAATGGCAGGCTATCAAATGTTAGTCCGTGCTGAGATTATGCGTGCTAAGTATAGAACAAGTTTTTCAACACCCGAACCTTTAGCACCCGGACAGATTACAGAAATTAACTACCCTCTGCCCGATATAGCCCATACCTTTAAGAAAGGACATCGCATTATGATTCAAATACAAAACTCCTGGTTCCCCTTAGCGGATCGTAATCCGCAACAATTTATGAATATTTATGAAGCCGAGCCGAAGGATTTCATCAAATCCACTCAACGGATTTATCACGATGTTCATAACAGCTCCTATTTGGAAATTTCCGTGTTGGAAAACTAACTTCGGAAGCGCCAGACTAAAAAAGAATAATATTCGGAACCCCTGTATTTTGTACGGGGGTTTCATTTTTTACAACTGCCTGAAAATCAACAAATTTTAGTTTTCTAGAAAAATTTTAATTCAACTTAACATATATTTAACAGAATATTATTCATAATTATTTAAATAATTTTGAATTTAATTCGAAACAGACTATATTTGCACTCGATATGACAAAAATTCAATACAGCTTAGATCAAATAGATTATCAAATCTTGCGAATTATGCAAGCCAATGCCCGCACGAACAATGCCGATATCGCCAGAGAATTAGGAATGGCGCCTTCCGCAATCTTAGAACGGGTTAAGAAATTAGAACAAAAAAATGTCATCTTAAAATACAATGCTAAGATTAATCCAGCAGCGATCGATCAGAAGTTGCTCTCTTTTATATTTATTAAATCAAATGATATTATTGGAGAGCAGACGGTGGGTAATTTATTAGCAGAAATTCCAGAAGTTTTGGAAGTACATGATATTGCCGGTGACGATGGTTACCTCATAAAAGTACGTACAGCAGACAATTCTGGATTAGTAGATTTAATGCGTAATACCTTAGGGAAAATTGAGGGAATCATATCCACTCGAACAACGATTGTATTAGAAACAGTTAAAGAAGAACAAGAGCTCGTTATACCTAACGAGTAGTAAGAAAGGAAATTATATGTCAAACATCAACATTCAAACTCCAAGTAAAGGAAGAATTATTTTTGCTTATGCAGTGGTTTATCTTGTTTGGGGATCCACATTTTTCTTTATTGAAAAAGCTTTACATTCCTTTACCCCATTTGTTTTGGGATCCATGCGATTTTTCTTCGCAGCCATCATTTTAATGGCTTATTGTAAATTAAAGGGATATAAACTTTACAATAGGAAAGCTGTGCTTAAGGCAAGCCTGATAGGTTTCCTTCTGTTGTTTATTGATATGGCATCCGTTATCTGGGCAGAGCAGTATATCTCTTCAGGTATTGTGGCGATTATCTCTGCTGCGGCGGCTATTTGGTTTGTCCTTTTAGATAAAAGTAAATGGAAAGAGAATTTCACAAGCGTACCGATTGTCGTAGGCCTATTTATGGGGTTCTTTGGCGTTATTATGTTATTTGCTGAACAGATTGTGAATAGCCCAGATGATGGACAGAAGTCGGATAGCATTATTGCCTTAGGAGCTTTAGTAATCGGATCTATTGCTTGGACAGTAGGTTCTTTATGGTCTAAATACAGCAATAAGAAAGCGAAGGAGAATAATACATTAAAACCAGAAGAGGATTTAAATGTGATGGTGCAAACTGCTTGGCAGATGATTGTCGCTGGTCTATTATTTACCTTTACTGCTTTAGGTAATGGGGAGTATGCTCGATTTGATTATCAAACTGTCGCTACAGCGGACTGGTGGGCATTGGCTTATCTGATCGGATTTGGTTCTATATTAGCATTTAGCTCCTATATTTGGTTAATTCAAGTAAGACCTTCTACAGAGGTGAGTACTTATGCATATGTCAATCCCATCGTTGCGGTATTTTTAAGTCATTTCTTTACGACACATGTCGTAACGAGCTTACAAGTATTTGGTTTAGTTATCATCCTGCTCTCCGTACTATTGATGAATTGGAATTTATATAAAAACAATAAAAATATCAAGCGCATACGAAAGTCACGGATGATTTACAAACGTAAAAATTTAATTAAATCTAGGCTTGCCAATCATGCAATGTCCTTAGAATCAACCAAAGAATTCACTTCTTAATTTATACCGAAAAAGCTTAGTTCATATGAACTAAGCTTTTTTTTTAAATTCATTTTTTGTTAATCGAGAAAGTTCGATTTTAACTTATTTTTTTATTTAACTTTGCATTAATTCATCCATCATAAGATGGATTTTTATACATTTATTTTCACCCGATGAAAGCAATAAATTGGAATGGAGCATTCCTAAGTATACTACTTGGCTCCATGATTTTTACGACTTCTTGCAGTAAGCATTTAAGCCCTACAACCAAAGATTATAAGCAGTATGAAATCAACAACTCCATTGTTGAAGACAGTGCTATAATTGCGATGTATACACCGTATAGAAAGCAGCTTGATGCCACCATGAATGAGGTTATTGGCCATGCTGCCATTTATCTAACGAAGGAAAATGCACCCGAGACATTAATGGGTAATTTCTTTTGTGATGCGATGTTAGCGATAGGCAAACAACTGGATCCGGAAGTTCAGATTTCCTTTGGTACCAAAGGAGGAATCCGTACAGAAATTAAAAAAGGAGATGTCACCATCGGCCATGTTTTTGAGGTCATGCCTTTTGAAAATCAAATTAGCATCTTAACCTTATCGGGTCAGCAGGTTCAAGATTTAGCAGAATTTATCGCCGATAAAAATGGTCAGCCCGTTGCTGGAATTCGCTTAGAAATAAATAATGGCCATGCCCAAAATATTAGCATTGCTGGACAGCCATTGGATATCCATAAAACCTACAAACTCGTTACTTACGATTACTTAGCTAATGGTGGTGATAATTTAAATGCACTGTTAAATCCACTGAAGCGTGTGGATACAGATGCCAAAGTACGTGAGGGATTAATGAGCTACATTAAAGATTTAACTAAAAATAACCAAGAAATTAATACACAGCTAGATGGAAGAGTTAAAGTCATTAAATAGAAGAAATTTTATTAAACAAGCTACTGCCCTTTC
>DAIQRP010000093.1:4095-10718 GCA_036786125.1 Sphingobacterium sp.
ATGTACATAGCCGTATCGAACCCTTTCCTATGGATGGTGGACGTTATCAAGGATTAGGTGGCGTTGCTCGAAGAAGCACGCTAATTCAACAAATCCGTCAGCAGGAGAAAAATGTACTTTTGGTAGATGCCGGAGATATGTTTCAAGGAACTCCCTACTTTAACCTATTTGGAGGTAAATTAGAGTTGGACCTGATGACGAAATTAGGTTATGAGGCGGGCACATTTGGAAATCACGAGTTTGATAATGGCTTAAATGGCCTTATAAAATATTTGGACCATGCAAAGTTTCCATTTTTAACGGCGAATTATGATTTTAAGGGAACCGTATTAGAAGGAAAGACACAGGATTATACCATCATACATAAGGGAGGTATTAAAATTGGTTTATTTGGATTAGGGGTAAATATCGAAGGCTTAGTCGATCCTAAAAGCTATGCTGGTATGAAATACTTGGACCCTATTCCTGTAGCTAAGCGTGTGGTTAAGGAATTAAAAGAGAAACATAAGTGTGATCTAGTGATCTGCCTATCTCATATGGGATATCAGTATAAAGATGATACGGTTTCCGATTTAGTCTTAGCTGCAAATTCTCAAGATATTGACTTTATTATTGGAGGACATACACATACTTTCTTAAAAGAACCTACGCAGGTTAAAAACCTGAAGGGCGAAATTACCTATGTTAACCAAGTGGGTTTTGGCGGAATTAACCTAGGTCGATTAGATATCAGTTTTGAACCTCGTACAGGAAAGAAACGTGTTCTTGCTTCTACTTACGAAGTAAATAGTCGTATACCAGAATCCGTGCTTGCTTAATTCAGACTCACTATACTCCTTCAGAATACATCTGGAGGAGCATATTATATTTTTACTTTCTTGAAAAAATTATTTTCTATTTATATAGAATCCTTTCGTGGGCTTTCTCAAGCAGCCTGGCTTCTAGCAATTGTCATGTTAATCAATCGAATGGGCTCCATGGTGATTCCATTTTTAGGTATCTACATGTCCAATGCGCTGAATTTTAATATTAAAGAAGTCGGTGCCGTGTTAATGTGTTTTGGATTTGGCTCCGTTTGTGGCTCCTGGCTTGGAGGTTGGCTTACTGACCGGTATGGTAATTTTATTGTGCAGGCCACGAGTTTAATCTTGTCCGTACCCATATTTATCTCCATGCCCCAGTTTACCAGCGTAAACTCCATGTGTATTATGATCTTTGTTTTAAGCATGATCTGTGATACCTTTAGACCTGCTAACTCGGTATCTGTTGCGCGTTATGCTAAGCCTGAAAATATCACACGGGCATTCTCTTTAAATAGATTAGCCGTTAATCTGGGTTTCTCTGTAGGTCCTGCAGTAGGTGGTTTTTTAGCCACCATATCCTACTCTTGGATTTTTTATGGAAATGCGATTGCAGCTGGAATAGCAGGGATTGTATTTGTTATATTCTTTTGGAATAAAAAAGGCAATGCCCTACCGAAAGCAGCGAAATTAGATGACGAAAAGCCAGTAGTGGATAGAAACCCATACCGGGATATGCCTTTTTTAGCATTTAGCGTCTTTTGCTGTATCTATTCAGTATGTTTCTTCCAATTAATCTCTACACTGCCACTATTTTATCAGAAAGTACATCATATGACCGAGCCTCAGATGGGTATTATTCTGGGTTTCTCCGGTTTTATAATCGTTGTCCTGGAGATGTTTATTGTACATCTGGCAGAACATCGCTTAACGCTTGTCAGAACCTTGGTATATGGTACACTATTATGTGCAATTTCGTATAGTATGCTTACGATTCAAGCAGGATGGACCATGTTATATATATCAATATTTATATTAGGTATTGGAGAAATGCTGACGCTGCCATTTATGGCCACAGTAACGGCAGAACGGGCGACACCGAATACACAGGGTGCTTATATGGGTTTAAATGCCTTATCATTTGCTGCCGCAAATATCATCTCCCCTTATTTAGGAACGCGTGTAGTAGCGAGTTATGGATTTGATATCTTATGGTATGGTACTGCGCTCTTATTAGTCATCAGTGCTATAGGTTTTTACTATACCGTCAATCGATTGACGAAATCATAATTGGCAAAATCATAAAAAAAGCTACTAGTTTCTAGTAGCTTTTTTTATGTCCCGATATTTCTTTCATAGGGCACCCGTGTCATAATCGAGCGGCCTAAGGTTAATTCATCAACATATTCTAACTCTCCACCAAAGGCAATACCTCGGGCAATGGTACTCACCTGTATATCGAAATCTTTTAACTTCCGATATAGATAAAAGATAGTGGTATCTCCTTCCATAGTAGCAGATAAAGCAATAATGACTTCTTTTACTCCCCCCTGTTGCAAGCGTTGAACAAGGCTATCTATCATTAAATCCGAAGGTCCTACGCCATCCATAGGGGAAATTAAACCTCCTAAAACATGATATAGTCCTTGATATTGCTCTGTATTTTCAATAGCCATTACATCTCGGGTATCCTCCACCACACAAATCATAGAGCGATCCCGCTTGAGCGAGCTACAAATTTCACATTGTTCTAAATCAGAAATATTAAAACATATCTTACAATATTTAATATGTTCTTTCATCTGATTAATGGCCTGAGTAAAGGTAAATGTTTCATCTTTAGACTGTTTCAACAA
This sequence comes from Sphingobacterium sp., assembly GCA_036786125.1. Lineage (GTDB taxonomy): Bacteria > Bacteroidota > Bacteroidia > Sphingobacteriales > Sphingobacteriaceae > Sphingobacterium. The sequence goes on from DAIQRP010000093.1 coordinate 6,752, forward strand.
ATGAAGCACCAACCGTAAAGCCGTCTTCTGACCTACCCCAGGCAGTTTACCAAATTCGTTAACTGCATTTTCTAATAATTTAGATGAAAAATTCATACGACAAAAATAGCAATAATTAAATAAATACTTATCTTGTACATCCTATCAAAAAAATAAGCGATGGGATTATTAATATGCATATAAAATAAAAATTTTATGGAGAAAGAGGATAAAATTTTAAGAGCCTTTGAAAATAAAACATGGCAAGAGATTAAGGTTAAAGATTCTTGGCAGATTTTTAAAGTGATGTCAGAATTTGTAGATGGCTTTGAAAAGCTCGCTAAAATCGGACCCTGTGTTTCGATCTTTGGTTCTGCACGTACACCTCAGGAACATAAATACTATACCATGACTGTAGAAATAGCGAAACTGTTAACAGAGCGCGGTTATGGTGTGATTTCTGGTGGTGGTCCTGGAATTATGGAAGCGGCTAATAAAGGAGCTTATGAGGCTGGAGGAAAATCTGTCGGTCTAAATATTGAATTACCATTTGAGCAATTTCACAATAGATATATAGACAGAGATAAATTATTGGAATTCAAATACTTTTTCGTTAGAAAAGTAATGTTTATGAAATATTCTCAAGGTTATATTGTTATGCCTGGAGGTTTCGGAACAATGGATGAGTTATTTGAAGCGATTACATTAATTCAAACTGGAAAAATTGCAAGATTCCCAATTGTTTTAGTGGGTTCCGATTATTACGGAGGTTTATTTGAATGGATTCAAAATACCATGTTAGGAAATGGTTATATTTCTGAAGATGATTTAAAACTATATCGCGTAGTAGATACCGCGGAAGAAGCTGCTGAGCATATCTTTAGATTCTACGATAAGTATCTATTAAAACCAAACTTTTAATTGAAGAAGCGTCTTTTTAGACGCTTTTTTGCTTTCTAAGAAGTTCTATAAGCGTTTGAAAAGAAGGGTATTTATATTTCATCTGCATACCTTTAATCTGTGCATGAAGTACACCTATAGGAATATTTAAAGCTGCCGCATTTTCTACCGTACTGAGCTCCAGATTCCAAGAAGCCACAAGATACTTTTCTCTTCGGGTCAATAATAAATTGGAGTAGATGGGATTTTGTTGATGGGCATTTTTGGCTTGCTGCGCAATAGCACAGAGATATTGTTCTCCTTTATTAACGGCATCTATTGCTTGATATAATTCGATATTATCCGAGCCTTTAACCACATAGGCAGAAGCGCCTGAATTAATAAATTCCGATATAATCCCCCATTCATCATAAGCTGAAATACCTATAATCTGCAGATGCGGAAATTTATATTTTAAATAGACGCAGAGATCTTTTCCATTATCATCAGGGAGGTTGATATCCAAGAAAACTAAGTCAATATCCGTAAAAATACTGGATTCACGCACTTCCACACCTCGCATAAATGTTTGTTGCACCTGCATATCCTCCCTACGGTTAAGTAAAAAAGACATATTGGATAGAACAATGGGATGATCTTCTACAATAACAACGTTTTTCATGAATAAATTGTTATTTAACTCGATTAAAATGTTTTTCTAAGGCTTGTGTATATACAAAAATAAAAATATAATCGGCAATTCAAAATGAAATCTCCAGATTACTGTGTTAATTATATAAACAGTATTCCAATAAACTTCATACATTATTATGTATTTTTAAGTATACTTGTTTTAAGAATGCGAATAATAGCCTTACTTAATGAAAAACCTTAATCTGCGCCTACCCTTTTTAATTAGCTTTTCTTTATTCTATTTTCTTTCTGCTGCACATGGTTATGCGCAAAAGAAGGTTGAGGACTCTTTTTTAGTAGATTCATTAAAACAGGAGTTAAATCAGACGAGCAATCCAGATAGCCTATTTAAACTTCAGGCAGAACTTGTCATACAGCTTGCAATTGAAGAGCATGATCCCCAAATGATTTTAAAACGTGCAGATGCATTGCTAGCCGACCCCTTAGCGCATAAGCAACCTTATTACCAAGCCCTCTTGTATAATATTAAAGCTAAAATCACCTTTGTCTTCTACCGAGATTTAGATAAAAGTGAGCAGTATAGTATGGAGGCTATCAAGAAATTAAGTAAAATTCTAGATGATAAAAAGGCGTCAAACTTGTATATTCTAATTAATTCCAATATCGCCACTATTAAAGGAGATCGAGGTTTAACAGAACAGCAACAAAAAATATATTTTGACCTGCTGCCTTTAGCTAAGCGCATGGGTAATAAGAAAACCTTAGCGAATATCTATAGGAATATTGCCATTGCTTTTGTCAACCGCGGTAGTCAGGAAAATTATTATAAAGCGATTGATTATATCCACCTATCCAATCATACTTTTAATACTGCAGATCCTACCATTGAGCATTATGCCCAAAACGATATGATTATCTCTTTAATCTATGCGAATTTATCTCAAGTGGATAGTTTAGAAAAATACCTGCATATCTTTGACAATAAACTCCAGAAGCTATCCAGTAATTCGGCCTTTACCTCTACCTATTACTATTTAGAAGGTATTTTACATGCCTTAAAAGGAAATGAACAGAAAGCCTTGACATCTTATGAAAAAGGGTTAAAAGTGATTCAGAAGATTCCGGAACCCTTTACGTATAAAAATATCTTAATGGGGAAGTTTAATTCTTTTATAAAACTGAAACGCTGGCATGAAGCTGAAGTTATCCTACAGCAGTTAGATCAGGAAAGAAATACAGCGGGTGGAGATATCTATGCGTTAAAATTTTATGAGCTTTCTGCTGAATTACAAAAGAATAAAGGCAATTATAAGTTAGCCAGTCAGTTTTTAGAACAATATATCGCCAAACAAGACTCCATCAAATCATATGAAATCACGAATAAGCTACATATGCTCGAACAGCAATATGATTTGAGCCAAAAGCAAAATGAGCTGGAACTGCTGCGCATAGAAAATGATAATAGCAAAATACTGCTGGAGAAAAATCAGCTTATTTCCTATGTACTTATCGGCCTTATCCTTTGTATAATTATTGTCGTTATTATCTATATCCGCTATCGCGAACACACCAAAACAATTCAACATAATAAAATTAAACTGCTAACCTTCGAAATAGAATCTGTCAAACAGAATAATCTAATTCATCATATGACCCTGATGAAGAATATTGAAGAAAAAGAACGTACTCGAATAGCATTAGATCTGCACGACGGATTAGCAGGTCTGCTATCGGGATTAAAAATCGCTATTCAAGATTTAAAGAATCAATTTAAAATGGAAGGTTTAGATGAGAAAATAGATGAGCTTTCTGTCAACATCAACGATACAAATGACGAGCTTAAACGTATTGTCTATAATCTATCCCCGCAATTGGTCGAACGATATGGTATAATTGAGGGGATGCGTTTATATTGTAAGCGCATGGAATCGGCTTCAGTAAGTATCCAATTTCAAGCGATTGATTTTAATATTAAAATTGTCCAAGAACAAGAAGTAATTATCTTCCGAATCATTCAGGAATTAATTAATAATGCCATCAAACATGCATCTGCTTCCGAAATTTTAGTTCAGCTACAGTGTTTCGAGCAACAGTGCCATATTACAGTGGAGGATAATGGAGTGGGTTTTGACTTTAACCATGAAATAAGTGGAGATTCCTTTGGCCTAAAATCCTTAGAAACAAGGGTGAAATCCATCTATGGTAAATTGAGTTATGAAAGTGATCCGGAACATGGTACCTCGGTTTATATTGAATGTTACCCTCAATTGGAAATCTAATAGGCATAAAAAAAGCTTTCTATTTCTAGAAAGCTTTTTAAAAGAGCCTCTTATCGGAATCGAACCAATGACCTACTGATTACAAGTCAGTTGCTCTACCAGCTGAGCTAAAGAGGCGTTATGTGGGGGGAGAAGGATTCGAACCTTCGAAACCGAAGTAACGGATTTACAGTCCG
>DAIQRP010000094.1:0-10686 GCA_036786125.1 Sphingobacterium sp.
TTTTTGAAAAAATCTTCAATAGACCAGCACAGATGGCTTTCACATAGTTTTTGGAAAGTTGAGGCCAGGTGAGTTCCGTTTCTAAGAGTTGTGTTTCTTTCATGGTACGGATAGAAGCTAATGCCATATAGGGATTTATAGCTGTCGCACCAAAGGCCAATAGACAAGCGAAGTGGTGAACTTCCCAAACGTCACCTGCTTCGACTACAAGTCCTACAGCTCCTCGATTACCTGTCTTAATTAAATGATGGTGCACGGCAGAGACGGCAAGAATAGAAGGGATGGCAGCATGTTGGGAATCAATAGCACGGTCAGAAAGAATTAATACTTCAAAACCATCACGCACTGCATCATCCGCATAGCGGCAAAGTCTTTCTAAACCAGCTTCTAAGGAGCCGGCATGGCCATCGGCTTTAAAATAACATTGAAGTGTTTTCGCTTGAAATACACCCGTGTCTATGCTGCGTAATTTTTCTAACTCTTTGGATGTAATAATCGGATGATCCAAGGTCACGCAGTGGCAGAACTTCTTATCTTCGATTAAAATATTTCCTGCGTTCCCAATAAATGTGGCTAAGCTCATCACTAAGCGCTCTCGAATGGGATCGATAGGTGGATTGGTTACCTGAGCGAAAAACTGTTTAAAGTAGGATGACAGATGCTGAGCGTGCTCCGAAAGTACGGCCAATGGAACATCTGTACCCATGGAACCTATAGGCTCATATCCTGTTAATGCCATAGGCGTTAAGATGGTCTCTAAATCCTCTCTGGAATAGCCAAAGGTCTGCTGATAGCGAAATACCGACTCTTTAGAAAGGTAGGTATACGTTACGCGAGGTTCAGCAAGCTCTTCCATGCGGATTTTATAGGTATCTAACCATTCTCCATATGGCTGCTGTGTAATCAGTTCAGCTTTTATTTCTTCATCAGATAGTATTTGTCCTTTTTCCATATCAACTAGGAAGATTTTCCCCGGTTGCTGACGTCCTTTTTTAATAATTAAATGCTCAGCAATAGGAAGGGCTCCAGCTTCAGAAGCGACAATTACCCGATCATCTGAAGTGACGGCATAACGAAGTGGGCGCAAGCCATTACGGTCTAATGTCGCGCCGATTGATTTACCATCCGTAAAACAGAGAGCTGCAGGCCCATCCCAAGGCTCCATTAAGGTGGCATGATATTCATAAAAGGCACGTTTTAAGGGGTCCATTTGACTATTGCCATCCCAGGCTTCTGGAACTAACATCAACATCACATGGCTTAGACTTCTTCCGGAATGTAACAGCAGTTCTGCCACATTATCCAAGCAGGCAGAGTCCGACTGTCCTCGATCGACCACAGGCAGTAAAATCTGCATTTCTTCGTCCGTAAAATAGGGACTGGACAATGAGCGTAATCCTGCATAAAACCAATTTAGATTTCCCGTTAAGGTATTTATCTCCCCATTATGCGCGAGCATACGGAAAGGTTGAGCTAATGACCAGGAAGGGAATGTATTGGTCGAGAATCGGGAGTGGACTAGACCAAAGGCCGACACCACGCGGGGGTCTCTTAAATCTTCATAATAGGTACCTACTTGATAAGTGGTCAATTGACCTTTATAAATAATTGTTTTACAAGATAGGGAAGCAAAATAAAGTGGTAGAGGATATTCTTGGTGGGTTTTTATGGTTTGAATAATGAATCTTCTGAGGACAAATAATTTTCTTTCAAACTCTTCGGTATTGGAAACTCCATCGGGACGGCTAACAAAGAACTGCACAATTTCGGGTTCTGCACTTAAGGCTGTAGCTCCGATACCGTCTCGATTAACGGGTACACTTCGAAAGCCTAATAGTTTCATGCCTCGAGCATGTACCGCTTCGGAAATAACGGCTCTACAAAGCTCGTTTAAGTCCTTCTCTTTCGGGAGAAATACCATGCCCGTGCCGTAATAGCCTGGCTCTTCCAGCTGAATACCTAAATTTATACATTCTTCCCATAGAAATTCATGGGGTAACTGAATCATAATTCCTGCACCATCACCACTCTCAGGGTCACATCCACAGGCACCACGATGTTCCATATTCTCTAACATGGTTAAAGCATCCGCTACCTGAGCATGGGATTTAAGCCCTTTGATATGGGCTACAAAGCCCACACCACAAGCATCGTGCTCGAAACTTGGATCATAAAGTCCTTCCGGGGTTAAACAGTTTTCAATCATTGTTTTTTCTCTTCTCAAATAATATAGTAATGCTAATATATAAATTTTAGGATTATTTTATTAACAATATTTAAATATTTTATTAAAATGTTTATGAATTATATAAATAAAGACATGTAAAAATCAAAAAATCATTTTTGTAACATACATTAGAAAGGATTCTATAAATTTGTAATCTATACCTTGATATCATGATGAAAATTACCGAAGTCGAAATTTATCGTTTAAGTATTCCTATGGAACCTTTTGTGATTGCAACAGGCACAATGGATTTCGCACAGAACACATTTATACGTATTCATACCGATGCGAATATATATGGCGTAGGAGAGTGTTCCGCTTTTCCTATGATTGTTGGGGAGACGCAGGAGACCTGCATTGTGGTGGCCAAGGAATTGGCTAAAATATGGAAAGGGAAAAACCCCTTAGCGATTGAAGAGCGAATGGCGGAATTGCATGCCTTTATTGCTGGAAATTCAACTATTAAATCCGCCTTTGATATGGCTTTATATGACCTAGCTGCCAAGCAGGCGAAGATGCCTCTGTATCAATATCTGCAGGGTCAGGTTCGAGATATTATCACCGATATTACGATTGGTATAGCCTCTGCCGAAGAGATGGCCGCTAAAGCTTTGGCATTGAAAGAATCGGGCGCTATGATTTTCAAAGTGAAATTAGGGAAAGATCCACATACCGATATTCAGCGTATTAAAGCCATCCGTCGGGCGGTAGGATTTGATACTCCTTTGCGTATCGATGCCAATCAAGGCTGGTCTTATGAAGATGCAATAATCGCATTACAAGGTTTGGAACCATATAAAATTCAATATTGTGAGCAACCTTTGCGCAGCTATCAGGATTACTTGCTACCCGAGCTCAGAACTCAAACGATCGTTCCCATTATGGTCGATGAGTCGGTATATACTCATTATGATGCCGAGCGCTTAGCTAAAGCGGATGCCTGTGATTATATTAATATTAAGTTTTCCAAATCTTCAGGTATCACCGAGGCGCTAAAAATTGCAGCTATTGCGGCAGAATATCAGATTCCTTGTATGATAGGAGGTATGTTGGAAAGCCGATTAGCCTTATCTGCCAAGGTACATTTTGCCTATGCAGCAGCTAATGTGAAGTTTTTTGATTTAGATACCTGTATGGTCGGACATCTAGTCGATCCAGTGATTGGTGGAATTCAATATAGAGGGTATCAAATTTCAATCTCTGAAGGCTTTGGAATAGGCGCGGATATCGAGGAGGAATTTTTAAAAACCTGTGAAAAATGGGTCATTTAGTTCCGCTTTGCACAGGAGTTATCCAATAGGAGCGACGGCGGAATTTCAATTGTCATTTTTTTATTTTTTAACATTTGTAAAAAAATCTATGAACCGCCTTTGTTTAGCCATTAGGAGCGATTTAAAATAAATAATATTCAGTATCTTTGTTTCACTTATTTAAAAAAAATAACGGAGATGAGTACACAAAAAGGTCCAATTAGTCAATTTATTGAGCACAATTACCGTCACTTTAATGCTGCTGCATTAGTTGATGCAGCTAAAGGTTACGAACAACACTTACTAGAAGGTGGTAAGATGTTGATTTCTTTAGGCGGTGCCATGTCTACGGCAGAATTAGGAGTTTCTCTAGCAGAAATGATCCGTCAAGATAAAGTACACATTATTTCTTGTACTGGTGCAAACTTAGAAGAAGATGTAATGAACTTAGTAGCGCATTCGCACTACAAACGTATTCCAAATTACAGAGATTTAACTCCGGAGCAAGAGCGTGAATTATTGGATTCACACTTTAACCGTGTAACAGATACCTGTATTCCGGAAGAAGAAGCATTCCGTCGTCTACAAGCACATTTAGAAGATGTGTGGCATGCTGCGGAAGCTAAAGGTGAGCGTTATTTACCACATGAGTACTTATACCAAGTGGTGAATTCTGGTATCTTAGAGCAATACTATGAAATCGATCCTAAAGATTCATGGATTGTTGCTGCTGCAGAGAAAAACTTACCTATTGTATGTCCAGGATGGGAAGATTCTACTACCGGTAATATCTTTGCTTCGAATGTTATTAAAGGCAATTTAAAAGCTTCTACAGTAAAATCAGGTATCGAATATATGATTTACTTAACGGAGTGGTACCGTGCGAATTCTTCAGGTAAAGGAGTAGGTTTCTTCCAAATTGCCGGAGGTATTTCAGGAGATTTCCCAATCTGTGTGGTACCTATGATGTACCAAGATTTAGAGTGGACAGATGTTCCTTTCTGGTCTTACTTCTGTCAGATTTCTGATTCGACAACTTCATATGGTTCCTATTCAGGAGCGGTTCCAAATGAGAAAATTACTTGGGGTAAATTAGATATTGACACGCCTAAATTTATGATTGAATCGGATGCGACGATTGTTGCTCCATTAGTATTCGCTTGGATTTTAGGTCAATAATAATGAAAAAGGCTACTTTACATACCGACAACCCCTATGCCTTACAGGCATTGATGTCAGAGACTATTTTCAGTCTGGGCGAGCAGGTTCAGGAAGCTCGTAAGGTAGATCCCACATATATTCCTTCAGCAGCTCCAGATTTGGGTCTGCTGGAGGAATTTCTGTTTAAAGGGGAAAATAAAAAACATATTCTTTTCCTTGTCCGAGATCCGAATCAGCCCTATATGTCAGCGGAGGCTTATGATGCTTTTCTGAAGATGCTGGCAGCATTGCAGCTGACAGAGGCGGATATTGCGTTAATGAATGTCGCTAATGAACGAAATTCATCTGAATTTAAACAGATTATGAATTTCTTTACACCGCAAAAAATCATTCTTTTAGGGGTAGATCCCCCTTCCTTAAAATTACCTGCTATACCGTTAAATACTTTACAAAAAGGACGTGTTTCTACGGTATTTCATACCTTTAGTTTGGAGGAAATGTTAACGGATTTGGCTAAGAAAAAAGCCTTTTGGATAGAATTTAAAAATTTAATAAGCTTGTGATAGAACTAGTATTTGCTACTAATAATGCGCATAAATTAACCGAAGTCCAAGCGATCATTGGAGATTCTTTTAATTTAAAAAGTCTCAGTGATATCGGATGTTATGATGATATTCCGGAAACTGGAGAAACTTTTCAAGAAAATGCACAGCAGAAGACAGATTTTTTAGTCCATAAATATGGGCTTTCCTGTTTTGCTGATGACTCTGGACTGGAGGTGGATGCTTTAAATTTGGAGCCTGGAGTATATTCTGCACGTTATTCTGGAACTCGGGATATGGAGCAAAATATAGACTTGCTGCTGAAAAACTTAGCCGATCAAAGCCATAGAAATGCGCGTTTTAAAACTGTTATTTCGTTATTTTTAGATCAAAAGCAGTATTTCTTCGAAGGATCTATTGAAGGACAAATTACACAGACGCGTTCTGGGGCTGCGGGATTTGGCTACGATCCGATATTTATCCCTGAGGGTTATGATCGGACTTTTGCTGAAATGACTGCTGCGGAGAAAAATGCCATAAGTCATCGCGCTATAGCTGTAGGTAAATTAGCCGCTTTCCTAAAAAGCTACTAAATAAGAGATCTATAAATTAAATGCCCCCAAAAAGTAAGATACTTTTTGGGGGCATTTTTTATTTTTTCAAGGGCGGAGTTTCTTTCAAGGGCGGGGTTTCTTTCAATGGCGGGGTTTCTGCACTGCTGGCTTCCTCGCTTTTAGGAGTAGCATTCGGGCTTATACCGATGTTTATTTCCCGCTTTCTATTTAATAGATCTTCTTTAGACTGAGGTCGATCCTGAGGCTTCCAAATAAATCCGGGAAGAAACTCATTTTCTGTGGTAACCTGCGCAAAGGGATAGATCTTGGATTCTACTTTCTGAATGGAAACATAGTTTTTGATTTTACTATCCCGCATAATAATTTTGATTCGGGCCGATCGATCATGGAATAATTCCGTGATGATTTTTTCCTTCTCATTAACGATAAAGTATAAACTTTCGGCATTTCCATCGACAAATAATCTATCTAATTTATTATTCGTAAAGAAACTCGTTATCTTTCGACCCTTTAACTGATTGTATTTTACCGAATCCAATACCGTAGATACCATAAAGGCATTCTGCATAAGCAGGGCATTGTCGAGTTTTTGATTTTTAATCTGTAAATAGATTGTATCGCTAGAAATTTGTGAGGATTCAGCCCATATCATCGGATTGCCCATAAATCGGAACATAGAATCTGCCATACCATAGTATACGGAGTCCGCTACAGCTTGAAAATCGGATTTAAATAAGCGTACATTATGGTAAGCATTGACAATTCGTGTTTTGGCCGTATCTAAGGGCGTCTTCGGAATGCTGTCGACCTTTTCCACCGATTCTTTGGCCTGACTCATTAACTGCTGTACTTCAGAGCCATCGGGGATAACGGATTTTTGCCTTAAGACTGAATCCGCTTTAAAGTTCTTCTCCAGCTGAATGCGTGATTGATTGCTATCTACAGGGCGAGTTACTTTTGCCGGTGCTTTAAGCGGTGCTTTAACTGGACTACTACTTTTTTTGATTTCCTCCTTTTTTTCAGGCGGTTTAATTTTAGGAACACTCTGATCGAGGTGGGATAAAGAGTCGATACCAAGCTGTTGACTGATAGAATCCATTGATGAGAGACTATCTATCCCCAAGTCTTCGGGATCTTCGGAATCGCCATAATCGATTTCATCATCTATATCTAACTTACCACCCTCCCGATCTAGATTAAAGACTAAAGCTTGGTATGCTGCGAGTGGAATAACTTTGGAAAATAAAGTATCTGCCGTCATAAATATAGAATCCGTCTGACTCTCTACCGTAGGAATGGAATCCGTTCGTACAGAAGGTCGCAAAGGATCTTTTTCCTTTTTATCTTTTACTGATAGGACAGTTTTTTTATTTTCTACTAACGTAGAATCTACAGGTACATTCGTCTGATGCTGAGCTGTGGAATCCTTCTGATTCTGAGCTGTGGAATCGGATTTTACGACAGTAACTACCAATGGCTTTTTAGTCATCATAATCGAATCTTCAGCTTGATTATAGACTCCATATCCGCCATAGGTATTAAACTTATCAGCCGTATCAATAAAAGTTACATTTTCAAAAGCTTCTCCATATCCTTTATTTCTATCGTAGTAGATGCTATCTCCCTGAAAGAATTTAGTGCCTTCGGTATATAAGTTGTTTTTAGAAAATCGAGCTTGATTATTCCCGGTATTGTAAATTCCTTTTTCAGTATAGAAATTTTCTCCTTTATTCCCTTTCATATTTGTAGGGCCAAAGAAATAGGTATTCTTACTTATGGAATTATACTGCATGGTATCCGTATATATTTTTAATGACGGCGTACGCACGACTACCTTATTTTTAAAATAAGCTTCTGAAGTCTTTTCAAAGTAATAAGCTGTATGACTGGTAATGGTATCTCCTTGATTGATAATACGGCCTCCTCCGGCATAGGTGCCACGGGAATTTCTTAAATCATAGGTCAGATAATTTGTCGTTAACACCGCCGGTCCATCGACCATACGTACATTTTGAGTTAAGGTGGCTAACTGAGTAGCGGCCTCATAATGTAATTTGTCGGAAAATATCTGTGTCCCTGAAGGTTGCGTGATAATAACATTGCCATATGCTTCAAAAAAGTCGCGTCCAATATCATCGGAATGTAAGTAGCCGGAATCGGCTGATAAGGTCGAACCCTTATGTTCATAGACAGGACGATAGAACATCACATTCCCTGTCTTGGAATTAGCCACAGAATAGGAGGATGAAAGTAGCTTTAGCTCATCACTCTGCTGTGCAGAGGCTAATGAGAAGCAAAAGCTGATAATAAATGCAATTAAAAGATGGTGTTTCACAAAGCAAAAATATATAAATAAACACGAACTTCTTAAATATACCTTAACTTTGAATTATGAATTTCTTGGAAAGATTAGAATTTTTCATTCAGGAGTATCAATTGTGTGAAAAATCGGACCGTATATTGCTCACTGTCAGTGGAGGTAAAGACTCCATGTTAATGGCAGATTTATTTGTGCGATTAGGCTATAATGTAATTATTGCACATTGTAATTTTAATCTTCGAGGGGAAGCATCTGATTTGGATGAAGAGCTTGTACGTCGCTATGCGGAAGCTGTTCATGTACCTTTTTATGTACGTCATTTCGATACCGAAACATATGCTTCTACCCATCGAATTTCGATACAGATGGCGGCTCGAGAACTGCGTTATTTATGGTTTGATGACTTAGTGCAAGAGCTTGCTTGTGATCGCATTGCAATAGCACACCATATGAACGATAATATAGAAACGGTATTTTTAAATTTATCCCGGGGAACTGGGCTTCTTGGACTCCAGGGAATATTACCCAAACGTGGGAAATTAATTCGTCCTTTATTATTTCTAACGGCTGCGGAGATAGAGCAATATGTCAAGCTCAATCAGATTGTATATCGGGATGATGCGTCCAATTTCTCCACAAAATATGCCCGCAATAAAATACGCATAGATATAATTTCTAAGTTTAAAGAAATTCAGCCTGAATTTGAACATGTCTTTGAGCAGAATATTCAGAATTTTAGAGATTCCTATCAGTTGTTGCAGTCTTTTGTAGAGCCCATACGTCAGGATCTTTTTCAAGCACATCAGGGGCTTATTTATATACAAAAGGAAAAGCTATATCCGCATCTAAAAAATCTCCCTTTATGCTATGAACTGTTTGCTCCCTATAGTTTTGCAAAAAATATTCTACAAGATTTAATAGACTGTTGGGATAAGGAGTCTGGAAGGATTTTTGAGTCCTCGACACATACCTTATTGCTCGATAGGGAAGAACTTATCCTGCAGCCGAATAAAATCGCTGAAAAGGAAGAAATTATTATTTCTATAGAAGATAAGGAAATCAAATGGATGAATTATAGGTTTGAAATTTCTGTAGCCGATGAAATCTCATTTAGCAATACCAAAGAAAAAGCCTATATAGATTTCGATAAGTTAATATTTCCGTTACGCATTCGCTCTTGGCAAGAGGGGGATGTGTTTATTCCTTTAGGGATGAATGGAAAGAAAAAGCTATCCGACTTTTTTATCAATCAGAAGTTAAATATATACGAGAAAAGTACCGTTCCTATCTTAGTGAATGGAAATGGAGAAATTATTTGGATTGCTAAGTGGCGGATGGACAACCGTTATAAAATAACCGAAAATACAAAAAAAGTGTTTACATTAGTCTGTAATTAGCATTGATGAAATGACAGGTTTACTTTTTAACGAGAATCAATACTTGGGGCGGGATAAGACATGGATTTCTGTTCGATTGGTATTGGCATTATTCTGCTTTATAGCATATTATTTAAATATCGATCATTTAATATCGAGGCAGTTATTCTTTATCGTAGGGATTGGAATTATCATTACCTCCGTATTGATGATGTATATGTTATTATATCGGATTCAAGTGAATCCTGGGAGTATAGTCATTTCAGGATTATGGACTACACGATTGGTCAAAATTGATTTAAATAGTATTGTGCAGGTAGAAAAGAAAGCTTACAGTAGTTTTTCATTTAATAATCCTGTCTATAACCTGCATAAAAATGGTAAGATCAGATTTTATGCGGGCGGGAAGTCTGCGGTATGGGTTACCGATAAGGATGGACTGGTTTATATTATTGGCACACAGCGTCAGCAGGAGCTGGCAGATGCCATAGAGCAGGCGAAGAGTACAGCTTATTAAAAGGCTTAAATTTTGTTAATTGATTTTACGCTGACATTCTTTGTGCTTATATGAATGTCAAATTTATTAAATTTGGAAAAGTAACAACGAATTTATTATGGCAGCATTATTGAAATTTATACTAATTGTATTCGCTGTTTGGCAAGGATTTAAATTGCTTATGCGTTTTGTGTTCCCTTTTGCAATGCGTAAGCTTGCGGAACGCTTAATGAAAAAGGCTCAACAACAAGCAGGATCACCTTTTGCAGGTCAAGAAGGTCCTTTTCAATATCAACAACAGTCGCAGCAACAATCTCAGTCCCGGAGATCTAGAAATTCGGGTACAGTACAGGTGGATTTTGTCCCTCCAAAGAAAACGAAGTTTACCGGAAAAGGGGCGTCTACAGCGGGTGAATTTGTCGAGTTTGAAGAGATTAAATAAGATATTTTCCGCCTTTAAAAGGTTATCTTTGTTCCATGTGGCTGAAACAACTATCGGTTTTAAATTTTAAGAATTATACGGAATCAAACCTTGATTTTTTACCTGGAGTAAATGCCTTTACAGGCGAAAATGGGGCAGGGAAGACTAATCTTCTCGATGCTATACATTATCTATCGCTATGTAAAAGCTATTTTAATCCGATAGATTCTCAGCATATTAAGCAGGGGACAGATTGGTTTATGGTACAAGGGACATTTGAAAAAGATCATCAACATGATCTGATTTCCTGTAGTCTGA
>DAIQRP010000095.1:0-225 GCA_036786125.1 Sphingobacterium sp.
TTTAGCTGCTTCAACGATATTAGCGACTAAATGGGATCAAAAATCATCTTTTATTAATCCTATGTGTGGTTCAGGGACTTTAGCCATTGAGGCAGCCTTAATTGCAACCAATAGAAGACCAGGTTTATATCGTATGAACTATGGCTTTATGCATATCATCGGATATGATGAAGAGCAGTTCTTCGAAGAGCGTAGAAAGTTAAAAGCTCAGGTAGATAAAAAGAA
>DAIQRP010000095.1:251-10573 GCA_036786125.1 Sphingobacterium sp.
TTATCGCTTCAGATATTTCAGAGCAGGCTATTGAAATCGCGAAAATCAACGCAAAAACTGCAGGTGTAGATCAATTAATTGAATTCCATGTCTGTGATTTCGCAGAAACTCCAGTACCTCAGGAATCTAAAGGTGTAGTTATGTTTAACCCAGAATATGGAGAGCGTTTAGGGGTACATTCTCAACTGGAATTAACCTACAAGCGTATGGGAGATTATCTAAAACAAAATTGTAAAGGATATAAAGGATATGTCTTCACTGGAAATCCAGATCTGGCGAAGAAAGTAGGCTTACGTGCGTCTAGAAGAACAGAATTCTATAATGGTAAATTAGATTGCCGCTTATTAGAATATGATTTATATGAAGGTACACGCGAACAGCCTAAAGTTATTTACGAATCTTAAAATAGAGAATATCATGCATGAAGTAATTGCAAAAACTGCTGAATTTGTACAAAATCGTCTTAAAGATGCTGAATCAGGACATGACTGGTGGCATATCTTACGTGTATGGAATAATACCAAATTAATTCTAGAAACTGAAGAAGCGGATCACTTAGTCTGTGAGTTGACTGCTTTACTTCATGATATCGCTGATAGCAAATTCCATAATGGGGATGAGAGTATCGGTCCGCGAATTGCAGGCGAATTTTTAAATTCTATTGCGGTGGATAGTGCGACCATTGAACATGTACAAGCCATTATCTTAAACATGTCTTATAAAGCCAGTTTAGGAGAGGTGAAATTTCATTCTAAAGAATTGGAAATTGTGCAAGATGCCGACCGCTTAGATGCTATCGGAGCCATTGGAATTGCCCGCGCTTTTAATTACGGAGGCTACAAAAATAGAGAAATCTATAACCCAGAAATCCCTGTAGAAACAGCCTATTCCAAAGAAGCTTATAAAAAATCTACAGCGCCCACAATAAATCACTTTTATGAGAAACTATTACTCTTAAAAGATAAGATGAATACCGATACGGCAAAAAAAATTGCTCAAGGACGCCATCAGTATATGGAGGATTTCCTACAACAATTCTATCAGGAATGGGAAGGTAAAATTTAAAGTGCATCAGACGTAAATTTAATATTACGTTTATATTCAAGAGGTGAAAATTGTTTACATTTAGCTTATCAAAAGCCGATGAAGTCATTTTCACCTTTTTGCTTTTATAATACATATTAAATCCATCCTATTTGAAATACAATAGGATCAACCTTAAAAACATGAAAAAAAAAATTCTATTGACACTAACTTTGTTTAGTGGAATCTTAGCGACCTCAACTCTTCAAGCACAACAGTTAATTGCTCACCGTGGAGCTTGGAAAAATACCCATACCCCTCAGAACTCTATTGCCTCTCTGCAAGAAGCCATTAAATTAAATAGCTATGGTTCTGAATTTGATGTACACCTGACTAAAGATGATATTTTAGTTGTAAATCATGACCATGATTTCTACGGCATTGAAATTGAAGAATCTACCTATGCAGATCTGCTGGCGAAGAAACATCCCAATGGAGAAGCTATTCCCAAATTAGCGGATTTCTTAAAAGCTGGAGCAAAACAGAAAAAAACAAAATTTATTCTGGAGCTAAAAACAAGTAAAATTTCCAAAGAAAGAACCCTTCAGGCTGCAGAAGCTACTTATAAAATGGTGAAAAAACTAGGCCTTCAAAAACAGGTGGAATATATCGCATTTGACTATGACGCTTGTAAGAAATTTGTAGCCTTAGATCCCAAAGCTAAAGTATATTACTTAACGGGTGATATTAGTCCAGCACAGGTTAAAGCCGATGGTTTGGCAGGTATAGATTACCATTATTCCCTATATAAGAAAAATCCTACTTGGATTAAAGATGCCCATAATTTAGGTTTAAAGGTGAATGCATGGACGGTGAATCAAGAGGCAGATATGCAGGAGCTTATCGATCAAAAAGTAGATTTCATCAGTACGGATGAGCCTGAGTTATTGAACAAATTATTGGTAGGAAAATAAAATGCAGATTCGTCTATTGAGTATCGCTATACTACTACTGTTCAGTAAGTTAATATCTGCTCAAACGTTAAAAGTAGCCAGTTATAATATCCGTTTAGAAACTTCCGGAGACGTTGGGAATCTATGGCAGGACCGGAAGGCCCCATTAACGGCATTGGTACAGTATCACGATTTCGAAATCTTTGGTATACAAGAAGGATTTATCCATCAGATTAAAGATATGTTACAGTTGCTTCCAGAGTACGCTTATATTGGAGTAGGCCGTGATGATGGAGCTGAACAAGGGGAGCACTCTGCGATATTCTATCGCAAAGATCTTTTTGAAGTCCACAAACAGGGAACCTTTTGGTTATCCGGTACGGACACGCAACATCCCAATAAAGGCTGGGATGCCGTTCTTCCACGCATCTGTACTTGGGGAATTTTTAAAGATAAAAGAAATGGTAAATCATTTATTTTTATGAATACCCATTTCGACCATATTGGTAAAGAAGCCCGTAAGCAATCTGCGGATTTAATCTTAGCAAAAGCGAAAGAATTTGCAGCAGATCTGCCTTTAATACTTTCTGGAGACTTTAATATCGATCAGCATAATGATGCATATAAAGTTCTAGCGAACTCCCATGTTGTACAGGATGCTTATATTATTGCGAAGCATAAATATGCATTAAACTCTACTTTTAATAATTTTGGAAAAAGTATTACTGCCGATGAGAGAATCGACCATATTTTTGTCACTCCAAATTTTAAAGTAATTAAGTATGGCATTTTAACGGATACATATATGGGAAAATATCCATCGGACCATTTTCCAGTAAGCGCAGAGCTTCAGTGGTAATTTCGTATCTTTGTGATAAAATTAGATCGCAATGAAATCATTTACATTATTAGCCCTAACCTTAACGACGTGGACGACCTTTTCGAGCTGTGATGCTGTGAACCAAGTCGCGGCGATGCAGAATACGCCTAGTTCAGCTGCAGGAAATCAATCTGCTTCAGTTTCCAACGTGGAAATGGCATCAGGAATTAAGCAAGCCCTAAATAATGGCTTAAACAATAGTATTCAAACGCTATCGGTTACTGATGGCTTCTTAGGAAATGCCGCCGTAAAAATCTTAATGCCCGCAGAGTCCCAAAAGATTGAAAAGACACTGCGTAGTGTAGGCATGGGAAAATTATGTGATCAATTTATACTGAGCTTAAATCGGGCTGCAGAAACTGCCGTTAAAGAAGCCGCTCCAGTATTTGTGAACTCCTTATCGCAGATGACAGTTACAGATGCCTATAATATCTTACTGTCTGGAAATAAGGATGCAGCGACGACATTTTTTAAACGTACGACATCGGCGACTTTAACGACTAAATTTAGCCCTATTGTAGAAGCTGCTTTAGGAAAAAATAATGTAAGCACCTATTGGAATCAGTTAACCTCAGCATATAATGCTATTCCTCTAAGTAGTGAAAAGGTGAATACAGATTTAAATGCATATGTAACTCAAAAGGCAATTGACGGTTTATTTACCCAAGTGGCTACGGAAGAGTTAAAAATTAGATCCAATATTGCGGGCTCTCGAAATACAGACTTACTTCAAAAAGTGTTTGGTTACGCAGACTCCAAAAAATAAATAAAAAGTCCCTGATTTTTCAGGGACTTTTTATTTCCCCCCTATTCGCTCCTACAGATCGGTTCTAATTCCAGAACAATAAACTCAAAATTCGTAATTCCTTACATTCTTTTGTAATTTTGTGCGGATAATCACATTAATGATATTTAAGGAATATGAGTAAATTCGAAATAAATAATATACAGGATTTTTCGGTATCCGAAAGATTCCAACGTTATGTACAAATAGACACTCAATCGGATGCGAGTTCCCCTACTTGTCCATCTACAGAAAAACAAAAAAACTTAGGTCGCCTATTAGTAGAAGAGTTATTAGCCTTAGGAATTACTGATGCGGCTATGGATGAGAATGGGTATATCTATGCAACCATTCCTTCCAATACTGAGAAGGAGGTTCCTGTTATCTGCTTTTGCTCTCATATGGACACTTCTCCAGACTCTTCTGGAAAAGATGTTAAACCTTTAGTTCATACTAATTATCAAGGTCAGGATTTAGTCCTTCCCGATGATACAAATATTGTTATTAAATATGCAGAACATCCCGATCTAGCGAATCAGATCGGAAATGATGTTATTACAGCCTCTGGAACGACACTTTTAGGCGCAGATGATAAAGCTGGAATCGCAGAAATTATGGATGCTGCTCGCCTCTTGATGCAATATCCCGAAATAAAACACGGAACAATCAAGATATTATTTACCCCAGATGAAGAAATTGGTAGAGGGGTAGATAAGGCCGATTTAAAACGCTTAGCTGCAGATTTCGCCTATACCATGGATGGGGAAAGAGCCGGCACCATTGAAGATGAAACCTTCTCTGCCGATGCTGCTACCTTAACTATACACGGGGTTTCTGTGCATCCAGGTTTTGCAAAAGGAAAAATGCAGAATGCGGTGAAAATTGCTGCTGCTATTATCGATGAACTTCCAACAGATCGTCTTTCTCCAGAAAGTACCCATAGAAAAGAAGGATTTATACATCCCGCAACAATTTCAGGAACAGTAGAAAAAGCAGAGATCCACTTTATTATCCGGGATCACCTTACGGCGAATCTAGCTCAGCATGCCGCTGAATTAGAAGCTATTGCTCAGGATGTGGTTGCTAGATATCCTGCGACTTCTTATACCTTAGAGATCACTGAACAGTACCGTAATATGAAGGAAATTTTAGATCAATATCCTCAAATTATGGAAATCGGTATGGAAGCTATTGAAAGAGCAGGTATGGTTGCTGAACGCAGAAGTATCCGCGGAGGAACAGATGGTTCACGTCTTTCATTTATGGGTCTTCCTTGTCCGAATATCTTTGCTGGAGGACATGCCTTCCACGGTAAACAAGAGTGGGTTTCTGTGCAGGATATGCAAAAGGCAGTATTGACGATTTTACATGTCGTAGCCCTTTGGGAAGAAAAATAATCGTAATTTCAAACGGATAAAATTCACTATTTAAAGAATATATATTTATGTTATCAAACGACGTTTTAAAGGCTATACAATATAGAAGATCTGTATTTCAAGCGAACTTCACCGATGAAGAAGTAAGTAAAGCAGATATCTTAACCCTATTAAATGCTGCTAACGCCGCTCCTACTCATAAAAGAACTCAACCTTGGAGATTTACAGTCTTCACAGGAACAGGCTTAAATAAATTAGGAACTGAACTTTCTCGAATCTATAAAGCGGTTACTCCGGCGGAGAAGTATACTGAAAAGACGGAAATTACGATGGGTGAGAAAGCTACATCTGCTCAAGTAGCTATTGCATTGGTCGTTAATTATACAGGAGACGTTCCAGAATGGGAAGAATTAGCGGCGACAAGCTGTGCCGTACAAAATATGTGGCTTGCAGCTCAGTCTTTAGGCTTAGGTGGATACTGGGCAACTCCAGGTCTCATTAACCATTTAGGGGATTTCTTAGCGCTGACGCCAAATCAGAAATGTATCGGTATTTTCTATTTAGGACATCATCAAACTGAGGCTAGAGAGCCTGTGCGTTCGTCCATTGAAGAGAAAGTAACTTGGATTGAAGATTAATAAGTACGCTTATATATAAGAAAAGCTCGATTTTCATCGAGCTTTTCTTATATATGAAATTTCAGACTTACTTATGATATTCTACGGTAATTTCTGCCTGATTTCCTGACCAATCGGGACCAATCAGTAAGAGGCGTTCCACCTCTGCGCTTAAGTTACGAGAATCAGACTGTAGAACTTTAAATTCTGTGGGTCTGCCATCTTGAATTTGAAATTGAATATGTACCATTCCCTGTTCAGTAACTTGGTTACTAGAGACTATAAATTCATTAAAATGTTTCCATCCCTGTGTGGGAAAGGCATTATTATCTACAGCATCATAAACCGGATTTACTTCTATACTATGTTCAAAGGGATGGGTTAAATGAACTTCTTGCCCTTTATGATCTGTCCCTAAATAAGAGTTACGCAACAGCATATATGTACAAGCCACAACAAATAATACCGCAGCTAAAGAACCTATCGATAGGCGCTGCCAGGTAAAAAACTGTTGGTTCCGATCAGCAGCTTTTTGAGCTACTCGTTTCGACAGGCGTTGCTGCAATAGGCTGAGGTGATTTATATTGACCCCCTCTTGAAGTTTATATCCATCTAACGCATCTTGAAGAAATGGATCTTCCAGAGCTTCTCGTTCCAGGGCATACATCTCCTCCTGACTCATAAGCCCTGCTACATAATTATGTATTCTTGAAAGTTGATAGTGCTGATTCATATTATTTTTTCTCCATACAAATTTTGAGGTTACGCTTGCCGTTCTGAATATAACTTTTCACCTTATTGATTTCGTATCCCGTCAGTAAGGCAATTTCCTGATAGCACTTTTGTTCCAGATAAAAAAGGCGAACACAAAGCTGCTGTTCAGTATTCAACTTCGATAGGCAGTCTTCCAATTTATTAAAATCCTGCTCTTCCCAACGAAAGCTAACTTCTTCTATCGCTAGATCATCTTTTAACTCTTCCTCCTGATAGCGCTTATCCTTTCGAAGCTCCATCAGACAGAAATTCCGAGCCAAGCTATATAACCAAACTTTAAAATGCTCTACCTCATGTACACGTAACTTCTGAATTAACGATTCGAAGATAGACATCACCGCATCTTCTGCCCGGGCTTCCTGTTTCAGATATTTAAAACACACCCCATATATTAATGACATATAGGGTGCATAAAGCTTTCCAAGAATCTCTAGTTCTCCCGTTCGATAATATTCTTGTAATAGCTCTTTTTCTGTCATTATATAGCCCATTATTGATTCCGATTCCTACCGTGATATAGCCATACAGCCTCAGCAGTATGATGCTAAATTATGCTGAATTCCATAATTTTTTTTAATTAAAATAAAATCAGAGCAATGAGCAAGGTTATGATAATATTAAATCCCTGGGCGATTATAAAAGCATAGAATGGTTTTTTAGAATTATGTACAAAAAGTTCTTTAAAATTAGTTTCCAGTCCAATACTGGTAAATGCCAGGGCAAACCAGAGTGCTTGCAGACTTTTTAAACTTTCCTTAACAGCAGCAACAGTCGGCTCTGGCACAGCAAAAGAAAAGAGTAGAGAAGCCGCTAAAAAGGCGAGTACAAACTTCGGAAATCTATCCCATATGACTTTCAAACTCGGTTTCTCTGCCGCCAGCGACTTATCATCAGGCTTTCGATAGGACCAATATATACTGATCGCAAAAGCGGCAATGCCTAATAATACATTTTGGGAAAATTTGACTATAGTAGAAATCTTTAAGGCCTCCTCTCCCACTAAAGAACCCGAAGCGACCACGGCTCCTGTCGTATCTATAGACCCTCCTAACCAAGCTCCCGTAACCTCCTGTGATAAACCCATTAAAGAAGCTAAATAAGGCATAAATACCATCATGGGAATCGCGGTGATTAAGACCATAGAAATAACATACGATAGTTTCTTGGAGTCCCCTTTTATTGCCCCCGAGGTCGCAATAGCTGCCGATACGCCACAGATCGAAACTGCCGAAGAAATCATCATCGTCAACTCGGCATCAATTTTCATTTTTTTACATAACCAAAATGCAAAATACCATACCGAAAGGACGACCACTAAAGATTGTATTAAACCCATAGAGCCGGCTTTTAGAATATCGGAAAATATCACCGTTGTCCCTAAAAGTACCAATCCTATTTTTACATATAATTCCGTAGAAAGGGCCGCTCTAAACCAATCGGGTAGCTTAAAAAAATTGGAGATCGCCAGGCCTATTCCCAAACTAAAAATAACGGCTTCCAAATTAAAGGTTTTCACGGTTTCATTTCCCGCTAATAGTAAAGCGAATAAGGTGAGGATATAGACTGCTGGAAATACAAAAAGCAGGTGTTTTATTGATTTGCCCGTCAGGATGGCTCCTAATATAGCCGTTATAAAGACCAGAATAAATTGCCCCAGAATGGCTTGGATATTTTGTGGGTTGATAAGTCGATCTAATAATTCGGAGCCATTCGTCCAGGAAAAGGTAGGTTTGGGAACAATGATACCCGATAAAGAAAGGGCAATAATGCCTAATCCAAGGATAACCACTACCCAATCCTCATGTAAGGAAAATGTAGGTTTTTCAGTATTCATTAATTTTTAGGTTTAGCGAGTTTAACTGTTGTCACTCAAATTATTGAATAGCAAGATAAACAATAATTGCAAGTTGAGAAACAAAAAAAGCGGCTAATTCGCCGCTTCCTAAAAACTACCTAAAAACAATATTTATTCTCTGCAATAATTTTTTGAGCTATTCGCTGTCTAGCTTCTTTGATATTGAAAGGCTCCGCTTTGGTAAAACGTCTTAAGCCTACTAACATCATTTTTAACTCATCCCCTTCGGCAAAGGAATTTAATGCTTCCTTACCAGCGAGATAAATTTGATCTATAGCGCGATATAAATAAATCCTGGCCATATCATACGCATATGCCGCTTCTTCTTCACCTTTTAGGTGATATAACTTCTCGGCTCTTAATAAAACGGATTCAGCTACATATACATAGGAGATTATATCAGCGATATTAATTAATATTTCCTGCTCTTTAGACAGGGTCATCATTAATTTCTGAACTGCTGCTCCAGCGACCAGTAGACCTGCTTTTTTCAAATTAGCTATTATATTCTTTTCTGCAGCAAATGCGGCTTCATCGGGTTCGGCAAAATCTGGAATACCCATTAACTCACTTGCAACTGCGGTAGCCGGTCCCATCAGATCGATTTCACCTTTCATAGCACGTTTGAGCAACATATCCACGGTTAATAACCTATTGACTTCATTGGTCCCTTCGAAAATACGATTGATACGTGAATCGCGGTAGGCTCTTTCCATAGGAGCCTCTGCGGAATACCCCATACCTCCATATATCTGTACGCCTTCATCCACAATATAGTCCAAAGCTTCAGAGCCCCAAACTTTAATAATCGCACATTCTATGGCAAACTGCTCTACTGATTTTAATTTCGCTTTAGTGGACTCCATGCCATCGGCAATAAGTTGATCATAAGCATCATCAATATTCTGTCCCGCACGATAGGAAGCCGACTCAACGGCAAATAGTCGAGTAGCCATTTCGGCAAGTTTATAACGAATAGCTCCAAATTTAGAAATAGGCAGATTAAACTGTATACGCTCATTCGCATAGTTTACAGCAGTAGAAATCACCTCTCTGGAAGAACCTATTGTTGCTGCTCCCAATTTAATACGTCCAATATTTAAAATATTAACGGCAATTTTAAATCCGTTTTCTCTTTCTGAAAGCATATTCTCTACAGGGACTGGCGTATCATTAAAAAATACCTGTCGGGTAGAAGAACCTTTAATTCCTAATTTATGCTCTTCGGGATTCATGCTGATGCCTCCAAAATCACGTTCGACAATAAAGGCCGTAAGGTTTTTATCCTCTCCGATTTTGGCAAATACAATAAATATATCGGCAAATCCCCCATTGGTAATCCACATCTTCTGACCATTGATCAGGTAATGTGTTCCTGCCTCATTTAATTTGGCAGAGGTACGTCCAGAATTGGCATCAGAACCGGAATTCGGTTCCGTCAGGCAGTAGGCTGCCTTCCACTCTCCAGTAGCTAGTTTGGGGATATATTTATCCTTCTGTTGATCATTTCCATAATATAAGATAGGCAGTGTACCTATTCCCGTATGTGCTGATAAAGCAACGGCAAATGAAAATCCTGCACCTACAGCATCCGCAACTAACATAGAAGTATTAAAATTCTTTCCAAAGCCACCGTATTGCTCAGGGATAGAAACCCCTAAGAGGCCGAGTTCTCCAGCCTTTTCGAGTAAGTCCGGCATCAGGCCTTCCTCCTGCGCATCGATACGGTCTAATTTATTTAAGACTTCTGCTTTTAAAAAGTCGGTACAGGTTTGACGAATCATTTTTGCTTCTTCATCAAACTCTTCAGGAATAAAAATATCTTGATAATCAGTTTCACGAATTACAAATTCGCCCCCTTTTATAGCTTTATTTAATTTAGTTTCTTGACTCATAATTTTAGATTTTAAATTTCTAGTTTATAATAGTTCAAAAATTCCCGCTGCACCTTGCCCCGTTCCAACGCACATCGTAACCATCCCATACTTCTTATCTCTACGCTTCAGTTCATGGAGAACCTGCACTGTTAATTTGGCTCCTGTACATCCTAAAGGATGACC
>DAIQRP010000096.1:0-10568 GCA_036786125.1 Sphingobacterium sp.
TTTTTACAATCTTGGATATAAAAAATGCCGATACCGGAATAACTAACATCGCAAAGAAAGTCAACTTAGCGGAGATTAAGAACAACATAACTAAGTAGGCAATAAGCTGTAAAGGCTCTTTAAAAACAACCTGTAAGGTGCCGGTTACTGAAAATTGAACCACCTGCACATCGGAGGATATTTTTGAAATAATATCTCCCTTACGTTGGTTACTAAAGAAACCCAAATGCATATCCATCACATTATTAAAAACTGATTTGCGCAGGTTTAATAAGGTATGTATACGTAAATTTTCCATAATCCGCTGAGAGAGATAACGGAATACATTAGAGATAAATACAGATGCTACAATAGCGATACAGACAAACTTTAGCGCTTCATAAGCTCCAAATTGCTGATTGGCTAAATTCGCATAATAATTAAAATAAGCGAGTACATCTAATCCTTCAGGCTGTACTAAAGTCGCTGCCTGTGCCTCTTTATTCGTATTAAATAAGGTATGTAATAAGGGCGCCAGAAGAGCGAGGTTTAATGTACTAAATACAACGGTAATTAGGGTACAAATAATATAAGGAAAGGCGTACTTCCCCAAAGGTTTTGCGAATGATAATAATCTAAAATATGTTTTCATTTAAGACACTTAGACAGCAAAAGTACTAAAACTATCCTTAGGATGGAGGAACTCTTTAAAATCTTGCATAAGATTGATATTTTCCGTCAGGAAAATAAAAATCATCAAATTATGCTTCTAGAATACGTTTTTTGAACAATAAACTTCTTTTTTATCTCATAATACCCTAATTTAGATTTTTGTAATTCGTAAAATTAAAATGATAATGCAAATAGAAGTTGCCAAAAGGTTGCAACATACCGAAGAATACTACTTCGCGAAGAAGTTACGTGAAATTGACGAGTTGAATGCTACGGGTATTCGCGTCATCAATCTTGGTATTGGAAGCCCTGACCTACCTCCTCACCCTGATGTTATTCAGGAACTTAAGGAGCAAGCGAGCTTAGCCAATACGCATGCGTATCAAAATTATAAAGGAGCTCCCGCTTTAAGACAGGCTATTTCAGATTGGTATTATCGATATTACGACGTTACATTAAACCCAGAAAAAGAAATATTGCCCCTGATCGGTTCTAAGGAAGGGATTGTTCATATCTGCATGACTTATCTGCAAGAAGGAGATGAAGTATTAATTCCTAATCCAGGATATCCAGCTTATGCTGCTGCGGTACGCCTTTCAGGAGCTACTGGTATTTCTTATAGTATGAGTGCCGACAATAATTGGTTACCCGATCTTCAGGAATTAGCCAAGCGTGATCTGTCCAAGGTCAAGATGATGTGGATTAACTATCCGCATATGCCTACGGGATCTTCGGCAAGCTTGGAATTTTATGTTGAACTTATAGCTTTTGCTCGGGCACATCAGATTTTAATATGCCATGACAATCCATATAGCTTTATTTTAAATGACCATCCGATGAGTATCCTTTCGGTGGAAGGAGCTAAAGATGTCGCCATAGAATTAAACTCCTTGAGTAAATCATCGAATATGGCAGGATGGCGTGTCGGTATGCTGGTCGGTGCGGAAGCACGAATTAATGAGGTCATGCGCTTTAAATCCAATATGGATTCGGGCATGTTCCTTCCAGTACAGCTTGCGGCAGCAAAAGCCCTTCAATTGGATCCTTCTTGGTATAAGGAGCTAAATGCGGAATATGCGAAACGTCGCGTCAAGGTCTATGAGATTATGGATTTATTAAACTGTAGCTATAGAAAGGATCAAGTGGGCCTATTTGTATGGGCAGCCATACCTGATTCCTATACCTCAGGTTATGAATTATCGGATGAGGTATTAGTGAAGACGCGCGTATTTATTACGCCAGGAGGAATTTTTGGAGATGCTGGAGACGGATATATTCGGATCAGCCTATGTGCAACTGAAGCCGTTTTAGATGATGCTATTGCACGAATTAAAGCGGGGATTTAAGGATATTATACAATGAATATAGCTATAGTCGGTGTCGGACTTATTGGTGGGTCCGTTGCCATTCGATTGAAAGAAACAAAATTTTGTGATCTTGTTTTTGGAATCGATAAAAATGAAGATAACTTAAAGAAAGCCAAAAAAATTGGCTTTATTGATGAGTCTGCAACTTTTGAAGAAGCCTTAAAAACATGTAAGGTCCTTATCCTAACGGCACCTGTAGATGCCATTATGAATATACTACCCGATCTTTTAGATCAGGTCACAGATCAGGTGATTATCGATATGGGTTCGACCAAAGAGAATATCCTGAATGTGATTCATGATCATCCTAAACGGGGCCGCTATATCGCCGCCCATCCTATGGCAGGAACAGAGTATTCTGGACCTGAAGCTGCCGTTGCGGATCTATTCAAAGGAAAGATGATGGTATATGTAGAGGCTAATCTAACGGATGAAGATGCCTTTGAAATTGCAGATTCTATTACGGAGCAACTGGATATGCGTACCTCATTTATGGGAGCGCATGAGCATGATATGCATACCGCATATGTATCGCATATTTCCCATTTGACTTCCTTTGCCTTAGCACTCACAGTTTTGGAGAAAGAGAAGTCTCAGGGACGAATCTTTGAACTTGCAGGCTCTGGATTTGAATCTACAGTACGTTTAGCCAAATCCTCTCCAGATATGTGGACTCCGATTTTCAAACAAAATCGGACCAATGTACTCGAAGTATTAGAAGAGCATATCAAACAGCTGCAAAGTTTACACGATGCGCTCGAAGATGAGAATTATGATAAGCTGTATAAATTGATTAAAAAATCAAATAAGATCAAAAGAATATTAAAGTAATTGAAGTGCGGATAGATTCCGCACTTTTTTTGTCGGCATTATTTTTGCCCCTTTTTAAGGAAAAATCTAAAATTAGCTCTTATGAAAAAATTACTCCTTTTATTAAGCTGTGCATTTCTAATCGTCAGCTGTAATTCTGAGCGTGCTAATCAAGCTGATGAGGATACCGTTTCCGAGCAGCAGGTACAGACCGATGAAAGTAATGTGGCAGCCGATACCATAAATCAGGAACCTGCAGTAACGGATTTTTCTTCCCTTAGTTCAGCGGATGCTGATAGATTATTAGATGAATGGGAGGTATTAGTAAAGAAATATGATAACTTCTTACTGACGAAAGCGACCAAAGAGAATTTTTTAAGCTCTCCGGAAGCCGATGCATTTAACAACAAGTACCAAGAAATTAGACCCTTGTTTGAAGACAAACAGTACAGTCAGATTTCCGACAAGCAGCGCTATCGCTTTGAGGCCCTCATGTCCTACTCAGCTGAAAATGTAGCCAAATTCAATCATTAAAAAAGAAAAGGATCGAGTAGAACTCGATCCTTTTCTTTTAATGGCTAATATCTGGTTTTTAAGACAATATCTCCCAAGTCTTTCACTCGTTCTTGGGTGGTAAATACCGTGCGTCCATTTTTGCTAATAACATCCCAGGCTATCATAGAAACAATATCGTCTACCGCATGTAATGTCGTCGGATCATCTACGAGCTCCAACTGATGGTTCTCGTCGATAAGTGCCGCTTGCTGATAATCCTGATGTACGATTAATAAATCCCCACGCCCTGTGCGTGCTGCTTCATAAATTTCTTGTAAGTCGGTAAGCACATTTCCTTGTGCGACAGCTTCTTCAATTTCTTCAATTGCTGCCGTACGCTGCTCTTGTAACTCTCCTTTCATAAATTCCCATGCGCCAATACCTAAATCAGTTTCCGATACCTGAACTAATGCGGTAGAGAGAATTCCCAAGTACATTTTTTCATAGTCTGCAACCTGCTTTAAGTAAGAGAAGTTTGCTTCCGTAGCAATAACTAAGACCGCTGCATCAATATCTTGAATGGCACGTTGCACAGATTTATCTACTAAATTATAAAACTCTTTGACCTTACTTTCTAACTTTCTATGGTCATTATTAGCCTCTAAATGGGTGAGGTTATAATTGGCTTCGGTAAATGGAAAATCATCATTTTTAATTTCCCGTACAATGCTTTCATTTTCCAATTCAAAAAGACGCACATCTTTTTGATTTAAGGATAATACATAATATGATTTCGTACGATTATAATCTTTTATCAAGGGGCGTATCGCAAAGGTATCATCGATAAAAACACCTTCCCCACGCGAAAGGGGCCAACTTGAGCGTTTGACTTCGATAAGTTCTGAGGACACAAAGATATGGATACTTTCTAAATTCTGATCGCGAGTATATTCATCGCGAACCTGCTGCAAATTAGCTAATAGATCGGCAATTTCACGTTTACTAAATTCGGAAAGCAGTCGATCTTCGGCTTCTTTAACTAAGTTTTTCAATCGGATTTCATCTTGTTGATTATCCGGGAATGTTCGATGGGTATTAAATGAAATGGTAACACATGGACTCTTTTGCTCTTCAGCTAGCTTACTTATTAGTTCTCTAGTATTCATAGTTAGAATTTAAAGTTAATACTACTTTAACAACAAGTGCCTTAGCCTAAAGTTTGCATTTATTTTAAATCCTACTGAAAAACAAGCCATTAAACATATAAAGCCGCTTGGGAGCGGCTTTATATGTAGTATTTTATATTTAGTATTTTATATTAAATCGTTTAGCGGCAAAATGCCATAACCAAATGGGGCCTACTGTGAGCAGCTGAAAGAAATCATGTGGAGCTAACTGCCGCGGTTCCCTGTTCTTTCCGAGCAATAGGGCGATAAAAGAAAGCAGCATAACTGCTCCAAAAACCACAAATAGGTTTGGGCCAGCCGTTTTAACTGCCATCTCCATGCTCACGATAAAGTAACTCATAATACCAATAGTAAAGAGCACTAAATACGATAATGAAGGCGACAGCTTCAAATATAAATAGATCACGATAGCAATAAAAACAATTTAAAAAAGTATGCCATCCTAACTTAACTAAAAAGTCGAATTGTGGAAATGGAATTAACCAGATTAATCCTAAAAGTCCAAACCAAAATAAAGGCAGAAAGATCAACTGAATAATTCTATTGCTAGGATCGGTATAATTCGCCGATAGACGGTCGAATAGTACTTCCACTTGACGTTTAGGTTCTTCAGCTGTTGTTTTTTTTGATATGACGGCTTTTTTTTGTTGTTTCATGGGATATATATGATATAAAACCTCGTCTATGTTAAACATAAACGAGGTTATAGGAATTTGCTTCAAGCAAAATTAGGACTATTAGAATCTATTCTATTTCGCAAAAGATACCGAACGGGTTTCACGAATTACAGTAACTTTTATCTGACCTGGATAAGTCATCTCCGTTTGAATACGGTTAGAAATATCTGCCGCTAAGATTTCCGCCTGTGCATCGGATATTTTTTCCGATTCCACAATAACCCGAAGTTCACGACCCGCTTGGATAGCAAATGTTTTATCTACACCAGGGTAAGATAAAGCCAGTTCTTCAAGTTCTTTCAAGCGTTTAATATAGGATTCTACAACTTCCCGACGGGCTCCAGGGCGCGCTCCAGAGATTGCATCACAAGCTTGCACAATTGGAGAGATCATAGCAGTCATCTCAATTTCATCGTGGTGAGCTCCGATGGCATTACAAACATCCGGATGTTCCTTATATTTCTCAGCCAACTGCATACCTAAGATAGCGTGTGGTAATTCTGGATTATCATCAGGCACTTTACCGATATCGTGTAATAGACCTGCACGTTTAGCATGTTTCACATTTAAGCCTAACTCGGCAGCCATAGTTGCCGCAAAATTAGCCACCTCACGGGAGTGTTGTAATAAGTTCTGTCCATAAGAAGAACGGTAACGCATACGTCCTACCATACGGATTAATTCCGGGTGTAGACCATGTATACCTAAATCGATAACTGTACGCTCTCCGATTTCAACAATTTCATCTTCGATTTGCGTTCTTGTTTTCGCGACCACTTCTTCAATACGTGCTGGGTGAATACGTCCATCAGTCACAAGACGGTGTAAAGCTAGGCGTGCAATTTCACGACGTACGGGATCAAATCCAGAAAGGATAATAGCCTCTGGGGTATCATCGACAATAATTTCAACTCCTGTAGCTGCTTCTAAAGCACGAATATTACGTCCTTCACGACCGATAATACGACCTTTAATTTCATCATTTTCGATATTAAAAATAGAAACCGTATTTTCAATAGCAGATTCTGTAGCCGTACGTTGAATCGTTTGGATCACGACTTTTTTAGCTTCTTTAGTGGCTGTTAATTTAGCTTCGTCTACAATATCTTTAATTTGAATAATCGCTTGGGTACGTGCTTCTTCACGTAGAGAATCTACCAATTGGTTTTTCGCTTCTTCCGCAGTAACACCTGCCATAGATTCCAATTGTTTAATCTGTTGAAGTTTTAATTGCTCTACTTCTTCAGATTTTTTTTCATTGAGGTCCACCAGCTTGTCTAACTGCTTATTTTTAGCATCCAATTCCTGCTTTTCGCGGTTTAGATTCTCTAACTTTTGATTGACAGACTGTTCTTTTTGACGTAAGGTATTCTCCTTTTGGCTGATGGTATTATTCCGTTGAGACACTTCTTTCTCATGCTCAGATTTAAGCTGAAGGAACTTTTCCTTAGCATCTAGCAATCTTTTTTTCTTTAAGTGTTCTGCTTCCTGCTCCGCTTCTTTGATGATGGATTTAACTTTATCTTTGGCTGCTTGTTCTTGTTTCTTAAACAGCATTTGTAACAGATAACGTCCAATCACAACACCCACAATAAGCGAAAGTATAATATAAATTGCGATGTTCATGTATGTATAACCGTTTTAGTTGATATGTTTATTTAATTAATTTTCAGTTTAAAATTCAAAAAAAAACCGCAATCAAATAACAGGTCCCAAGTATTATTAAACTTCTAATATCATATGATTAGGCTATGATTATGACCTAGATGGCTTACGCAAAATGGCCTATATCTGTTTCGCCTGTAATATTGAAGCGTTAAGTTTAAAATAGTGACAACCTGAATTTAATTGCGGCAAATTCGTCGTTCAAAAGCTCTGGAAAGATAAAGAACGTTTATTTTTGAAAGAATTGCGTTAATAACTGGTCCAATTCATGAACCGCTTGGTCCAAACCTTCCTCATTATTTTGTGCCTTTTGTTCGGCCTTCAACATTGCTGTAGCAAATTGAAGTACGGACATCGACAGTAAGTCTTGTTTGTCCCTTACAGCATAGTTATCCTGTAATTCTTTAATCTTTTCATTGACTAACTTCGCAGCGTGACGAATAATTTCTTCTTCCTCTGTGGTTACCCTTAAAGGATATACACGATCTGCGATATTTATTTTGATGGAAATTTCTCCCATTTTTTTTGAGCTTAATAACGGTTTAGACTATGTGAACTGAATTACTTTAATAAAGTGATACAGCGATCAATTTCTTTCACAAAATCGTTAATTTTTTGTTTTGTGTCAAGTATTTTTTCATTTATAGCATCTTTATCGATGGAAGCTTCATCTAAAGAACGTGCGACTGCCATTGCTTTAAGTTTTTCTTCCAATTGTTTTGTTTTATCATTACTCGTGTCAAAAGCCACTTGTAGGGATTGAACTTCCAATTTTAATAAGTCATTCTCTTCCTGTAGGGCTTCGCACATTTGAATTAAGTTTTTCGTTTTCTCAACGATAATATTCATTTGTGATGATAATGATGCCATAGCCTAAATTTTGCAATTAAATGTTGTATGTATTACCCACGCACTTCTGCGCCAGTCTCCTTCTCAAAGTTAAGAATTAATTTTTGAACTATAGCGTCAATTTGTTTATCCGTAAGTGTTTTTTCTTCATCTTGAAGAATAAAACTTAAAGCATATGATTTTTTGCCTGCCGGGATTTTATCTCCTTGATATACATCAAACACATTTACAGCCTTTAACAATTTACGTTCGGTCTTGGAAGCGATAGCTTTCAATCGATCGAAAGTTACAGATTGATCTAGCAATAACGATAAATCACGTCTTACAGATGGGAATTTAGAAACTTCTTTATAACGAATTACATTCTTACGGATAATTTTCATCAGCTGATCCCAATCGAAATCCGCATAAAATACCGTTCCTTCGATATCCGCTTTCTTTAAGTTTGCCGTTGCTACTGCTCCAAAAGAAACTAAAGCTTTCGTGCCTTTCATATAAGACAAACCATAAGCAAACTGGTCTGAAGGGGCATCAGCAATAGAAATAGAGTCTATTTTTAAACGTTTGATGATCGTATCTACCGCCGCTTTAATCTGATAGAATGACACTCCTTTATTTGCTGTATTCCATTGCTCAGCAGACTGACGTCCAGCAATAGCTAAAATCAGGTGATTGGTCTCGCTATACTTCTCCTCTAAAATATGGTAGGTCTTACCCATTTCGAAAAACTTAATATCCCCATTACGACGCTTTTGGTTATATCCTATAGCAGTTAATGCAGAGAATAACATATTCTGACGCATGGTATCTAAATCCGAAGAAAGTGGATTTAACAACCGTACTGCCGTTTCAGCATCAAAGGTATAGTCTAATTTCGTTAAAGAGTTCGATAGAATCTCACGGTATCCATTTGCAATTAACAAATCAGCCAATTGATTTAATACCACCTCTTTATCGGGTTTCTCAGAAGTATTTAAAGAAGCCTTAATTTGACTCTTTAACTCAATATTATTATATCCATAAATCCGTAACACTTCTTCGATTACATCGACTTCACGTGTTACATCTACTTTAAATACGGGCACAAGTACATGTAATTCCTCTGCAGTTTCGGATGCTATTTCAATACCTAAAGCCAGGATAATTTCGCGGATTTCTGCTGCCGGAATATCCTTTCCAATTAAGCGTTGTACATTCGCATAGCGAACGGAGAATGCATAAGGCTGAATAGGCTCAGGATAGATATCTGTTAATGAAGAAGAAATTTCTCCACCTGCAATTTCCTGAATTAAAAGAGCTGCTTTTTTTAATGCATGCACGGTAATATTAGGATCAGTACCTCTTTCAAAACGGAAAGAAGCATCTGTCTTTAAGGCATGTCTTTTAGATGTTTTACGTACCGTAACAGCATTGAAATAAGCGGATTCTAAAAACACATTTGTCGTCTGCTCAGAAACTCCGGAGTAAGCTCCTCCAAATACCCCAGCAATACACATGGGTTTTTCAGCATCAGCAATAACTAAATCTTCTGCAGAAAGCTTACGCTCTACCTGATCTAAGGTAGTGAATAACTCCCCTTCTGAGGCAAAACGTACTTTGACAATATTTCCAGCAATTTTATCCGCATCAAAGGCATGCAGCGGCTGACCTAAATCATGTAAGATATAGTTGGTAGCATCTACGATATTATTAATCGGGCGAATGCCAATTACATGTAACTTTTCTTTTAACCAATCTGGAGATTCCTGAACTTTTACACCTGAAATATTAATTCCAGAGTAACGTGGAGCAGCAGCTGTCGCTTCCACCTGAATAGCAGTTCCCGCAGCATCCGTAGCTTGGAATGCCGATGTATCGGCTTGTTTTAATGAGCTACGTAAGTAAGCCGCTAAATCACGTGCCACCCCTAAATGAGAAGCTGCATCCGAGCGATTTGGAGTCAAGCCGATTTCTATACAATAATCGTCTTTAACGTTGAAATATTCTTTGGCTGTAGTACCTACTACTGTATCTGCAGGTAATACTAAAATTCCATCATGCGATTGGCCAAGTCCGATTTCATCTTCGGCACAAATCATTCCTTCGGAAACTTCACCACGGATTTTAGACTTATTGATTTTAAAGGGTTCCCCTGTCAATGGATGTACAGTTGTACCTACTGTTGCGACAATCACTTTTTGTCCTGCTGCAACATTTGGCGCACCACATACAATTTGCAATAATTCCGCAGCGCCTACATCCACTGTAGTTTTACGTAAACGATCTGCATTCGGATGTTGTTCACAAGTTTTCACTTCGCCAACAACCAATCCTTCTAGTCCTCCTGGTACAGACTGAACCACCTCCACAGCTTCTACTTCTAAACCGATATCGGTTAAAATAAGCGAAAGCTCATTGGGTGTTTTATTGTCAATATCAATAAAATTTTTAAGCCAGTTATATGAAATATTCATCTCGAATTCTGATTTTATGCACAAAGATAGAATTTTGTTACGAAAAAAGCAGGTCAAGAGGGCAGATTTATTCATTCCCTACAGGGGGGACAACTATTTTCCCAAAAAATCAGTGATATAGGAGAAAATTTCCTTTTTATGAATAATGGTTCCACTATCGTCAAAGTCACTTTGTTTGGTTCCAACCATCTGGATGACCTGAATAGGGTATTTCTGAAGCTCCGCTGGATTTGGGATTACCCCCCTGTCGGCTACAAATTCTGAAGACCTTAAAGTCAGCAACTTAGGCTGCATTTGCTTCGGAATAGGCATATGTAGATGATCTAAAGAGATGATATGACTGACTAAGTGGGGATATTTTTGGGCAAATAGTACCGCCATATCTCCCCCATGAGCATGTCCTATGACTGCGAC
>DAIQRP010000097.1:0-2078 GCA_036786125.1 Sphingobacterium sp.
CCCCGACGATGCGAATACGAGCAATCGTATTCTTAATTCCTTTTAATGCAATAGGACCTGTGGGCTCCCCATCTACAAATAGATAGAGCGTCTGTCGATCGGCAGAAAGTGCTGAATAGCCTGCATAATGTCCATCAGGCAATCCTGTGCTGGTTTCAAACAAGGCTTCGGCATGTTTAGATATCCATGATTTTAAATCTGCATTTGGAATCTCCGCAAGGGCTCCGCCCAATCCTAAACCATCAGCCGTTAGGCCAGCCTGATTCAATATATTATGGCCTTTATGCAGTTGATGAATAAGATCAGTAATGGCTAAATGGGTATGCTGCTGAGCGACTATAGCTGATAATTCAGTCTGCTCGACTTTCGGTTCCTCCCAGGTTAATGCCGTATCGAACTGTACAGCTATGACAGTCACATGTGGATCATAGCTAACCTGCACTAAGTCTAAGGTGATTCTAGAGCCTTCAGAATGCATCAGCAGCTGAGAGCTCGAGTCTCCAACAACATAAGCCTTCTGAGCTAGCCCATGTAATCCTTCCAGCATCAGATATTTCTGCTTGGTGTCGATATAGAGATAAAGAGTCTTCCCATCTTTAGCAAGTGCAGATTTACCTTTATAATTGGAAAATGGTAATCCCGCACGCGTGCCATAGACAGCCTCCTGATGTTTGGAAGTCCATCTGCCTAAGGTTTTAAGCACCTCCACTTGAGGCTCAGGAATACGGCCATCAGCCTGTGGACCAATATCTAACAAAAGGTTCCCTCCCATGCTAATGCAGTCCACCAAAGTGCGTACAATCATATTCGGCGTCTTATAGTGGGTATCAAAAGGTTGATAGCCCCATGAATCATTGATGGTATAACATAGCTCCCAATATCGGGATTGCGGGCGTAAGACAGGGATTCCTTGCTCTGGTGTTTCGTAATCACCATAGTGATTGAGGCGAGAATTAATAATTATTTGGGGATTGTATTTTTGGAGCAATGCCAAAGTCTGATCAGACTTCCATTCCTCCGCGCTATGCTCCCAGTCACCGTCAAACCATATTAAATCGGGACGATACTGAGTGGATAATTCCTCCAATTGCTGTTGATAATATTGAATATACTTATCCCAGCGTTGAGGATCATCAGCAAGCTGATACCTAGTCTTTATGCGTGTATGGATATCATAATAAGGATGTGACCAGTCGGGTAGAGAATAGTATATTCCAGTCTTTAATGCTGTCTTTTTTAGGGCTTTTATAAATGGGCTTAACAAATCTTTCTTTGCTGCAGCCTGATGAACCGTTGTGATGGCCTGTTCAGCTTGGCTATCCCATAAGGAAATACCATCATGATGCTTAGCGGTCATTACAGCATACTGTGCTCCAGAGGACTCAATCAGATCTACCCATTGCTGTGGATTATAGGAAGATGCACTGAACTGCTCGAGCTGTTTCATATAATTCTCGTGGTTCATATAATTATTAAAGAAGGCCCAGGATTCTGAAACGCCCTCTACCGCATAAGCTCCCCAATGGATAAAGATCCCTAACTTGGCATCTTCAAACCATTCCATTTTCTCTGCTTGGGATACGTTCTGCTGAGCATATAATATGGGCTTTCCTGTTAATAGAAAAAGGACCATATAGAGATACTTCTTGTTGAGAAATCTCATAATTTAATTAGGTTAAGAATAATAATTAGTGTTTTTATATGGCTTAAAAATAAGGCTTTAGAATTGATTTTCAAACTTAACTATTGATTCTAAAGAATAAATATAACTTTGTAGTTATGATTGAGATTTTTACAGACGGCGCATCATCAGGAAACCCAGGTCCTGGTGGATATGGAGTAATACTACGCTCAGGGCAGCATTATAAAGAAATTTATGAAGGTTTTAGAAAGACGACAAATAATCGGATGGAGCTGCTGGCTGTAATTGTAGGATTAGAATCTATTAAAAAATTAAATCAATCAGTAATTATCTATTCAGACTCCAAATATTTTATCGATGCTATAGATAAAAGATGGGTTTATGGCTGGATGCAGAAAGGATTTGCCGGAAAAAAAAATAAAGACCTCTGGTTACG
>DAIQRP010000097.1:2088-6560 GCA_036786125.1 Sphingobacterium sp.
CGTTTGATGGTAGCCTACAAATTACATCAGGTTAAATTAGTTTGGGTCAAAGGACATGCCGGACATCCCCAGAATGAACGCTGTGATCAGATGGCTGTATTTGCTTCTAAAGATAAAGCAAACTGGCATATCGATTCAGTCTATGAAATGGAAGAACAAAAAGGATTACTATAAAAAAAAGCCTCTATATACAGATATAGAGGCTTTTTTTATGGAATATAAATTATGCTTCTTGAGCAATTTCATCTACCTCTTCACCTAATGCAGCTAAGTAACGTTCGGCTTCCAGAGCAGCCATACATCCTGTACCTGCAGCAGTAATA
This sequence comes from Sphingobacterium sp., assembly GCA_036786125.1. GTDB lineage: Bacteria > Bacteroidota > Bacteroidia > Sphingobacteriales > Sphingobacteriaceae > Sphingobacterium. The sequence continues at coordinate 2,412 of DAIQRP010000097.1, forward strand.
GCTTGGCGGTATACATGATCTTGAACATCTCCACAAGCAAAAACGCCAGGGATATTCGTCTGTGTACTATCCGGCTTAGTAATTAAGTAACCCGTATCTTCCATATCCAAAATACCTTCAAAAAGTTCGGTATTAGGTTTATGTCCAATAGCGACAAAGAATCCAGTAACATCTAAATCTTGTGTCGCTTGTGTTTGGTTATTTAATACACGTACTCCTGTCACGACCTGTCCGTCGCCTAAAATCTCTTGCGCTTCGGTATTATAATGAATTTCAATATTAGGCGTGTTTAACACACGTTTAACCATAGCTTTAGAAGCACGGAATTCATCACGACGAACTAACATATGCACTTTAGAACATAATTTAGCTAAATAAGTCGCTTCTTCTGCTGCAGTATCTCCAGCTCCAACGATAGCAATTTCTTGATTTTTATAGAAAAATCCATCGCATACAGCACAGGCTGATACTCCAAATCCATTATATTTTTGTTCAGACTCTAAACCTAACCATTTGGCAGTAGCCCCAGTAGAGATAATAACGGTATCTGCTGTTATCGTTTTATTACCATCAATGGTCACTTGATGAACGGGACCTGAAAAATCTACTTTTGTGACATAACCGAAGCGAACTTCTGTACCGAAACGTTCCGCTTGATTTTTTAAATCTTCCATCATCTGTGTTCCCAATACGCCATTCGCGTATCCAGGGAAATTATCTACATCTGTAGTTTGTGTCAGTTGACCACCAGGAACCATTCCTGTATACACTACAGGTTTAAGGTCTGCACGAGCTGCATAAATTGCTGCAGTATATCCCGCAGGACCTGAACCAATAATTAGACACTTTAAATGTTCTATTTCTTGAGACATAGTATATTGTATAATCTTTATTTTGAAAATTTATTTTGAAGACCCTTTAACATATCCGTAGTGATATCTTTGGGAGCCTCTGTTTTTACTTGTTTAGAAAAATCTTTTTTAGCTTGTTTTCTATCTTCAGAACTAAAATTAGGATCAGCCTGACGGCCTTCTTTCTTCACAGCCTTATGACGATTCCAAATGGATTCTAAGCATTTTTTTGTGTATAATGGAAAATCTCCATTTTGCATCCAGGAATAGTAACTTGGCTCCATATCGAATACATCAACCACGGCTCTACCTTTATGCTTCCCAAATGAAAATACCTCTACACCATCTTCATTATAAACTAAGCGTCCTGCGAAATCTACAGGTCTGCTTAAATTCGTAAAGCTATGTAAAGCCTCTACATCATTGACTACAGGTTGAGAGATATGTCCATGTTTATCCTCGAAATTAACGCCTTCATACTTATCCAACTGTGCTTGAAGAACTTCATATGTCGCACGTACATCTGCTTCTGCAGTATGTGCATTTTCCAGATTTTCATGGCAGTAAAACTTATATGCCGCCTTTAATGTACGCTGCTCCATCTGATGAAAGATATTCTGTACATCTACAAATGAACGGTTCTCTAAGCTAAACTCTACTCCTGCACGTAAGAATTCTTCCATTAACATCGGAACATCAAATTTATTGAAGTTATAACCGGCTAAATCTGCATCTCCAATAAAGCTCGCTACCTCCTGACCTAAATCTTTAAAAGATGGCAGGTCTTTCACATCTTCATCATATATGCCATGAAACATGGACGATTCCCGAGGAATAGGCATTCCTGGATTAACTTTTTTCGTATATACAAGTTCTTCACCATCAGGCATTACCTTTAGAATGCAAATTTCAACAATACGATCAACTGAAATATTTACACCTGTTGTCTCTAAATCAAAAAATGCTAATGGTTTTTTTAAATGTAATTTCATTCTTCTTAATACTGGAACAAGCCGCGCTTTCGGCTTGAAGGATACTACAAATATATAAAGACCTTTTTAATATCTATTAACTATAAATGGATAATTACATAGCGCAGATAAAAATATACACTAAAATTTTTTCTTTCCAAATAAAGCAACTAATTTTGAAGGCAGATGAAGAAGCTCCTATTATTTTTAATGATCCCCATAATGCTTATCCAAAGCAATATGACATTAATGATATGCACTTCATTTTATTACAATCAAGAATATATCGCCAAGAATCTCTGTGAACAGCGTCTAGTAGCCAATAACCATTGTCATGGGCAATGTGTGCTGATGAAGAAAATTCGTGCTGCCAGAGAAAAAGAACAAGATTCTTTAAAAGTAAATTTTCATGAAGCCTTTGTTTTCGAAAATTTCACTGCAGATATACAACAACCCTTGCATTCTGAAATCATAGCTATAGATTTTTCTGAATACCAATCGAATTTGTTCCCAAGACAAATTTATAATGCACTATTTCGCCCTCCATTGGCGCATAGTTAATTCCAACTGCAATACATTCGTATTGCCTATTTCCTTATTTATTAATTTTTAAACCGTCTCTAACTTATTCTGTTAAGTTACTGACTTACTAGGTATTGTAATGAAAAAATATGTACTTTTTGCAATGGCATGTGTATGCCTTATTGCAGCCTCATGCCAAAAAGATAAAAGCATTTCTGAAGACTCCAATAAAAGAGGTCAGGTGAAATTAAAATTTGACCATAATGTAGCGGGCAGAGTCCTTCAGCTTGGAACCGGATTGTATAGAAATAGCTTTAATGAACCTTATAGCATAGAAAACCTCCACTATTATATCTCGAATATTAAATTAAAGAAAAATGATGGCTCCGAATATATCGTTCCTAAGGACTCTTCTTATTTTTTAATTCAGGCCGAAGATACAAATTCCTTATTCCCTAAATTTTCTGTTCCTGAAGGTACATATACTGGATTGACATTTACCTTAGGCGTTGATAGCCTGGCGAATGTCAGAGAAGATATCAGCTCTCGTACAGGTGCTTTAGCCGTGGAGAATGGCATGTACTGGTCATGGAATTCTGGATATATATTCTTTAAAATGGAAGGTAAATCTGCGGCAGGACCTAAAGGAACTTATACCTATCATATTGGTGGATTTGGAGGATATTCTAGCCCAACGATCAATAATATTAAAACCATTTCCTTAGACTTAACTCGTGCAGGAAATGCTATCGTACAGCAGAATTTAAGTTCAGATATTCACCTGATGATTGATTTAGGCCAGGTTATGGATGGACCCCATAAAATTTCTATTGCTGCCAATCCTACGGTTATGTTTAATGAATTTTCTAAGCAGATTTCAGCTAACTACAGCCAAATGTTTACACACGATCATACACATAACTATCAAAAATTAAGTGGTGAATAAGAAACAGATTTATATCATCTTAGGCATTATATTCACAGTCTTCGCCTGTAAAAAGGGCGAAGACTATTTGGAACATGCACTCTTTGCGGGATTTTTAAAACCAGCTAATTTTCCGGAACCGGTATATAATTTCGAGCATAATAAAATTAGTGAAGCAGGCTTCAATCTCGGCAAGAAATTATTTTTCGATCCGCTTTTATCTAGGGATAACAGCATTTCTTGTGGCTCATGTCATATTAGTCATTATGCCTTTACCCAACATAGCCACCGTGTTTCTCATGGTATTGATGATTTAGAAGGTATCCGAAATTCCATGCCTATTATGAATTTAGCTTGGGCGAACTCGTTCTTTTGGGATGGAGGGGTCTTTCATTTAGACTTAGCTCCGATTGCTCCGATAGAAAATCCTGTAGAGATGGATGATAAAATGGCCAATGTGTTGCGTAAACTCTCGGCATCGAATACGTATCCAGCCCTATTTAAGCAGGCTTTTGGAAGTTCAGAAATTACATCTTCAGCGATGTTAAAAGCGCTTTCTCAATATATGCTGATGCTGGTTTCTGACCAGTCTAAATATGATAAAATTCAACGTGGAGAAGCTGGACAAGCATTTACTGAACAGGAAGCCAAAGGATATACTATATTCAAAAAGAATTGTAATAGCTGTCATCAGGAGCCCTTATTTACGGATTATAGCTTTCGAGACAATGGAATCGGCATAAATGCTGAAAATGATTTAGGGCGTTTTGAAATTACATTAAATCCCTCGGATAGAGGAAAATTCAAAGTTCCGAGTTTAAGAAATTTGAAATATACACCACCATATATGCATGATGGCAGTTTTTTAAATCTTCGAGCG
>DAIQRP010000097.1:6570-10552 GCA_036786125.1 Sphingobacterium sp.
CATTATAGAGATCAGATTCAACAAACGGAAAATTTAGATCCTTTATTGAAAGATAAAATTCCATTAACGGACATGGAGGTAGAAGACCTCCTCGCCTTTTTAAACACTTTAAATGACGAGAACTTCGTCAAAGATAAACGATTTGCAGAATGAAAAAACTCTTTATATTATTTGCCCTAATGGGTAGCTTCTCTATTGGAAAAGCCTGTGATATATGCGGATGTGGCTCCGGTAGCTATTATATCGGATTACTTCCCGAATTTAATAAACGATTTGTTGGCGTTCGCTATCAATTTAGTCAAATTACCACACAACTAGGCCCTAGTGGGGAACGTACCGCATTGACCTCTGATGAGAAATATAGAAATATGGACATCTGGGGAGCATGGAACTTTGGTGAGAATTTTCGCGTTATGGCGATCCTTCCCTATAGTTTTAATGAAAAATATAATGCAGGCTCAGATATTCTCCGAAAGAAAAATGGAATTGGAGATATTGTCTTAAACGGGTATTATAAAATTTTTGAAAAAGCGGGTTCCAGTTCCAATAAGATGATTGTGCAATCATTATGGGCTGGAGTGGGTGTCAAATTTGCTACAGGAGCTTATGATAACCAAGAACGTATTCAAGCGCAAGGCAATACGCCGAATATCTTTCAGCTTGGAACGGGAAGTACAGATATCTTATTTAATGCCATGTACGATTTACGTATTTCTGATTTTGGTATTAATACCAATGTATCGTACAAATTGAATACAGAAAATGTAGATAAATATCAATATGGTAGTAAAGTTTCAGGAAATATTTCAGCCTACCATAAGTTTAGCTTAGGACAGGATAAAAGAATTAGCCCTAATTTAGGTATAGCAGCAGAATCTCAATCCAAAGATAAAACATTAGGATATGTCCTCGATGAAACTGGAGGTACGCTGCTTCAAGGGATTGCTGGTGTGGAGTTAAATATTAAAAAAGTATCCTTAGGAGTCAATTATCAGGTACCATTAGCGCAGAATTTAGCCATGGGAAGAATGGATGCTGGAAATAAAGCATTTGCACATATCTCTTTTGCTTTTTAAGGAGCATGCTTACCTCGCCTAATGGGCAGTAAAAAGGGCAGTTATTCTAACTGCCCTTTTTTTATAAAATTTATTTACTACTTTTCCGACCATAGATCAGAATTCGCTTAAATGCATATATCGCCGGTAATTTTGTAAATCGCTCTGCTATCCTTGCTTTAAATGCCTCGATAAATACCTGTTTATTATCGGCTTCCAAGCGATCTAAATAAGGAATTAAAGCCGTTCCAGATATAAATTGATAGAGTGCCTCATGTGTATCAGCAATAATTGGATATACATTTTGGGAAATTTGCAAATCGCTAATCCCATGATCAAATAGAATTTGAGCGTATTCATCCATTGAAAGCACAGTAGACTCCCTATTAAAATAATTTAAATACCCCGCAAAAGGCTCTTCTGAAGCCAAAGAAAATAAAAGTTGATTTAATATATTCTCATTTTGCACAGGCATCTGAATAGCTATCTGTCCCTGATCTTGAAGTAAATTTATTAATTTAGGAAAGAGCGTTTCATGATGATCAGTCCATTGCAGAGCAGCATTACTAAATAATAAATCATATTTCTTATCGGATTCCGCTATATGTTCTATACTCGCTAATTCAAAATGTAAACGATCATTGGCAAAGCGTTGTGATTTTTCTAACATTTCCGCAGAAGAGTCTACACCTAAAAAGGTTGAGTCTGGAAATTTTTCAGTCAATAGGGAGGTCTGCTCTCCCGTGCCACAGCCTAAATCAATGGCTTGCATATGGGGTTCTGCTTTTATTCGTGCAGAAAGATCATAAAATGGTTTATATCTAACATCCTTAAAAGAGTCATATAATTCTGGATTCCATGCCATATTTTACGTATTTAGTGTATAAAAAAGCTACCGAATATAGCTCTTGATGTAAATTTATCTATTTACTTGCATTGTTCCAAAAATTATCTTCTAGGCTTATCTGTTCAGAAAATAACCATACCTCTTGTATCAGATTATTTTGAATACGCAAAAGATCTACGCCTTTCATGTCCAAGCGCTCGTCTCCTTTTTCAGCTTTAAAATGTATTGCTGCAGTTACCAAATCATTATTTTCCGTTATATAATCAATATGGTCGATCGTAAATGTACCCAAACTCCATTCCATAAAGTGGCCTAAATGTGCAAAGACTGCAGCTTTACCACGGTACGTTCCGGACTGAATACCTTGCCCTGGTTGGTGCCATACAATATCATCTGCAAATAAAGCTCCTACTGTTTCAAAATCTCCTTGAGCGACAGCCTCAAAATAGGTCTGTGCTATTTTTGTGTTTTGTGACATATAATTTTTTTTAGGTAATCTTTCTGTTAACTCATACAAATGTCTAAATTTACATTCGATATGACAAGTACCTACCTTTTAGTAAGGTACTTTCTAAAAGCAAATAATTACTGATTATCAAGTAGATAAAATGAATATAAATATTTCAGATGAAAATTGTCCCTTGCGGAAAACCTTAGAAATTATTGCGGGCAAATGGACGATGTTAATTATCTTTCAGATCAATGAACGCAGCATTCGCTATGGAGAATTGAAAAGATGTGTTGTTGGAATTAGTGAGAAAATGTTAATCGGACAACTCAAATTTCTATGTGAAAAAGGAATTGTACATAAAAAGGCTTATGCAGAAATTCCACCTCGCGTAGAATATACGCTAACGGCTACAGGTAAAGCGCTATTACCGATCATCCAGCAGATTATACAATTTGGTATTGACCAAAAATTATAAAAGTTCCGGACATAAAAAAAGCTTCAGTATATACTGAAGCTTTAAAATATCTCTGAAGCAACTAGGATTAAGCTAAAAGTTGCTTTAATTGGTTAGCTTGATGATCCGCTAATTTTTGAAGTGGACCAGAGGCTAACATCTTCATCATCATGTTTAAATCCGCATCGATAATAAAATCGGCGATAGTTTCTGATGCAGATACCGCTGTTAACTTCCAAGTTAATGTTAAATCAAAAGGAGCTTTCTCTGAAGGAACAAGAACAATAGATTCATCTTCTACCCGCGTTTCCACCTTTAGGGCTAATTTAGCCATATTTTGAATAGTGAATTTTGCTTCATCAGCTGTAGATGTCCAGTTATAAATATTCTCTGGCATAAGTTGCTCATGATTGTTTAAATCAGTTAAAAAGGCATATACCTCCGAAATTGATTTATTAAGGTTAGCTGAACTTTGAATTCTAGTCATATCTTAATTATTTAATTATACAGTAGGAGTCCAATCTGAAGGAGAGATTCTCCATTTCTTTAAGATTTCAACCTCTTCATCTAAGATATAATTTTTTTCTGCAGCAACTGTCAATAAAGCATCATAATTACATAAGCTAATATAGCGACATTTTGCTTCAGCAAAATTTACATCTGCGGCATCAAATCCATAGGTAAAGATAGAAACTAAACCTACCACATTGCATCCTGCCTCACGTAAAGCTTTTACGGCTAATAGTGAGCTCTTTCCTGTAGAAATTAAATCCTCTACCACCACTACACGTTGGCCTGAATTAATTTCACCTTCAATCATATTTTGTCTACCATGATCTTTCGCTGAGCTGCGAACATATGTAAATGGAAGACCTAAATCCTGAGCTACAAGTACACCTTGTGGGATACCCGCTGTAGCGACTCCTGAAATCATGTCTACGGCACCAAATTCATCTTGTATCAGCTTAGATAACTTCTGACGAATGTATGTACGGATCGCTGGATGTGACAACGTAATACGATTATCACAATAAATTGGAGACTTCCAACCCGAAGCCCATGTAAAAGGGTTTTTAGGTTGCAATTTTATTGCTTTAATTTGCAATAAGGATTCAGCAATTTTTTGTTCAACCTCATTTAAATTATTCATGTCGCAAATTTATAAAATTTATATG
>DAIQRP010000098.1:0-10453 GCA_036786125.1 Sphingobacterium sp.
CGTCTCAACTAGTGACAATAGATATCCCTGTGGATATAAAATATAAATTTGCTGGTGGTTTATATGCGACAGCGGGAGTAGCATATAGCAATATTGTTTCTCAGAATAGACAAAATCACTATATTAATAATATTGGAACAGAGACTTTTAGTCAAGGTTTTGTAGCTGATAGCAAGGTTGCTAACGCAGCAGTTGCCGCAAAGACATCTACGGAAACTAGCCGTGAGGGTTTGGTGGAGAATCAAAATTTTGGAGGATTCGCGAACTTCTCCTTAGGAAAGAAGATGCCTGTTAACAAATCTTTCTCCCTATCAGTGGAGCCATTTGTAAAAGTTCCTATTGGAAGTTTAAGAAGCACGGATATGAATTATACAAATGGGGGTATACGTATCGTGACTTCATTTTAAGCAATTGGAAGATTTTCTATTCTAGCATTAATCTAGCATTATTCTCGTTTAATTTTTGTAAATCATAAAAAGAAGGCGCTCATCATCCGATGAGCGCCTTCTTTTTAATTATATCTGATCTATTCTGACCCAGGACATTCCTGCAGCAATAGCGCCTTGAACTCCAGGATCACCATCTTCGAATACTAAACAATTTTTTGGATCTACACCGAGTTGTTCAGCAGCTAAAAGAAAGGGATCTGCTGCTGGTTTTCCTTGGGCTGTATCTCCTGCGCAAACCATAGTTTCATATCTACCTTGTACATCAATGACGGTCAAGGTTATATTTAGGGTAGAGCGGGAGCCTCCAGAAACTATAGCAATTCGTTTCTGACCTTCATTTAACTTCAGATGTTCGACAACATAATCTACAGGCTGTGTTTTATTTACATACTTTTCGATGAAAACTGCCGATTTTTGTTTGGCAAATTCATACTCATCTATTTCTACCTGATAGCGCTTACTTAATTCTCTCGCGACAGCAATCGTAGGCCAACCCGCCGTTTCGTCAATAATAGCTAAATCCATATCAATGCCATAAGCCGCTGCTGTCTCTTGGTAAGCTAACTTATGGGCTTGGATATTATTGGCTAAAGTGCCATCTACATCATATAATAATGCTTCGAAGGGTTCGGAGATTTCCTGTAACTTTTGAAGTTTACGCGTTGATTCTGTTGTCATATGACCTTATTTTTTTCTTCTATTTTTTTCTTTAATTATTAAAGATAATTCGCGACCTGTCTGTCCTGCAACAGAAGTATTTTCCTGTGCTCTACGGAATAGATACGGCATGACAGCCTTCACAGGACCATAAGGCATGTATTTCGCCACATTATAGCCTGCTGCTGCTAGATTAAAGCTTAAGTTATCAGACATCCCCAGTAATTGAGCGAAGAATACCTGCGGATTATTTGTGGATATATTTCGGTTGGCCAGTTCATGCACGACTAATAAAGAGCTTTCTTCATTATGTGTACCTGCCATAAAACCTAAGGAGTCGACATGGTCTAAACAAAAATGTATGGCGGCATTATAATCTCTATCTGTCGCATTTTTATCCGGCTGAATTGGAGAAGGATAACCTTTCTCGAGTGCTCGAGCACGCTCTATTTCCATATAAGCTCCGCGAACAATTTTAGCTCCTAAATGAAAATTTAACTCTTTTGCAATCGCAAAATCTGCTTTTAAGGAAGCCAGTTTATCATGGCGATACAACTGATAGGTATTATATACAATGGCTTTTTGAGTATTGTACTTTTGCATCATTTCTCGAGCGATATCATCTATTGCATCCTGAATCCAAGAATGTTCCGCATCGATTAATACTTTTACATCTGCTTCAAAACAAGCTTTACATATACGATCTGTACGATCGATCATACGCTGATATGCTGCAGTTTCTTCGGCATCTAAAGGAAGTTGAGCATTTACTTTTTCAAATAACTCAAACTTGCCTAATCCGGTAGGCTTAAAAACTGAAAATGGAATAAATTTATTGTTTTTAGCCGCTTCTACAGTCCGTAAAACCTCTAGACAGGTCGCATCAAACACCTCTTCAGTATCTTCACCCTCTACGGAATAATCCAAAATTGTGCCTACAGAAGCTAATCCTAAATCTTGAATCGCTTGATTACAGCCCTGAATGGTCTCTCCTCCACAGAAATGTTTAAAAATAGTGGATTTGATGATACCCGTTATAGGTAGACCCATGTTAAGTGCAAAATTTGTTATAGGAGGCCCTACATTAGTCAAGAAATTACTGGAGATAATTTTAAACAACCAGTATGCTCGATTTAAATCGGCATTACTCTTATTTTTAAAGGCTATCTCTGTATTTTCAAATGAAATTTTTGGCGGATTCATACGTTCTTCCATAAAATAGTTAATGAAGTAAAACTAACAATTATAAGCTGCCGATAAATAATACAAAAATCGTATTCTATAAACAAATATTAATCTATTTTTGTAAGATGAATACATTTAAAATTGAAGGCGAATATATTCAATTAATTCAATTACTGAAAGCAGTAAATTTAGTTGAACATGGCGCAATGGCGCAATGGGTTGTAGAAGAAGGCTTAGTTAAGTATAATGGGGTCGTGGATTACCGTAAACGATTAAAGTTAAAACCTGGAGATCTCGTGGAATTTGATGGTCAACAGATAAAACTTGTGTAATAAATAGTATATTCACGAATCATTTCAATTAATTGCCAGTTTATAATATATGCAAACTATACAAAGTTTAGGGTACGAAGTATTTTTCGATGATACTTTGGCATCATTAAAATCCTTTATAGATAAAAATAATTACTCCAAGATATTGGTATTAGTCGATATCAATACCAATGACCATTGTCTACCGAAATTTCAAGCGGCATTAGCAGACTTAAGTACCTATGATATTATAGAGGTCGATCCCGGAGAAGAAAATAAAAATATAGACTATTGCATTGGCGTATGGCAAACCATGTTAGATTTTGGGGCCGACCGTCAAAGTCTATTGATTAATTTAGGTGAGGAGTAGTGACCGATATGGGAGGCTTTGCAGCTTCTACCTTTAAGCGAGGTATAGATTTTGTCCATATCCCTACAACCTTATTATCTCAGGTGGATGCCTCTGTCGGAGGAAAGACCGGAATAGATATGGGCAGTGTGAAAAATATCATTGGAACTTTTACGCAACCTAAAGCTGTATTTATCTCTTCCGTATTCCTTTCTACCTTAGCAGATAGACAGTTGGTTTCGGGATATGCAGAAATTATAAAACATGGTTTAATTTATGATCAAAATTACTATCATCTAATTAAAACATTATCTGCCAGCCAAATAGCGACGGAACATGTATATCATTCCGTTTCTATCAAAAACGAGGTGATTTCTCAAGACCCTACAGAAAAAGGTTTACGTAAGATATTAAACTTTGGACATACCATAGGACATGCTATTGAGGGATATTCATTAATGCATGATAAAGACCCATTATTACATGGGGAGGCCATAGCTATCGGTATGATATGTGAAGCTTACCTTTCTCATAGGTTAAATGGCTTAAGTTTGGAAGAGTTACAAGATATTTTAGGAACTTTCCGAGCGAATTATACAGATTATAACTACGATGAAGCGGCCTATACTGAATTCTTAGCATTGATGAAAAATGATAAGAAAAATGTCGCTAATCAAATCGGTTTTGCCTTATTAAATCGAATTGGATCTTGTGATATTGATATATATGTATCTGAAGATGATATTATAGAGAGTTTAGATTTCTATCGCTCGGTTATTGAGGAGAAAATATAAAATAAAAAAAGCTACTTCATTTAAGTAGCTTTTTTTATTTAAATGGCTTAAGCCAGATTTATAATATAGAATATTTCACTCCCGCTGTAAACCATCTGCCAGGCATAGGCACTGCTGCTGCTTCAATAAAACTGACATTAAATAGGTTTTGTGCATCGAGATATAGGCGATATTTTGACTGACTAAAAGCTAATCTCAAATCGGAGATATAGTAAGACTTATAGGAAATTCGTTCGTTATATCGATTGGCTGTAGTAAATGAAAAGTTTTTATACTCTGCCGTCAAATTTGCGATCAGTTGATTTCTTAAACTTTCCAGTTCATATTTCGAAGATATCCCTGTTTCTGGACTTCGTAACGATGGAATTAAATAGTTATAGCCTAAGTTAACGAAAAACTTCGTGTTCGGAAGGCTAGTATGTAGGGTATATTTTAGATGGGCATTAATCCCTTGTAATTCATTTAAACCTCTATTAGCTGGCTGCCATGGCTGCTCAATATCCGAGCGTATCCAATCGATAAAGTGATCGATTCTACGGTAGAAGTAGGAACCTTGGAAGACTAGGTTGCTATGCAGATATTTAAAACCTAATTCTGACTGCCAAGCATTTTCAGAGTTTAAATCCGGGTTACCTATATTTCCTTTTTGTGTTAAATATAAATCAGTAAAGGAGGGAATGCGTTGTGCGGAACCCGAGTGAAATACAATTCGCCAATTCGGATTCACATGGTATCCCAAATCGATACCTGGAAATACCTGCCACTTAAAACGCGTATTATAATTTACATAGGCACCAATATTCACTAATAAGCGCTTGATATTTTCAGTTTTAAACTCTAAATAGGCACCGTAATTATCGCGGCTATGTTTTCCAATACTGCTGCTGCTAATATCTTCTATACGTGTCTCTAAACCGAATCCAAACTCTCCATATGATTTATTTAGGTTAGCATTAATTTCTGTAGAGAATGTATTGGTATAATGTTTAGAGCGTCCTGCTGCTAGCTCTCTACCTAAATATCTATAATCATCCTCTTGATATCTATTTGAAAAGCGTGGACTAATCGTTAGCTCCGAGTTGATTTTATGTGTAGAGGATAACGCTGTAAATACATTCACAATGGATTCATAGGAATCTTTATCGCCAGGAGCACTATAAAAGCCATTGGCTCCAAAGGAATTGGATAGATAGCCAGCGGCCACTTGATAGGCATGATTGCTGGAGGCTTCTAAATTCCCTTGATAGTAAAGTCTATTGGCATTAAAAGCCGTATTATAACGATATCCATTTCCATCTTCATGTCCGTAGTATAGCTGATGGGTCTGCTTATTATGGACCCAAGAACTCGAGAGTTGTGCTCCTTTACCATAATATTTTCCGGAACTGGCCTGCTGATTATTTTGAAATGAGGAGCCTGAATATAGATGTACGCTCAAGGTATTCGACAGCGGTTTTTTTGTGACAATATTAATGGCCCCTGTAAGGGAATTAATGCCATAGATACGCGCTGCAGGGCCTTTTAAAATTTCTATTCGTTCAATACCATCTGTGGGTATGGGAATATTTAAAGCATGATGCCCGGTCTGTGCATCAGCCACTTTAACCCCGTTTATTAAGACCATGGTCTGTTCAAAACTTCCTCCGTCAATACTGACATCTGCTTGAGAACCAAAAGGACCGCGTTGACGAAGGTCTACACCTGCGACATAACTTAGGATTTCATTAATAGATCGTGCCGGTAGTTGTTGGATATATTTTTGGTCAATAATTTGAATATTACGACTCTGTTTTTCAAAGGGAAGTTGTATTCTATTTTCTTGAATCAGCACTTCGGATAAGGTATTGGTATCTCTGGGGCTATAGTGTTCTTCCGGAAGGGCAACTTGCGCGGATAGATATTTTCCCATACCTAATGCTAATAAGGTAAAATAAAATTTTTTATGCATTGCCTATAGTTTTAATATGATTTTGCTGCAAAGCTAAAAAATTAAATGAACATTATAGTGTAGGTTGGCCGGCTTGAATCCAAGCGGTATACCAATAGGCACCGACAACATAAATCGAGGCTTGCATTTGGGCTTCCACCATACCGTCTAAAAGCTGATGATAGAGACGGATAAACTCGGGGGAATACTGATAGTGGAGACGCTTATTTCTCGGAAAATAGCCCTTCTTATCTGATCCATGTAGCTGCCTGGAAGCTTCTAGCTCCATGGCCAGCACCTGGGGAACGAGCTTATGACTCTCCTCGACAATCTGCCAGGCCTTTGCCTGAGGGTCGGCTATCCACTGCGCTTGACCGACAAATAAATAGAAGGTATCACTAAAATATTCGGGGATGCTACTTTCCCAAAGAGCATGAATACCTATTTGATTTGAATATTGACCATTATAGTTTTTGCTGGTATGTAGCGGGACATGTGCATCGGAAATATAATGCGCTAAGTCGGCGGCATTCTGAATAATTCGTGCATTGTCCTGGCTTTTAAAAGCCTGAATTAGACGTTGAAAGGTGATTTCTATCTGCCAAGGCACAATTCCAAAAGACTGAAAAATCCCGGGGGACTGACGGAGTTCACTGGCTTTAATGTATTTGGGTATACTATCTGATTGGGCATACCGGTCGATATCTATATAATGGCGCACAGCTTCGAGGCTATCGACATATTTTCGCTTATCCGCATCTACAGCCCGCGCTATTAATTGCTCTTCAAAAGGTTTAAAATATCCTATTAAAGGTGGTGGAAGCGTATAAATTGCCGCTCTATTGATTAAGCGATGTGCATGAAAACCCCAGGAGCTGCAGACTAAACCAATTGTAGTTATCCAGGGGATGATAAAAAATGCGGTACTTAAATTTAATATTTTCATGATACAGATGATGAAAACAAAAGGCTACATTGTCCTAAAATTTTTATAATTTGGCTTTTGCAAAAAGTAGTTCAAAAAAATGAAAATATTATATGCAGTTCAAGGAACTGGAAACGGTCACTTAAGCCGTTCCATGGATATCGTTCCCTGTCTTCAACAACATGCTGAGGTCGATGTCTTGGTTTCCGGGATTCAAGCTGATCTTTCCCTTCCTTTTGAAGTGAAATACCGCTTACATGGCTTGAGTTTTATCTTTGGAAAAACTGGGGGAGTAGACCTGTGGAAGACTTTTTTAAGTTCTACCGTCCGAAAGTTTATTCAAGAAATAAATACCCTTCCTATAGAACAGTATGATTTAATCATCAATGATTTTGAACCTATCTCCGCTTGGGCATGCCATACGCGTGATGTCAAATGCATTGGACTTTCGCATCAGATTGCAACATTAGATCCGAGTAGCCCCAAGCCGGAGGAGACGGATATGTTGGGCAAGTTTATTATGAAAAACTATGCTCCAGTATCTGCCCATTATGGCTTTCACTTTAAAAATTACAGTTCTCAAATTTTTACTCCTGTAGTGCGCAACTCTGTGCGTGAACTAGAACCTGCGGATTTAGGGCATTATACAGTATATCTACCGGCCTATGATGATGCGCATCTGTTAAAACATCTGATGAAATTTCCAGATGTACAATGGGAAGTGTTTAGCAAGCATAATAGCAAGTCTTTTGAGATGAAGAATGTAAAAATTAAGCCGATTAATAATGCCGCTTTTATACATTCTATGGCGACCTCTTCTGGAGTCCTCTGTGGAGCAGGTTTTGAAACTCCTGCAGAAGCACTATTTCTGGACAAAAAGCTTCTTGTCATCCCGATGAAAAATCAGTATGAGCAGCATTTAAATGCCGCGGCATTAGAGGAAATGGGGGTACCGGTAATCTCCAGTTTAAAGCAGAAAAACATGTTAGCCATAGAATCTTGGCTAAATTCGAAATCCCGAGTATCAGTGAATTACCCCAATATCACACAACAAATAGTCGATCATATTATAGAAAAACACGTTTAATAATGAAGTATATTACCCTGGCTGTATTGGCCTTATGTGCGAGTACAAGCTATGCACAAAAGAAGACTAATGTTAAATCTACTGTAAAAGTTGTAGAAGGTCCGCTTTTGAAAAACCAAATTGATTCAGTATCCTATGCTTTTGGCATGGATATCGGTCGCTCCTTAAGTTCCATGGGATTAAAAAATTTAGATCCTAAAATTATTACTACAGCCATTCAAACCGCTTTAAAAGGGGAGGTAGCCTTAATTACCAATGCTCAAAAAGAACAGGCTATACAACAAGAAATTATAAAAGTCCGTCAGGAGATGGAAAATGCAGCTAAAAAAGTAGAAACAGACTTTTTCGCTGCTAACGCGAGTAAAGCGGGTGTCATAGCTGGACCTCAGGGGATTCAATACCAAGTTATACAGGAAGGAACAGGTCCCAAACCTACGGTAGCGGATGAAGTAGAGGTGCATTATATCGGCACACTATTAGATGGTACGGAATTTGATAATTCCATTAAAAGAAATACGCCATTAAGCTTATCCTTAAACCGCGTTATTGAAGGCTGGAAACTGGGTGTTCCATTAATGTCTGTAGGATCAAAATATAGATTATTTATTCCTTCTAAACTTGGTTATGGAGCACAGTCTACAGGACAGATTCCAGCAAATAGCGTCTTAATCTTTGAGATTGAACTCTTAGGTATAAAATCTACAAATGAAACTACGTAAATTAGGACATAGTGATTTAATGGTATCTGAGGTTAGCTTGGGGTGCATGTCTTTACATTCACCTGTTCAAAAGCAAGCTTCAGATATTATTTATAAAGCATATGACTGTGGTATCAATTTTTTTGATACGGCAGATTTATATGACCACGGCATGAATGAAAAAGCTGTAGGGGAAGCTGTGCATGGCTTTAGAAAAGATATAATCTTAAGTTCTAAAGTCGGTAATCAATGGCGTGCAGACCAGCAGGGCTGGGATTGGAAAGCGAGTAAAAAATATATTCTCAAAGCTATCGATGCGACTTTAAATCGCTTGCAGACAGACTACCTGGATTTATATCAGTTGCATGGGGGAACTATCGAAGATCCTATGGAAGAGATTATAGAAGCTTTTGATGGCTTAGTACAGGCAGGTAAGATTCGCTATTATGGGATATCTTCCATCCGCCCGAATGTGATTAAGATCCTGAGGGAGCAGTCGCAGATAACATCGGTAATGATGCAGTATAATCTCTTAGACCGTCGAGCTGAAGAACAAGTTTTAGCCGATTTAGAAGAAGCTGGAATTGGCGTTCTAGCGCGTGGGCCTATTGCTAAAGGTCTTTTAGTGGATAAGCCTGCAGAAGTTTACTTGCAGTACACTTCCTCTGAAGTGCAACATTTACAACGGAATGTTCAGGAGTTTGCCAAGAGAAATGAAATTTCAAATTTAGCTACAGCGCTCAGTTATATCTTATCCCATTCCGCTATTACTACGGCGGTATTAGGTATCCGTTCGGCACAACAGATGAATGAGTTTATAAAAGTCAAGGAGGAGTTATATCAACTATCTGATTCGGAGCGTCAGGAGTTAGTGAATGGTGCTCGCATATTAGTATATAACGAACACCGTTAATATGCGATTTATTCTGGAAAATATTTTTCTAGGATATATGCTAAATCTTCAGGTGTATCGATCGCAATAGTTTCATGATTACTGATTGCCGTTTGAATGCGATATCCATTTTCCAACCATCTTAACTGCTCTAAACCTTCGGCAGCCTCTAAGCTCGATACCGGCAATTGGGTTAAGTCGCTTAAGATGGAGGTTTGATATCCATAGATACCGATATGTTTATAAAAAGTATGCTCGTTAATCCAGTCTTGCTGAGCTATATTTCGTAAAAAAGGAATAGTCTGACGGCTAAAATATATCGCTTCTCCTTTTTTATTGATAACCACTTTAGGAGAGTTGCTGTTAAATAACTCTTTCTCTTCGGTAATCGGTTTGATTAAAGTGGCAATTTCAGTATTGCCTTTTTCAAAACATGAAGCGAGCAATTCAATCTGTAACGGATCGATAAAAGGCTCATCCCCTTGAATATTAATCGCGATATCAAAACCCTGAACTTTACGGATAATTTCTGCTGCACGATCTGTACCCGACTCATGGGTATGGGAAGTCATCATCACATTTCCACCAAAGGATTGCACATGTTCTACAATTCGAGTATCATCTGTTGCAACAATAACTTCATGTAGGCAGACGGTTCTTTTCACCTGCTCATAGACGCGCTGGATCATGGACTTTCCCGCAATATCAATGAGGGGTTTTCCTGGAAATCGGGTGGAGGCATAACGTGCCGGAATAATACCTATAATTTTCATATCAACTTATGTTATATAAAAAAAGACTTCTTTTAAGAAGTCTCTTTTATTAAAATAAACCAAATAATTCAGCTTCAATTTTTTGAATAATATCACCTAAATCTTCAGGATTATTCGTGAAATCTAATTTATCTTTATCTAAGATTAGAATCTTTCCTTCTTTATAATTACCGATCCACTTATCATACTTTTCATTTAATTTAGATAGATAATCTAAGCGAATACCCGATTCATAATCACGTCCACGGGCTTGAATATTATTTACCAATGTCGGCACGGAGGCTTTCAAATAGATTAATAAATCCGGAGGTTTTATATAATGAATAATACTATGAAAGATATTGCTATAGTTTTCAAAGTCACGCTCACTCATGAGACCCATATCGTATAAGTTTTCCGCAAAAAT
>DAIQRP010000099.1:0-10258 GCA_036786125.1 Sphingobacterium sp.
ACTCTTGATCCCAGTCCTCATTTTTAAAGAAGGAAAAACCCCCTTCTACCTCATCGTATAATCTTCCTGAAAATGTCAATCTGCTATTATGGCGTATCTGTTCAGATACCCTAAACTCCCGAATAATCTCACCGGCTTTATTTAAAACCTCCACCCTAAATTGCAGCTCAATTTCCTGCTCCTTAACTCCTAAAAATTGATTAAAGAAAATGGTCGGTCCTTCAAATTCAAAACTCGGATAGATATGTATCGGAGCATTATGCTCCAATGGAGAAGGATTAGATTGATTGGAGAATATAAAATAATCTGCATCATGCTCTTTATAAATAATAAATTCTCCAATATCCGAAAGGTCTCTCCGATCTGTAAATACAAAACGGATCTCACTAAAGTAACGACTTAATATCAGATCTTGCTCTACATCTTGCTCGATATTTAAATTAAGGAGCTCAGCTCCAAATATTTCCGCGCGATTATTCTCAAAAGGATTGTGGATTACAAATTCTGAAATATGCGATAAGGCTGCAGGAAATACTAAGGAGGCATTTGATACATTATAGACAAAATGTACATGATAAATCCCTGCAGGAAGCGAGAATTCAATATCCGCAGCATTTAGGGAATGTAATAGGTCCACGCGATTATCCAGCACCAGTTGTCCCGTAATGCCATTGAAAATATGGTATTGAATTTCTGAGAAGGTCGGTACATAGATGGGCGGACCATTTTCGAGATCTCTAACGCCATATAGACGTAAGTTATCAATCCTCACCCGCCCTAAATTGGGATTATAAGCCGCATCTTCGGCTCGATGTCCTTCGGAAAAAGAAAGCTTAAAAATGATAAATTCCGCGGTGAGATCAACCAAAGGAAGTTCAAACTCCAAGGTATAATACTGATTAGTGCGCGCAATAAACTGTTCACCATTTACCTCCTCAAATGGACCGTTTTGCTGACTCCCATAGGTTAAAGTGATACCTTTAGGCCCTGTAGAGGTCACATGTATAGAAAATACCAAGTCATGTACTTCTGCAATCCCCAAAGTGGGAATTTGAATGTAAATATCTGTATTTCCAGCGACAGATAGCGCCTGCCCAGCAGCATATTGCTCATAGGCTGCAGCGCCAATGGCGGTAAAGGTATAATTCGATGGAGGATCAGTATACAGCTCTGCCGATGCGGGTAGAATGCCAATATCTAAGGTCAAATCTGATTGATTAAATGTCCATAAATAGAGTAACTCCGAATATTCGGCATTTGCGAAAAGCTGGGCGGCATTCGAGTGCATGAAAGCTGGCCCATCGGGCCTCAGAAAAGGTACTATAGTCGTTTGAAAACCCGCTACCTTAAATTTAATATTAAAATTTTCATCTTCTACCCCAATGATATCGGGGTCGAAATCTCTTCGACAGGCATGAGTTAGAAGACAGAATAAGCCTAGAAAAAGGCATTGAACAAAAAAATGAAGATATGTGTTCATTCCGTACTGTATAATATAAATACCGGAAGAAAACAGAAAAGATTTTCATAACTAAGGAGCAGATTTTAGGAGCAGATTTTACTCTAAAACAAATAATTCAAAGTTGGAAACGATAAAACTCTGTGCTGCAACAAGTGCTAAAGGAACGAATTTGATAAATTTAGCCTGTTCAGGGGCGCTGAATATAATTTCTTGCGCTATGGGATTGGCCTTGATATTAGAAAACTCTCCTTCGGCAAGCTCCGTCCATTGCTGACCGTCTAATGAACTATAGATTTTATATTGTGTAGCCGCATGATTCAGCTTGTCTATATTCGGCAGATAAGAAAAGCCCGTTATCTGTGCTTTATTTTTGAACTCTAAAATAATGCCCGCTTGATAATCTATAAATTCGACAGAGCTATGCGGATTTCCATCTGTAGCAGCAGCTAAATTTCCCCGAAAGTCCGCCGTCTGCTGTATAGCAATCTCAGAAGCAGGCATTTTTTTTCTATGCTGTCCTTCCCATGCAAATGGAATATCCACTTCTCGGTAGAGTCCAAAATCAGATAATGTAAAGGCTACGGGTGCAAAGATTCGAATTCTTAAGCGCTCCGCCTTTATGGGCTCTGCTAATTTTATCAGGCGATTAGCGCCAATACTCGTAGCTTGTGCTATAGGCTGCCATGCCCCTTGCTGATTAATCTCTACAATAACGGAATCGATACGCTGTCCGAGTTTAATATTTTCCCGCAATTGGATTAAATCAAAAGTAGATTCTTGAGCAAGCTGTACTTCGAGATCGGCTTGATGCACCTGATCTTCCGTGGCCCAAAAAGAGTACCTATCCTCGTCCAAAATATTTTCTAATGGCTGTCCTATACGAATATTTGAAGCTTTTAACTGGGCCCCTTTCGCTAGATTATGCGCAAAGGTCTGTTTGATTTTTTCTCCAAAAGCCTGAAGAGAAGCGACATCATAAGCATGTAAGCGTCCTTCAGGCATAGGAGCTAACCCTAAATTCATTGCTCCCCCTCGACCTACAGAATAGATATAAATCTCAAAAAGTTCATTCGGTGTCTTCACTTGCTGATCTTGCTCCGGATGATAAAACCAGCCCGGACGTTGCGGCACATCACATTCTGCAGGAATCCAAAACTCCCCAAATCGATCTCCAGTAGTTAGATTCTTTTCATCTACTAAGCCTGGAACTGGGACTTGCCCATCTATTCCTCGAGGGCTGATGGTCGCCCAGGAGGTTTCTCCGGCAGAACCTTTCTCATTTCCAACCCAGCGCATATCGGGTCCTACATCCGAAAATATCATCGCCAAGGGTTGCAGCCGGCGGACGATAGGCCATGTTTTTTCCTGCCAAGCGTAATAGGTAGAACGATCGATGGTTCTCTTTTCATTTAAACCGCCATAATAACCATCGCCACCATTGGCACCATCATGCCATGAGGTGAAGACTGGTCCATAATTGGACATTAATTCCGTCAGTTGCTCCCGATAAGCCTCAGCATATGCTGCGCTGCCATACCGAATATCATTCCGGTCCCAAGCAGAAAGATAGACGCCAAACTTCATATGATGAGCCTGTGCAGCCTGCATAAATTCATAGACCATATCTCCCTGCCCCTGCTTCCAAGGGCTATGCTGTATACTGTATGTCGTTGTTTTAGTCGGCCAAAGACAAAAACCATCGTGATGCTTGGCTACAGAAATTAAGCCTTTAAAACCTCCCGCTGCCGCCGCCGAAGCAATTTGATGCGCATCAAAATGACTTGGATTAAATAAGCTCGCTGCTGCATCTCCAAATCCCCATTCTTTATTTTGAAAGGTCGTCGGTGTATAATGAATTAAACAATACATTTCCATCTCATGCCAGCGTAGTTGACGCTCCGTAGGAACAGCCCCAAAAGGTTTCATAGGAGCCTGTGCGGCACTTGGGCCCATAGCTAATATAGATAAGACCAATAGTAAGGGTATAGATTTTAAATATTTCATGGCTGAGGTTTATGCTGAGGTTTATAATTGCTGCTTAAATATAATCCTTTATATATTAATAAACAATTAATAATCAGTAGCCATATGTCTTCGAAAGAAAAATTTTTATATATTTAAGAACAAAGTAGCCCAGAGTTATATCGATGATAGTCGCTTAGCTGATAGGCAATAATTCTTATAAGTACAGCGTTATAAAATAGATTTTACCTATACCGTATCAAATTATTCAATGCCTAAAAACCAATGATAGCCGGTATATTTGGATATAGAAATTACGAATTGCAAACTTAAGTAAGAGAAATATGGACAATAGTACAAACAAAAAAATCACCACAGCTTCTGGAGCTCCGGTGGTGAATTATGAAGACACCATGACTATTGGACCTCGTGGTCCGGTATTATTACAAGACTTTTTTCTACATGAAAAGTTAGCCCATTTCAACCGCGAACGAATTCCCGAACGTATTGTACACGCAAAGGGTACGGGTGCTTATGGGACCTTTACAGTAACCCAGGATATTTCCCAGTATACACGTGCTAAATTATTTAATGGTATTGGTAAAGAGACTCGAGTATTCGCACGATTTTCTACTGTAGGTGGAGAAAAAGGATCGGCAGATACAGAACGTGACCCAAGAGGATTTGCGTTGAAATTCTACACTGAAGATGGAAATTATGATTTAGTAGGTAATAATACGCCTGTATTTTTTATAAAAGACGCAAAGAAATTTCCAGACTTTATCCATACCCAAAAAAGAGATCCACATACGAATTGCAAATCCCCGACGATGATGTGGGACTTCTGGTCTCTTAATCCTGAATCCTTACATCAGGTGACTACATTAATGTCAGATAGAGGAACTCCTTACGGATATAGACATATGCATGGTTATGGCTCGCATACCTATTCCATGATTAATGCCAAAAATGAACGTGTATATATAAAATATCATTTTAGAACGCAGCAGGGTATTAAAAATTTCACCGATGCCGAAGCACAGGAAATGCGTGGTAAAGACCCCGATTTCTCTCAACGTGATTTGGTAGATGCTATTCATAATGAGGATTTCCCGAAATGGACTTTATATATTCAGGTTATGACTGAAGAGCAAACGAAAACTTTCCGTTGGAATCCATTTGATTTAACTAAAGTATGGTCTCAAAAAGAATTTCCTTTAATTGAAGTTGGAGTGATGGAATTAAATGAAATTCCCGATAATTACTTTGCTCATGTCGAACAAGCGGCTTTCGCTCCCGCACATGTGGTCGATGGTATTTCATTTTCACCTGATAAAATGCTACAGGGACGTATCCTCTCCTATCCCGATGCACAGCGTTATCGCCTAGGCGGTAATTATGAGCAGATTCCTGTAAACCGCTGTCCATTTATGGTCAATAACTATCAGCGTGATGGTTATATGCGTGTCGATGGAAACCAAGGTTCCAACCCGAATTACTACCCGAATAGTTTTGACCATAATTACGAAGATCAAAGTTATAAAGAGCCCGCATTACAGGTAGAAAGTCAGGTTGCAGATCATTATGATAGAAATGCCCCTGGAGAAAATGATCATTATACACAGCCCGGAGATTTATACCGCCTATTAGATGACGAGCAAAAACAGCATTTAATTCAAAATATTGTAGGAGCAATGTCCGGCATTGAAGGGCCCAAGAAAGAGCAGATTATCAATTTACAATTATGCCATTGGTTTAGAGCCGACATAAATTTAGGAATGGGAGTTGCCCAAGGTTTAGGTGTGGATATGAGCAGTCTATCTCAGCATATGCCTAAGGGATAAATAGCGCAACATCTGCCTTAAGGATAAATAAAAAAGCTATACGTTCAGTCAATAACGTATAGCTTTTTTTTATTAAAAAATCTATTAAAACAGTCGTATAAAAAACATCTAATTATTAGATTTGTTTTATGAACAACGACCAATCTAAAATCATTCGAGAACAAGCTGAACGATCCGCACTCCGCGAGCATTCCGTTCCTTTATACCTAACCTCAAGTTTTATTTTTGATAGCGCAGAACAAGGACGTGCTATATTTGCTGACGAAGAAGCTGGAATGGTCTATTCTAGATATGCGAATCCCAATACCTCGGAGTTAATTAACAAAGTGTGTATTATGGAAGCTGCAGAAGCTGGACTATCTTTTGCTTCAGGAATGGCTGCCGTTTTTGCCTCATTTGCAGGGTTGATACAAGCCGGAGATCATATTATCTCCTCGCGGGCCATATTTGGATCTACGCATCAGCTATTTACCCAATTATTTCCTCGCTGGGGGGTGACCACCACCTATGTAGACGCTATCCATGAGGAAGAATGGGAAAAGGCCATTCAGCCGAATACAAAAATTATCTTTTTGGAGTCTCCATCCAATCCGGGATTAGAACTTGTGGATCTCGAATTTTTAGGTTCATTAAAAAAGAAATACCCGCATATTATATTCTCTATAGACAATTGTTTTGCTACTCCTTATCTACAAAAACCTATTCCATATGGATTTGACTTAGTGATCCACTCAGCTACAAAATATATGGATGGTCAAGGTCGTGTATTAGGCGGATTAGTAGTCGGTAAGCAAGAGCTTATAGATAAACTGATGTTTTTCATCCGACATACAGGCCCCTCCCTATCGCCCTTCAATGCTTGGGTAATATCTAAAAGTTTAGATACCTTAGGCTTACGTATGGACAGACACTGCTCAAATGCATTAGCCTTAGCAGAATATTTAGAAAAAGATGCAGAAATTGAAGATGTCAAATATCCTTTTCTGCCCTCCCATCCGCAGTATGAACTCGCAAAAAGACAAATGAAAGCTGGGGGAGGTATTGTTACTTTTGTGGTCAAAGGAGGCTTTGAGCGCGCAAAGATTTTTATCGATGCGTTAACGATGATTCTCTATACCTCCAATTTAGGAGATGCCCGTTCTATAGCGACTCATCCGGCTTCTACCACACATTCCAAACTTACGGAAGAAGAAAGACTCAACCTTGGAATTCAACCCGGAAGCATCCGCCTTTCCGTAGGCTTAGAAGATATTCAAGATATTATTGCAGATGTTGCACAGGCCCTAGAAAAGAGCAAAGTATAACTTTCAAATAAAAAAAGCGACTCGGCATGCGAGTCGCTTTTTTATTTATTCCTTCTATAGTAAGGTTATTCTGAACTAATAAACCCTATCTAAAACCTATTTTAAAGCCGCTAAAGCTTGCTCATAGTTAGGCTCGTCAGCAATTTCAGCAACCTGCTCCGTATATTTCACTTGCCCTGACTCATCTAAAACAATAACCACACGGCTTAATAAACCCGCTAATGGTCCATCTTCAATACGTAGTTGGTACGCATCCGAGAAATTAGAATCTTTAAATTCTGATAAGGTCTCTACATTTTCAATACCCTCTGCTGCACAGAATCTCCCTTGAGCAAATGGTAAATCCTTAGAAATATTTAATACGACCGTATTATCTAATGCAGCTGCCGCTTGATTAAAAGCACGAACCGATGCCGCACAAGTACCTGTATCTATACTCGGGAAGATATTTAATACCAGTTTCTTACCTGCATAATGCGCTAAAGTTTTATCTTCTAAATTTCCTGCCGTTAATTTAAAATCCGGAGCAGCATCACCTATAGCCGGTAGATTACCTTTTGTGTGTATGGGACTTCCTTTAAATGTTATTGTAGCCATGATCTTTTTTTTTAGCAATTTAAGCAATTCTGCTTACAATATGTAAAAAGGGAAACAAAAATATTACAACACTTATTATCAGCCGAATAGTCCCTCCATCGGATTTTGACGTTGATTTACTCCTTTTTCAGGTCTATATTTGCATCTTTTATTTCGGCTAAATTTATCAAAATCAGTCAAATATTATTTTTTTTTACATAATTTTACTATGTTAGCATAGAATTAGAGGGATAATTATAAACCATAACTTTTAATCTTATGAAGAAGCTTATACTAGGTATCGCAATATTTGCGCCTGTACTCCTATTTGGTCAGGGTTCGCAAGTAAACCTTCAAAATCAAAAACATGCTGGAATGGGTGGTGCGGGAGCCTCATTAATTATTGATGAGTCGACTATCGTATACAACCCTGGTGCTCTTTCTAGGTATCAAGGTAATGGAATCCAAGTTTCAGCATCTGCGGTCATGTTTAAATCAGTGTTTCAGGAAGTAAATAGTTCTCTTGTTTCCAACAATAAAAACGCTATTTCTCCACCCTTTTCATTATTTGCGGCCTTCGGTCCCAGAGACTCCAAAATTAAATTTGGATTAGGCGTATATACTCCTTATGGAGGTTCTGTAGACTGGGGTACAGAATGGGAAGGAAAGTACACCTTAGCCTCCCTAGCTCTTCGAGCGATTTATATTCAACCTACTGTCAGTTACCGTCTGACAGATCGATTAAGTGTCGGAGGGGGTTTCGTTTATAATTTAGGCCAAGCAAAAGTAGAACGTTCCATGCCTGTTTTCTTTGAAAATGGACAATCGGGCTTAGCTACAATTGAAGGAACGGGAACAGGAATAGGATATAACTTAGGGATTCACTACCAAACGGATAATCAACTAGCAATAGCCTTAAACTACCGTTCCAGAGTAAATACAAAATTAAGAGGTGGAGATGCTACATTTGATGTACCAGAATCATTAAGACCAAATTTCCCAGCGGGAAATAAATTCGATGCAGAACTTCCTCTACCAGCGACTTTAATTGCTTCCGTTAGTTTTCCTTTAAATGAAAAATTAAGTATGGCTGTAGATGGATCTTATATCTTCTACAGTACATATAAAGAATTGGTCTTTAGATATGAGGTGAATACCCCGAGTCTGCAGGATACACGTTCTGAAAAAAATTATAAAGATGCAGGTTCCGTAAAAGTCGGCTTACAACATCAAACTACCGACAAGTTAACCTTACGTACAGGAGCAGGATATGTATTTACTCCGGTACGTGAAGACTATGTATATCCAGAAACTCCAGATAATAATCGTGTATTCTTAGGAGGTGGATTTAGCTATGAAATTAATAAAAAGTGGGATATTTCAGGAGCTTTTGTATATCAACATATTCTAAAACGTGAAACCACGAATTTAGAATCAAATTTAACGGGTACCTATAAAACCAATATTTATGCACCAGGACTTTCTGTAAGTTATAAATGGTAATCCTATCGGTAAATTTAAAATTTAAGATTATGAAAACAAGATATCATCTCTATATAGGTTTAGCCATGCTGGCATTAGTCGCATCGTGTAAACCCACATTAAATGAATTCACTCCCGAAGGTTCAACTGAAGTTGACTTCACCAAATATGTCGCTATAGGAAACTCCCTGACCTCCGGATTTGCGGATGGAGGCCTTTATTTAGAAGGGCAGAAAGTGGCTTTCCCAAATTTAATTGCGGACAAACTAAAAGAAGTTGGTGGAGGGGAATTTCAATCTCCATTCTTTTCCGAAGCTCAGAAAAATGGTTCGGGTTATATTCGTCTTCAAAGTCTAACTAATGGAAGCCCTGTTATGGCGCAAGTCACTACAGAACTGGCTTATCGCGCTCCAGGGCTATTGCAGAAATATACTGAACCTATTCAAAATTTAGGGGTTCCGGGAATGCGTTTAGATATGGCTTTTGCACCTGGTATAGGTACTGCGGCAGGAAATATGTATTTCGAACGCTTACTTCCTGATGGAACAAGTCCAACACAGACCTATTTTGCCTATTCTACTAGTCAAAATCATACCTTCTTTTCTTTTTGGTTAGGAAATAATGATGTATTGGGTTATGCTACAAATGGGGCAGTAACAGAAGGAGCTACGAGTAGATTAACTCCATTACCTGAATTTACCACCCGCTATACCAGTTATATTGAAGCGTTGACAGCGGCAGAACAAAAAGGTATTGTAGCGACAATTCCAGATGTGACCTCCACTCCGCATTTTACAACAGTAACACGTACAGCCTTATTGCAGGCAGCAAATGCGGCAGCTCCAGGAGCGAATTTGGAAAATATTTTTATTGAAACTAAAACGGGAACACGCCCCGCGACAGATAAGGACTTTTTTGTACTTCCATTTAGCTCTACTGGGCTTTTAGGAACAAGCAGTGCCGAAAATCCATATCCTTATGGCTTACACCCGAATAATCCTGTGGCAGATAAGTATGTATTGGATGAAGCAGAAGCTGTGGAAGTGAAAGAACGTACAGATCAATTTAACGCCGTTATCAAGCAGGTAGCCGATTCTAAAGGACTCGCTATTGCAGATGCACATGCCTATTTAAATCAGGTAAAAGGAGGATTAAATATGAATGGTATGTTAATTAGCTCTGCATTTATCCAAGGAAATGTATTTTCTTTAGATGGCATTCACTTAACCCCTATAGGAAATGCTCTATTAGCAAATCTATTTATTGATGCTATCAATGCGAAATATAGAACTAAAATTGCCAAAGTTGACTTCTCCCTTTATAGAGGGGTGAAATATCCTTAAACGCTTGCGTTTTATTTTATACAGCGCTATTCTTTAGAGAATAGCGCTTTTTTTTATTTTTTTTATCTTTTTTATCGCTTAATTTGCAATAATCCTCAGCTAGAAGAGTAGGAATTTTAAGCAAGATGAGTAGCGATTTTCAGCTAGAAGAGTAGTAATCTTAAACAAGATGAGTAGCGATCCTCAGCAAAAACACGGACAGTTATCTGAAGAATAATCGCAATGATTAGCAAGTCTAACAAGTTAAATAACTTGTAGAATGAGTATATTTGTTTAAAGCATTAT
>DAIQRP010000100.1:0-3319 GCA_036786125.1 Sphingobacterium sp.
TTTGCTAAAATTTCTGGCTGCTTTAGGGGCAATGCTCAATTCCAGAGTTTATTACAGTCAATTCCAGAGTTTATTATAGTCAATTCCTGAGTTCGTTACAGTCAATTCCAAAGCTTATTACAGTCAATTCCAAAGCTTAATACAATCAATTCCAGAGCTTATTACAGATTAAAATCTGCAACCGAATCCCTTCATGAGTATTTCTAAAAACAAAAAAAAGTTGGCCATTTTTTAGAGGACCAACTTTCATGTTTGTTTTTGTATAGGTATTAAAAATCAAATTTAAATCTTGCACGGACACCCCATTTCGGAGCTCCAGGATGGTCTAAATAGTTTAGACGTCTTACGCCATCTACACGAAGTATTTTAAAGATATTGGCGATACCTACAGAAGCTTCCATATAAGGTTCTGTTCCGAAGGTATAAGAAGATTGCTCTCCATTGCTATTTTCCTGAAATTGGAATAAGCTTTTATTAAATTCAGGATTATTAGCATCTCTTAAGCCTCCGTAGATAGCTTTAAAGCTAAATACCTCACGCAATTTCAAGCGCTTAATTAAAGGAACTTTATTAAAGATAAATCCATTCATATAATACTGCACATTAACTGCCGCATGATGATCCGAGATAAACTCTAAGAAATTCATTAAGTTATATGAATTTAACTGATAAGCGTAAGTCTGGTTCGCACGGTGAATAGTTAAAAATGGAAATGGAATATTATTTCCTGCAATATATGTTCCTTCCACAGTCACATCGGCATAACCTAATTGAGATAGATAGAATCTTTTAAAGACATTGGCTGTAAAATTATGGTAGCTATAGTCACTTTTAAATACATCTTTTAAACCAGCAGTATAGGTTAAATTGAAAATAGGGTACTGATTGACAATTGGAGTTCTATATAATTTTCCTTGATAGAACTCTTCATTTGGAGCATAACGTAAGCCTAATGATAATTCAGTGCTATTGAGTTCATTGATAAAACGCTCTACATTATTCTCATCTAGATTTTTATAAATCAATGTTCCCGCAGGAGACTGTTTCGTTTTATTAAAACCTAAATTAACAGAAAAGTGATTTTCAAACTCTTTGCGGTAATCCAAACGATATACATCATTATAAATATAACTTTCATTCTCTCCACGTTTGAAAGACAATAAGAAGTTATCTTCTTGAACAAACTCTAAAGTCTGACCTGGAATCTTAGTATCTCTTTGGAAAGAGGCACGGATATAATGTTGAGGGAAGGAGTAGACCGACTTATTATTAAAGGCATAAGTTCCACTTAAGAAATACTTCCACTTTTCATCTTTAAAACCATAGGCTGCATAGGTTTCTGCATAGAAACGCTTGCTTAGACTCTCGGTTGTACGACCTCCCACACGCAGGCGGAAACCTTCTACGGGGTTAAAGCTATAAAATGTATTAACTGGACCAATCTCTACAGGACCTGCTTGCTTATATCCAGAAAGTACTAAAGCAGCAATATCCATAAATCTTCTAAAAGATGGAAGAGATTGTAAGGTGTCGATATTATGGTAAATAGTGGACTCATTAGCCGCTAATGGAATATGTCTTTTAGAGGCCCAGAACTCTTCTGTAGGCTTCTGTTGTTCCTTATAAGCAATAACGACCTCTGGTCCTGCATAGACACTATCAGGCTGTACAATGCCGGTTTTATAATCTTTAAATGTAACGGTTCTATTTCCTTTAATTCCAGAACCTTTTTCCGTAATGGCAAAATCTATCCCTAGAGAACTTTGGCTTAGATAGAAACGTCTATTATTATCCATTTCAAACTTGAGGTCTACATCCAGATCACGAACGAAGTTGATATTAGCTTCATCGTTAATTGTCATCTGTGCTGCAGATACCGCATAAGCGCCATCTAAAGTAATATATAACTTTCCTTTAAATAATAAATCTGTTTTATTTCTAGGGAAAAAGCTTAATTCCACTAAGTTTGGTTCCACTGTTTTAATCGTATCTGTAATATAGAAACGGTAAAAAGTAGGGGCAGAGCCTGCAATAGGACTTAAAAATTGATTCGTTAATAAGGTGATATTATTATCATAGATATCTACCTCATCATATAACTTATTAAAATAAGCGGAGATCCCATTATTATCAATAAATTTAGGGTCAAATTCTGCTCTTTGTTTTGCTAAGACAATCTCTTTACGTGAGTTTGGACTTTTTCTATAAAAAACTTTAGATAATTTCTCTTCTATAAAAGCTGGGAGCATATACTTGTTCGCAGTCTTCGCAGAATCATCTTCTTGAAATAAAAATTGATAATTTTTAAATACTTTTCGGTTGACAAATTTCTCGGAAAGGTTACTTAAGCCCAAAGAGATCTTCTCATACTGCTCATACTGCGCATATTTTTGACCTGTCAGGCGGTTTTTATCTTTGTTTTCAATAACTTTTCTGATTAAAGCTACTGCAGGATTATCTTTATTAGAGTATTTTCGTTTAGGAGCTTTAACGACTACCTCCCCGAGCATATTATCTTGAGAAACTAAGGAAACATCAATAATCTGCGTAGTAGCCGTAGTTAATTTAATATCCTTAAAGTCGTAACCTACATTAGAAACTCTAATTTTGCTATAATTGCTGGAAATATTAATTTGATACTGTCCTTTATCATTCGTGGATGTACTATTTCCAACAGGCGCACCGATAACTGCAATCGTCGCATAGGCGATCGGCTGCTTGGTCTGTTCGTCAATAACAGTACCTTTTACAGTCATGGTCTGTGCTAAAACAGGTAAGCTGAATAACGTTAATATCAACGATACAAACATCAAACTTACCTTACTTCTTAAAAATATAATTGTACTCATACGTATTAATCTCTAATCTATAGGACTTTAAGAACAAGATAAGAAAAAAACTTAATTTCTGACTTTTTTACTAAAATGTTCTAATTTTTATGATGCAAAGAAACACATTTTTTTTATCACGAGAAAGTAATATTCATATATATAAATTCTCTATAGCCTTTAAACGATGAAATCATGCGAAGTAAACGTTTTAACACGTATATAGCGCATGTCTTATTTATTTTTGTAGATTATATTTTACTTTTTGATGATGATAGCTGATCGTATATAACAGCATGATCGACATTTTTATCAGTCTCAAAATAAAGAAGGAATATTAAATTCAAAAATTTCCTCTGTTAAAGGATGTTTAAATCTAATATAAGCTGCATGTAAATATAATCTATCTGCTTTATTTCCATATAAATCATCCCCTACAATAGGCGTATGTAGACCCAGGTGATGCGCGGCATGCACACGGAGCTGATGCG
>DAIQRP010000100.1:3329-8623 GCA_036786125.1 Sphingobacterium sp.
TATAACAAACCAACTGTCTAGGTCTATCTTCCAAATCTACGCGTAGCGGAAGTTGAATAATCCCTGATTTCTGCTCCAGTCTACCAGAAAGAACGGCTTCATATCTTTTAGTAACACGGTGATTGGCAAATTGTTGTTGTAAATTTTTATGAGCGTCTTTAGTTTTTGCAATTACTAAAATTCCGGAGGTAGACATATCCAATCGATGTACAATCAAGGGGCTGTCAGTCTCGGGTAGATAGGCTTGCATACGCGTCAATACCGAATCCTTCACATGTATTCCGGGTACAGAAAGAAATTCTGCCGGCTTATTGACTATGAGGAAGGCATCATCTTCGTAGACGATAGGTAATTCCACGCCTTCAGAGGTATTGACTAAAAGGGGGTTGGGATCTAATTCCATCCCTTTTAGCATATGTTCTAATATAGGCTCACATTTATTCTTACAGGCCGGATAGTATTGTTTATGTTGACGAATTTCAGCACCAAAGCTTTTTCCCCACCAGAATTCAGCGATGCAGATTGCTGTTAGATTATGAGCAAAGGCATATTGTAATAATTTAGGGGCAGCACATTCCCCTGCAGCAGCGGGAGGGAGTTGTTGAAGTTTTTCTTCAAAAATATCAGCTATATTTTTCTTTTCCAGCTGATTATTGAGGAAATAGTACTGCTTAAAGAGATACATCTGTAGCGCGGCAGATTTTTGTTTTCTATCTTTTTTAAGTTGTTTAATATGATCCACCAACTTATTCAGCTGCATTTCCAAGTCTGCTAATGCTTGCTTAAAATATTGAGTTACACTCAGAAGTTCATGTTTATCGCGCAGACTTTGTTTGACCAGATCGGCAGCAAAAGATTCAAAAGTTGGAAATTCCGGATTGATGTTATAGGCTGCTCTTTGGGCATCTCTATCTTTTTTAGCCGCTTTATTATATTCTTTTTTCTGCGCAATAGCTTGGGCACTTTGCAGTTTAAGTTCCTGAATACTGAGCTCCAGTTGACCAATTTCAGGGTTTTGTTCCAAGAGTTCAATTTCCTTATTTAAGGCATTGAGAATCTCCTCTTCCTGTAAGAAATAACTATCTTTTTGCAGCATATCAAAAACGGGAGGAACGAGTCTTTTATGGTTATTATGTCCTGCCAGCTTTCCTGAACATGCTGAAAGATACCCCAATTGGCCGGCTGCATTTCGAACGACGAGTACTCCGAACATCTTTCCAATTGCCGCAGCATTACCGGGCTCTTCTATACCGAAATTATGATTAAAATCCTGCTGCTCTAATAAATACGCCTGCAACTCCTGGGATGCTAGGCGGGCTAATGGATGCGGTTCATAGCAAAATGGAAACGTAAAACGCTCCGGTAAAGGAATAGAAGAAATATCGGATTGAAATAAAGTAAAACATGAATGTTCAGTCATCTCTGTGCTCCAAATAATAAGGTTTCAAATTTACACATATGTTTTGGGCATTATCGAATGATTGTCATTTTTTAATTTCTGCGGACGAGTAAATTGAATAAATAGTAAATTGAGAATATATAAAACAAATGATATTTATACCTGTTATTTAAGTACATAAAATAATATAATATGAAAGTAAATATTGGATTAAAAGAAAAGGATTTGGCAGCTACAGCTGACCTATTAAACACCTTATTAGCTGATGAACACATTTTATATATTAAAACCAGAAATGCGCATTGGAATGTAGTGGGGCCTGATTTTCATGCTCAACATTTATTTTACGAGTCGCAATATGGTATTCTGCAGGAATTTATTGATGATATCGCAGAGCGTATTCGTTCCTTAGGACATTATGCTGTAGGAAGTTTAAAGCAATATCTAGAGTTGACCCATCTCAGTGAAGATGCGGTAGGAAAAAACGACAGTGCTACCTTTACGAAAGCTTTACTTTCGGATCATGAAGCTATTATCAAAGAGTTAAGAGGAAATATTGAAGTCATTGGGGAGAAATATGGAGATGAGGGAACGGCAGACTTTCTAACGGGATTGTTGGAATCGCACGAGAAAATGGCATGGATGCTACGTTCTCATTTATTATAATACGTAGTTTTTAGTGACAAAATCCTGAAGGAATTCAGGATTTTGTTTTTTATCGCTCTTTTATTTTTTAATTTAGCGAGCTAGAAGTTGGAGCATTGAAAAGTTTTATAGAGCAAAAATTTGAGAAAATAGATTCTTCGTCCTTTATCACAGGAGAATATGAAGGTTGTTCATTTATTAATTGTAATCTATATGAGGTGGATTTTTCAAATTCCTTCTTTATCGATTGTACTTTTGATTCCTGCAACTTAACCTTAGCCAATTTAAATCATTGTTCCTTTCAAGAGGTTCAATTTATAGGCTCCAAGCTAATGGGCTGTCAATTTAAAAATTGCAGCACTTTTGGTTTGTCCATTCATTTTCAATCTTGTCTATTAAATCATGCTTCCTTTTATAAATTAAACTTAAAAGGCAGTTTATTTATAAATTCCAATCTTTCCGAAGTAGATTTTACAGCATGTAATTTAAAACTTGCTGATTTTTCGGGCTCCGATCTTAATCAGGCTGTTTTTATGCAAACGGTATTAGAGCAGGCCGATTTTCGAACAGCGCTTAATATTCAGATAGATCCTACCGTAAATAAATTACGCAAGGCCTTATTTTCCTTACAAGGACTTCCTGGCCTTCTTTCTGCTTATCAGCTGCATATATCTGAATAATTGATTGCGCAGGAGCAGCATAGCCCAAACCCTTAAACTTCCTGCTTATTTATTCCAGATGAAGTCGATATTATATTTTATATTTATTGTTACTTAATACATGATAAATTGTTTAAATTTGTCCTTTAATACGCATTGAAAAAGAAAATTTAATAAAATGATTATACAGCCAAGAACAAGAGGGTTTATTTGTTTGACATCTCACCCTGAAGGATGTGCTCAAAATGTGAAAAATCAAATTGAATACGTTAAATCTAAAGGTGAAATTAAAAATGGACCTCAGAAAGTATTAGTAATTGGTGCTTCTACAGGTTTCGGTATTGCTTCACGTATCTCTGCCGCATTTGGTTCAAATGCAGCTACAATTGGTGTATTTTTTGAAAAACCAGCAGCAGAAGGAAAACCAGGTACAGCAGGTTGGTATAATACAGCGGCCTTTGAAAAAGAGGCGCATGCTGCAGGTCTATATGCTAAAAGTATTAATGGAGATGCTTTCTCTGACGAAATCAAAAAACAGACTATTGATTTAATTAAAGCTGATTTAGGTCAAGTAGATTTAATTATTTATAGTTTAGCTTCTCCAAGAAGAACACATCCTAAGACTGGAGTAGCTTATTCTTCAGTATTAAAACCTATTGCGACTCCATTTTCAGATAAAACGGTTGATTTCCATACAGGTGTAGTTTCTGATATCACGATCAATCCAATTGAGAATGAGGAAGAAATCGCTAATACCATTGCTGTAATGGGTGGTGAAGACTGGAAATTCTGGATTGAAGATTTAAAAGCTGCAGGTGTTTTAGCCGAAGGGGTGAAGACAGTAGCTTATTCCTATATTGGCCCTGAATTAACGTATCCAATTTATCGTAATGGTACTATTGGTAAAGCTAAAGATGATTTAGAAGCTACAGTACCGGCATTAAATGAGTTATTAGCTGATTTAAACGGTGTATCTTATGTATCTGTTAACAAAGCTTTAGTAACTCAATCGTCATCTGCCATCCCTGTCGTGCCTTTATATATTTCATTATTATATAAAGTAATGAAAGAAAAAGGTATTCATGAAGGATGTATCGAGCAGATGCAACGTCTATTTGCAGAACGCTTATTTAATAATGCGGATGTTCAATTAGATGAAAAAGGACGTATCCGTGTGGACGATTTAGAAATGCGTGCAGATGTACAAGCCGAAGTTTCAGCTTTATGGAAAGAGGTAACTACAGAAACATTACCAGCTATTTCTGATATTGAAGGATACCGTAATGAGTTCTTCCATTTATTTGGATTTAACTTCCCAGAGATTGATTATACTGCGGATTCTAATGAATTAACTTCGATACCGAGTATTCAAGGTTAATTTTTTAAACCGTTATCATAATTAAAACCATCCTATTTCTGATAGGATGGTTTTTTTGTTATGTATTATTCTATTTAAATAATATTTAACAGATTAATTATGAAATCTTCAGAGTTTCACCGATTGGTACGGAAGAAAGGATGGAGGCATAAACGAAGTATAGGTAGCCATTATATTTATGAGAAGGATGGTAAAATCTATTCGGTGGCTTACCATGGCGCTAAAGAGATGTCTCGAGGTTATTTAAAGAAACTATCAAAAATATTAGAATTAGGTTTGTTTTAATAAGAATTCAGTTTGTTTTAAAACATGCAGGTATTCATTTTATTTTTTGATTTATTCTGTATATGTTTGTTCTTAACAAAATAGTGGAAAGAAACAATATATGCCTGTAAGAATACCAAATAATTTGCCAGCAATAGGGCTTCTGAAAAAAGAGAATATCTTTGTCATGAGTGATTTACGAGCGAATGAGCAAGATATACGTCCCATGCGTGTGCTTATTTTAAACCTCATGCCCTTAAAAATATTTACGGAGACAGATTTAATTCGATTACTTTCTAATAATCCATTGCAAGTTGAAGTTGAATTTTTAGCCTTAGAAACATATACCTCAAAGAATACGCCTCAAGAGCATTTAGAGATGTTCTATAAAGGGTTTCAAGATATTAAAAATAACTACTATGATGGCATGATTATTACAGGAGCCCCTGTAGAAATGATGAAATTCGAGCAGGTAGATTATTGGGATGAAGTATCCCGTATTTTTGATTGGGCGAGAAAGCATGTAACTTCTACCTTATATATCTGTTGGGCATCTCAGGCAGCATTATATCATTTTTATAATATCGATAAGACTCCTTTAGATAAAAAGCTCTTTGGAATATTTAAACATGAAATTTTAGATAAGAAGAATCCACTATTTAGAGGTTTTGATGATGAATTTTTTATTCCACATAGCCGCCATACCACGATCTTAAAAGAGCATATTACGACACATCCAGAGGTGTCAATCCTATCGGAATCTGCAGATGCAGGTGTTGCGATTCTATCCTCTCGGGGTGGGCGGGAGTTTTACCTGACGGGACATTCCGAATATGGAACTTTTAATCTTCATGAAGAATATATGAGGGATGTAGAAAAGGGATTAGCAATCGATATGCCTCAGAATTATTACCGAAATAATGATCCTAAGCTAGGTCCTGTAGTTCGC
>DAIQRP010000100.1:8713-9557 GCA_036786125.1 Sphingobacterium sp.
ATTCCAGCCCCTACAGCCGTAAAGATGACTTTTTCATTAGACTGAAACTTATATTCTCCAAATTTATCCTGGGCTATTAAATCATATAATGTTGGAATACTCGCCACAGAGGTATTGCCGAGGAAGGATATGGTCATCGGCATTTTCTCTAAAGCGGGAGCTGAAATTCCATCCAGTAGAAATAATCTTTCCAGAATCGCCTCATCCATTTTCTGATTCGCTTGGTGTATTAAAAAATGATCAACTTCTGCAACCGATACATTAGACAGTTCTAAACATTCCTTCATCATAGCAGGGACATTCTTAAGCACTTGCTCATATAACTTATGACCATCCATCTTTAAGTATAGGGTATTATCTATACTTTTAGGAACATAAGTCTCCTCCATGCGAAGGGCTGTAGCATAGGGCACGGCTAGAGTTTTTGATACATGGGTAATAATGCCTATGGGTTTTTCGCTCTGCTTTGCTTCGAGCAATATGGCTGCCGCACCATCGGCGTAGATCATACTATCCCGATCATGCGGGTCGCAGACCCGAGATAAGCTTTCTGCTCCGATTACAAGGATGCGCTTATATAGACCAGATTTAATAAAAATATTAGCCTGAATAACTGCTTGTAACCAGCCGGCACAGCCAAAGGTAATATCATAGGCAATACAAGAGCTATTTACAATATTTAAATTATTTTTTACGCGTGCAGCCAGGCAGGGTACGGCATCCGATTTTTTATTACTGAATTTTACATCTCCAAAATTATGTGCGACAATAATACAGTCAATGCTCTCCGGGTCAATTTGAGCATTTTCAATAGTTTCTTGGGCAGCAGATGTTGCCATATCTG
>DAIQRP010000100.1:9567-10195 GCA_036786125.1 Sphingobacterium sp.
GTTCAAATTTAGGAATTATCTCTTCCGAAGATTTCGGTAAGATCTTATGGTTTGCGTCATAGAATGTATGTTCCTGAAAGTCAGCATTTCTGACTATTTTTTGAGGAATATAACTTCCACTTGCCTTTATTATTGCATAAATATTATTTATTGAAGTCATATAATACTACATTTTAGTTTCGATATGTATAAGTTACCTATAATAATCTATGCTTCTTTAAATTATCTTGTTTTATTTAAGATAAATATCTATAGTCATCAGATTCAGCAACTTAAAAATTCAGCAATATAGAGATGGAAACAATGTTAGAAACTTCCTTTAAACGCGGAATTACAAAAAAAAATAATCTCTTTCATTTTCAACTAGTTTTAAATTTATTGGCTGAATTATTTTGCATATATTAATTGTTTTTCTACCTTTGCATCACTTCAAACAACGAAGTATATTAAAAAGCCGCCCGGATGGCGGAATTGGTAGACGCGTTGGTCTCAAACACCAATGGGAAACCGTGCCGGTTCGATCCCGGCTCCGGGTACAAAGCCAGAGTTAACTCATTTAGAGTTTTAACTCTGGCTTTTTTACGTCTATAAAGTCGTTTATTACGCTTAATCGAATATTTGACGGCCA
>DAIQRP010000101.1:0-3308 GCA_036786125.1 Sphingobacterium sp.
AACATAAAAAAAGCCTGTATACATAGTATACAGGCTTTTTTTATGGAATGAAATTATTTCCCTTCCCTATTTAAATCACGTGCATGTTTAACTTTCTTATCTAAGAGCGCTAAGGTAATTACCTCATGCATTTCATGAACATAATGGAAGGTCATATCCTTGATATAATCTTCTTTAATCTCCAAGATATCTTTTTGATTCGATTTACATAAGATAATCTCTTTGATATTAGCACGTTTTGCGGCTAAGATTTTCTCTTTAATACCTCCTACAGGCAATACTTTTCCACGTAAAGTGATCTCTCCAGTCATCGCCAACTTTTCCTTTACCTTACGTTGGGTAAATAGGGAAGTTAATGCCGTTAACATGGTAACCCCAGCAGATGGACCATCCTTAGGCGTTGCTCCAGCAGGAACGTGGATATGTACATCCCATTGATCCATCACTTTATAGTCAATACCAAAATCTTCGGCATGCGCTCTTAAATAAGCCATGGCTATAGCAGCAGACTCTTTCATCACATCGCCCAGATTACCTGTCAGACTGAGTTTTCCCTTACCAGGGCTTAAGCTGGATTCTATAAATAAAATATCTCCGCCTACCGAAGTCCAGGCTAAGCCCGTAACTACTCCAGCGACATCGTTATTTTCGTACATATCCTTATCGAAAATAGGGGCGCCTAAGATATCTTCAATATCTTTATCATTTAGATTTGGCGTATATTCCTTTTCCATCACAATGCGTGTTGCAATACCACGTACTACAGAACCAATTTTCTTTTCTAAACCACGCACTCCCGATTCTCGAGTATACTCTTCAATTATCTTTTCGATAATTTTATTTCTTAATGCCACCTGATTTTTTTCTACACCGTGCATATCACGCTGTTTTGGAAGCAAGTGTTTTTTGGCGATTTCTATTTTCTCCTCAATGGTATATCCATTCACTTCAATAATTTCCATACGGTCTAATAGAGCAGGCTGAATAGAACTTAAAGAGTTTGCTGTAGCAATAAACATGACCTTGGAAAGGTCATATTCCATTTCTACATAATGGTCATAGAAAGAGGTATTTTGCTCTGGATCTAATACTTCTAATAAAGCGGAAGATGGATCGCCTTTAAAATCGGCTGCCATCTTATCGATTTCA
Organism: Sphingobacterium sp.; assembly: GCA_036786125.1. Taxonomy (GTDB): domain Bacteria; phylum Bacteroidota; class Bacteroidia; order Sphingobacteriales; family Sphingobacteriaceae; genus Sphingobacterium. The sequence continues at coordinate 1,150 of DAIQRP010000101.1, forward strand.
TCCAATACAAAAACAGGATTCGAAGAGCCTGCTTTTTTAAGCGATTGAATAATACGTCCAGGCATCGCTCCAATATAGGTCTTACGGTGGCCACGAATTTCAGCTTCATCACGTACTCCTCCTAAGGCCATACGTGTATATTTACGTCCTAAAGCCTTAGCAATAGATTTCCCTAAGGAAGTTTTACCTACTCCGGGAGGGCCTACCAGACATAAAATCGGAGCTTTCATATCATTCTTTAGCTTTAATACCGCTAAATATTCAATGATTCTTTTCTTCACTTTATCCAGACCATAATGATCCTTATCCAAGATCTTTTGGGCCCGATTAAGGTCAAAATTATCTTTAGAAAACTCCTGCCAAGGGAGATCTAATAATAACTCCAAATAATTTAATTGTACGGAATAATCTGCAGCAGCAGGGTTTATCCGAGCTAATTTCTCTAATTCCTTATTGAAATGGGCCTCGATTTCAGGCTTCCATTTCTTCGAACGTGCGCGTTTCGCTAAATCTTCGAGCTCTAAATCCGGATTGGATCCACCTAATTCTTCCTGAATCGTCTTTAACTGCTGATTTAAGTAATAGTCTCTTTGTTGCTTATCTAAGTCTACACGGACTTTATTTTGGATTTGATTTTTCAATTCCAACATCTGTATTTCCGTAGTGAGATGCTCCAATAAGAGCTTAGCACGTTCCTCTAAATCCTGAGTTTCTAATAATTCTTGCTTGCTAATAAGCTCTACCGAAATATTCGAAGAAATAAAATTCACCAAGAAATTCGGGCTTTCAATATTTTTAATAGCAATACCTGCTTCAGAAGGTAGGCTAGGAGATAACTGGATCACCTGTAAGGCCAATTCCTTTAAAGAAGCAATAAGCGCTTTAAATTCTCGACTAGACTTAGGTTTTGTCTCTGTTAGGCGCTCTACTTTAGCTTTAATATAAGGGTCATGCTGTAACTCTTCTACTAAAGAAAAACGTTGTTTACCTTGAATGATGACCGTCGTATTTCCGTCAGGCATCTGAAGCACTTTTATAATATGTGCTACAGTACCTATTTTATTTAATTGATCGAAAGAAGGATCTTCAATCTGCATATCTTTTTGAGAGACTACACCGATGGTTTTATCTCCTTTATATGCTTCTTTAACTAATTTTATTGATTTATCGCGACCTACAGTAATAGGAATTACCACGCCAGGAAAAAGAACCGTATTGCGTAAAGGCAATATAGAGAGTGATTCTGGAATATCAGCATTACTCATCTCATCTTCATCTTGTTGCGTTAACAACGGAAAAAATTCCGTGTCTTCACTGATAATGGGTATTGCTTGATTAAAATCAAAGGGCTCAAATTTACTCATAAACGTTTCATTATTTTATCCGCGCTGACAAAATGTCCAGCGAGGCAGTATATTTTCTTAAAAATGGTATAGGACTTTATATGTGCAAGCGGAGTGCCAAGCTTTAAATTAGTCTAAATGGTACCAAAGGCTAATAAATTACTGAAAAAAAGTCAGTATTCTGGACTTTTATGACAATATTCAATCTTTGTATTTTTATTCATTGAAATTCAATATATTAGCATAATTAAATAAATGCCACTTAAATTATATCTAAGATTTCGTAATTTAGGGTTTTTAAAATATAAAGTTTAGATGTAATAAAAGGCACGATTTGTGCGTATTACTAGTAGATTATTGAAAAATATAAATTCTTAACCATGAATTCAAGAGCAATAAAATTAGGCTTATGTACTGTAGCTTTCTCATTATTAACAGTGGGAGCGTATGCTCAAAAGCAAACGGAGCACAGTAATGCTAACGTAAGATTAGGGCAGAAAGCCTTATTAGAAGGAGACTTCAAAAATGCGACTGTAGCATTACAAAAAGCATTACCTGCAGAAGCTAATGATCCTGATGTATTATATATGTTAGGTTATTCTCAATTTCAAATTGGAGAATTTAAAAAAGCAGCAGAATCTTTTGGAAAAGTAACTTCTTTAAATCCAAAAAATGCGACAGCTTACTACTATAAAGCAAAAGCAAATAATAATTTAGCGGTTCAAACGCCAACGAAATTATCTATTTCTGAGCGCGAGCAAATTTTAAAATCGTGTATTGAAGACTATAATAAAGCGATTTCGATTGATGCTAATG
>DAIQRP010000101.1:3318-8323 GCA_036786125.1 Sphingobacterium sp.
AATGATGCCAAATTATACCAAAATAGAGGTATGGCTTACCGTGATTTAGGAATTCTTGTAGGAACTACTGGAGCTTCAAATTACAGTAAAGCTTCTGCTACAGATGCTTATAATAAAGCCGTAGTAGATTTTGAAAAAGTATTGACTTTTGATGCATCACGTAAAGATATGCAGACAGAGCTTAAGAAAGCTAAAATTTATCGCGACAACTTAAAATAGTCGCTCCATAAAAAAATCCCTTAGAATAATTTCTAAGGGATTTTTTTATGCATGACTTTTTCTATGGATGGCTAATGATACCTTTGATATCATAGTTATTAGTTCCCAAGAGGGGAATAGTTTGTATTTTATGAATCTCATAAGCGGAGTCTGGATAGAAAAACAGCTCCTCTTGATTATTATACAATAAGTTGTCGGTAAACTTTTGAATATAGATGGATCGTATATGACCGTCTGCATCTTTAGTTATACTCATTTTCTGCGTAGACAGATTAGGCTGTAAAGCGGTATAATGGGTCTCCAAATTAACTTGATCAACCTTATATAATCCTTTATTAGCACTTTTGTTAATATCAGATTGGATAAATGAATTTAACTCCGCCTCCCAGTCTGAAATCTTTAAAACCCGAGTTTCCTCATCCTTATTTTTACTGACTGTCTTACGGACATCCGGATTGCTCTGTTTTAACATTTTAATTTCCTGCTTCATAAAAGTGACCATATCAAAATAGCCACTTCCTGCATTTCCATTATTTTCTACAGCTGAAGTACAAGAGCTGTTCAGCAGAGCTCCAAGCATACATATGCTTAGAGCTTTACCTATATTTTTTTTAATTATCATGAACTAATACATTACCTGTCATTTCAGCTGGAATATCAACGCCTAAAATTTTTAAAGTCGTAGGAGCAATATCACCCAACTTACCATCTGCAATGGCATGGTAATCTGCATCAATCAGAATACATGGAACGAGATTGGTTGTATGTGCCGTATTTACTGAGCCATCTTCATTAAGCATAAATTCTGAATTACCGTGGTCAGCAATAATGATAAATGAGTAGCCATGCTCAAGTCCTTTTTCTACCACTTGTTTGGTACATTGATCTACTTTTTCTACTGCTTTTACTACAGCATCAAATACGCCTGTATGACCTACCATATCTGGATTTGCAAAGTTTAAACAGATATAATCTGGGGCTTGGGTCTCCATATCTAAACAGATTGCATCGGCAATTCCTTGAGCAGACATTTCAGGTTGTAAATCGTAAGTAGCAACCTTTGGAGAAGGAATTAATAGACGATGCTCCCCTTCAAACTCCTGCTCTCTACCGCCAGAAAAGAAGAAGGTTACATGTGGATATTTTTCTGTTTCAGCAATCCGGCATTGCGTTTTTTGATTGGCTTCTAAAACCTCTCCCAAGGTATTCGTTAAGTTGTCTTTTTGGAAGACTACTTTTACCCCTTTAAAAGATTCATCATATGATGTCATTGTCACATAGTATAAATCTAAAGGCTTTAAGTCGTACTCTGGAAATGCTTTTTGAGTTAATGCAACGGTAATTTCACGCCCTCTATCTGTTCTGAAGTTAGTACAAAATACAACGTCTCCTTCTTGAATAGTTGCTGTAGGATGTACGCCATCTGCAGAAACTACAATAGGTTTAATAAATTCATCGGTTACTGCCGCATCATAAGAAGCTTGAATAGCGCCTAAAATATCAGTACTAAATTCGCCTGTACCTTTTACCATCACATCGTACGCTAATTTTACACGCTCCCAACGGTTGTCGCGATCCATAGCATAATATCTACCAATAACTGATGCTAAGGTTCCTGTAGATGTAGGTAGGAAGTTTAATAGATCATTCACATATCCTTTACCCGAATTTGGATCGGTATCTCTACCGTCTAAAAACGCATGGATAAAGACTTGCTCAGAGCTTAAGCCGGCCTGTTTTGCTGCATCACAAAGACCTCTTAAGTGGCTGGTATGTGCATGTACACCTCCATCAGATAATAATCCAATAAAATGTACTTTCTTATCATTTTCCAATGCGTATTTAAATGCATCTTGGATTACGGTATGGGTATTGAATACGCCATCTTTCACAGCTTTGTGAATACGACCTAATTCCTGATAGACTACTCTTCCGGCACCTAAGTTCATATGTCCAACTTCGGAATTCCCCATTTGTCCATCGGGTAATCCTACAGCTTCCCCTGAAGCTTCTAATTTAGAATTGGGGTAGTGGGCTAATAAATAATCTAAATATGGTGTATTAGCTGCGTAAACCGCATTTGATTCGTCATGTTTTCCGTAACCTAATCCATCTAGGATTAGTAGGGCTAATTTTTTCTTTTTCATTATAAAACAAATATACTTTTAAAGATTTTTTTATCAAAGGACTGAGCAATACATTTTTTATAAATTCATTTTTATTTGGAGCTATTATGGCATGCTTTTAGAGGCAATTCATGCATAAAGATTTCAATTAAAGAAATCTATTATCGCTAATGAAAAAAATCATACTTACTTGGATGGGAATGTTGCTAGTTGTTACAGCTTTTGCAATGAATCTTTCATTTTCAGATATTGGAGATCGTATTTTGCTGAGTTTAAAATCCGGAAATGCTAAAGAAATAGCTAAGGATTTTTCTTCGAGTGTCAGTGTTACGGTACTGCAGGATAATGGGATGTATAATCGTTTTCAAACCGAATTAATTTTAAATGATTTTTTTACCAAAAATCGTCCCTTACGTGTTAGTTCCGTGCAGCGAATTACCAGCAATAGAGAATACCATTATTTTATCTATCAATACGTTTCCTTTGATTTTGTCTTTCGCGTATTTGTGAAATCCAATCTGACAAATGAAGGATATCAAATTACAGAATTCAGAATTGAACCTCAAAATGGAAGATAAAAATGACATTTTCTTATTAAAATTGTTTTAATTTCTCCATATTCGCTAAATATTTTGAAGTTAATATGGAATTAGATTACGATAAATTATTAATTAGTTTTGTACAAAATGCATTGGCTGAGGATGTTGGAGATGGAGATCATACCACCTTGTCCACAATTCCTGCAGATCACTTAGGAGAGGCTAAACTATTAGTAAAAGAAGAAGGGGTGCTTGCGGGTGTAGATGTAGCTTTACAAATTCTAAAATTAATAGATTCTGACCTTACTATAACTGTTTTTAAGCAGGACGGAGAGCAGATTCATCTTCAAGATATCGTACTAACCATACAAGGAAGCATACATTCCATTCTAAAAGCAGAACGTTTAGTCCTAAATATTATGCAAAGAATGAGTGCTATTGCGACCAATACCTATGAAATTGTGCAACTTTTAAAGGGCACAGAAACACAAGTTTTAGATACTCGAAAGACAACTCCTTTATTGCGGTTTTTAGAAAAAGCTGCCGTTAAAATTGGGGGAGGAGTAAATCATAGATTTGGCCTGTATGATATGATATTAATTAAAGATAATCATGTCGACTATGCGGGAGGAATTATTCCTGCATTAACTGCAGCAAATGCATATAGAAAACAATTAACCAAGGAAATTCAGATAGAAATTGAAGTACGAAATTTTGAAGAATTGAATGAAGTACTTACATTTGGACAAGTAGACCGCATTATGTTGGATAATTTTACTGTTGAAGAGGTTGCTCAAGCCGTAAAATTAGTTGACAGAAAATTTATAACTGAAGCTTCAGGGGGAATTACCAAGGAAACAATTAGAGCCTATGCAGAAGCGGGGGTAGATTTTATTTCTGTAGGTGCCTTGACGCATTCTGTGAAAAGCTTAGATTTAAGCCTGAAAGCAAAACTGTTATAATTATAGACACGAAGAAATAATACATGATATCAATTTATTTAGTAATTGCAGTATTACTAGCCTATTTGTTTGGCTCCATACCGACAGCAGTCTGGCTGGGGCAGGCTTTCTATGGTGTGGATGTAAGAGAATATGGATCAGGAAATGCGGGTGCAACAAATACATTTAGAGTTTTAGGAGGAGAGGCCGGAGCTGCAGTAATGTTAATCGATATTTTTAAGGGCTGGACTTCTACCAATTTAGCCTATTTAATTATTTCCAATGGAGATGCCACAAATTCTCCTCAATTTGTTAATTACCAATTGGCTTTGGGAGTAATTGCGGTATTAGGACATCTATTTCCGGTATTTGCGGGCTTCCGTGGAGGTAAAGGGGTAGCGACTTTATTAGGTATGGTACTGGCCATTCATCTGCCTGCCGCCTTAATCTGTATAGCCGTTTTTGTGACGACTTTAATGATTACACATTATGTTTCTCTAAGTTCTATCTTAGCGGGATTTTCTTTTCCATTTAGTATTGCTTTTATATTTAAAACATCTATACCCTCGGTATTACTTTATGGTATTGCCATCTGTGCCTTAATTTTAATTACACATCAAAAGAATATTGAACGCTTGCTCAAAGGGCATGAATCAAAAATATACCTCTTTAAAAAGAAAAGCTAGGCATAACATTTGCTTATGTTCGGTTTAAGAATGATGAAAATGAAAAATATTATAACCTATTCAAGCATGCTATTAATAGGGGCTACTTTAGCTTCCTGTTCTACTGTTCCGGTGTCCGGAAGAAGACAATTGTCTTTAGTTTCTGATACACAAATTCAGGAACAGGCGGCGAATTCATATAAGGAGTTTTTAGGTTCTGCTAAGACTAAGGTGATTACAGGAACTAGTCAAGCAACTTTAGTAAAAAAAGTCGGTAATAATATTGCTGCCGCAGTTAATAGATATTTAGCTCAAAATGGATTGTCGGATCAATTTAATTTTAATTGGGAATTTAATTTGATTCAATCAGATGAGGTAAATGCTTGGTGCATGCCTGGAGGAAAAGTAGCGGTATATACTGGCATCCTTCCGGTAACGGCTACTGAAGCAGGACTGGCTACTGTAATGGGTCATGAGATTGCTCATGCTATTGCTCGCCATTCCATGGAGCAGAT
>DAIQRP010000101.1:8333-10069 GCA_036786125.1 Sphingobacterium sp.
CAGCAGTATGCATTACAATTAGGCGCTGCAGCCTTAGGAGTTGCGACCTCAGGAAAGTCTGCTATGGCTCAGACCGTAGTAAACCAGGCCTATGGTATTGGAGGTCAGTTAGCTGTTTTAAAATATTCGAGATCCAATGAATCTGAAGCGGACAAATTAGGCTTGATTTTTATGGCTATGGCAGGATATAATCCTTCTGAAGCGGTATCTTTTTGGGAGAGAATGGCCAATGGAAAGATCAGTTCTACTCCAGAGTTTTTAAGTACCCACCCTTCGGATGCTAGACGGATTGCCAATATTCAAAGTCTACTTCCTGAAGCATTAAAATATTATAAGAAGTAAAATTCTATAGATAAAAATAAAAGGCTGAAATATATATTTCAGCCTTTTATTTTTTATAGGCATTGATTTTAGCCATATAAATTGATGGACGGATGCCTGTCACTCGTTGGAAGATATTGGAGAAAGAAGACAGGTCTGTGTATCCTACAGCAATCGCAATTTCCAATAGACTGTACCGATCTTCAGCCATCAATTCCATCGCTTTGGCCATACGGATAGATCGGAGAAAGCGAATATAATTCATACCCATCTTCTCTTTAAATAATCGCGATAATGAACGTGTACTCAAACCAAATTTCTGTGCGATCTCCGCTATGGTATAGGCCTGATCGAGATGCTCATTTAAATACTTGGCTATAGCGATAAGTTTGTTATCCTGCGGATAGGGGTGCTGAATAGGAAAGGCATTTAATTCTGGATTGATTTCGGGAAGTATGGCTTTAATCGCTTTTAGAAATATATATTTGGAATAATCTTTTTTCTTATCTATAGGGCCTTTCCACTCTTTGGTAGCCAAGAACATTTCGCGTAATAAATCATTTATTAAATAGACATTTACAGTTTTATAGTAGGCTAAATCCTGACTTTTAACTTCATAATAGATATCGTAAAGTTGAATATGTGTGGAACGACTTTCTAACCGATAGCTCATATTCGGGGGAATCCACATATAGAATCGAGCTGGAAGATACCAATGTTGATCTAAAGCAAATACATGAATAATTCCACCTTCAGCATATATCAATCTACCTTTTTGATGTACAGATTCAGTCTTGTCTAGCTGTTCGATATAAGCATTGTCTACATATATCTCTACCTGATCCTGCTCAATTCCTGCTTTAGACTCCCCATTCATAAGCTAAAGGTAAGCTATTTTTTCAATTGGCGCAAATGAGCAAATTATAGGCTTATTATACAAAAAATGAGCCCTTGATCTCTGCTATCTTTGCTGAGTCAAGTTTTTAGACAGAAAAAAATACTCATGCATACATTTAAAATTATATGGAGATTCCTTACCCTATCTTTTTTATTATTTCCTAAAGTAGGTTTTAGTCAACATACAAAACAAGAAATGCTGTTGACTCTGCAGGATGCGATTGCACTCGCTAAAACAAATAATATCTCCGCTAGGTCCTATGCCCAAAAAATTCAATTGGCGGAAGGACAGCAAAAAATTATAAATCAACAGCGCCTGCCACAGGTCGATCTATCCGCTGCCTATGCTAGGTTATCGAAAATAGCACAATTTGAACAAGGAATTTTACATGACTATCAAAGCTATGCTGGTCCTGATCGGCAGTATCATCTTTCTTTGGAAGCTGAATTTCCAGTCTATACCGGAGGACGTATAAAAGCCCATCAAACTAAATCAAAGATTCATAGCGATATAACTA
>DAIQRP010000102.1:0-2800 GCA_036786125.1 Sphingobacterium sp.
GAGAATGCCGTCCCAGCCACCAATCAAAACATTTTCGCCGGATGGAAAACTGATGCTCTTGATAGAATCCGATGTCGCACGAATTAATTTCCTCACCAATAGTGGTAAATGTTCTTGGCAATCGCGGCGTTGCGCCCAGTTTTTAATATGTGTTGTGTCAATCCATTTCATAGTAAAACCAATAGTAAATTAAACATAACTGTCTATTCAATTCAGCGTTAATAAAATTCGAGGGTACAAGTAATGCACTTAAAATAAAGTGCATTGGAGTTCGAGGTGCGTAAACAGAAATGATGAAGGCGGTTACTAATGGTAAAGTTATAGTATTATTTGTAAGTTGTCAATATTAAATAATCAACATATCGACATCCAACGCTAAACTGGCGATTAATTAATGATATCTACTATTGAAGAAAACAGGGCTAAGTTTTACACCGCCAAACTCTACAGGACATAACCCTTCTTTGGCTAAATTTGTGTTTGCTCATACCATATGTAATGGTAAACAATACGTTCATAAAGTCACCACCTAGAAATGAAAGCGATCCTTTTTCTTTTACCGTCACACTATCTACATTGAAAGACTCAAATTTCCCCCCTCTAATCCAAAACATTTGATGAATAGTTGCCTTACCAATTTTTATAGAATATTCTCCACTCATGATCATCACGCTCCTCTCAAAGATAAAATCTTCAATTTCTATAATGCCATTGACTTTCAAGTCTGAAAATTGGATAAGATGAGCGCTGCTCATTATACAGTCATTTAGTTCATTGGGAACGCTAGCTGCATATACTTACCATTCTCTACATGAAACATCCAATTATATATGTTTAGAAGTTAAGAATTCAACTGTGTGTCTAAACTTGGTATAAATAATGAAATTTCAATAGATTCAAATAATGAACTTGGAAACCAATAGTTATATCATTCATATGAAAAGAGCCTATTTATATGTCCGTGTAAGTACGGACGAACAAAAAAGAAAAGGTTACTCCTTACCTGAACAGGAGGATCGGTTATTAAAGTATTGTGAGTATAATAATATCGAAGTCAAGGGTATCTTTCGCGAAGATTTTTCAGCTAAGACCTTCAACCGGCCTGAATGGAAAAAACTACTTATGGCAATCAAAAAGAAGTCGTCAAAGGAAGATAATCGTATACTGTTCATTAAATGGGATCGATTTAGCCGAAATATAGAGTATGCTTATGAAATGATCGGCATGCTTCGGAAGTATAATACAATAGCAATGGCTATTGATCAGCCTTTAGATCTTTCAGTACCGGAAAGTACAGTTATGCTTGCGGTATATTTATCCGTACCTGAAGCAGAAAATAGTAGAAGAGCTTTGAACACTGCAGCTGGTATTCGTAGAGCAAAACTTATGGGGAGGTATCCCAATAAAGCTCCTTTGGGCTATATCAATGTGACAACAATTGATGGTAAAAAGAACATTGTCTCCAAAAAACTAGAAGCAGATATCTTAAAATGGGTGTTCCAGCAACTTGCCAAAAATAATCACAAGATCGAGGAAATTCGAAAGATGGCTGATGATAAGGGATTGAAATGTTCCAGGTCACATTTCTTCAGGATTATAAGAAATCCTGTCTATTGTGGTCTTATCCCAATAAGATTTAATTCTGGAGAACAGAATCTCGTTAAGGCAACTCATGATCAGTTGATTTCAGAAACATTGTTTTACGAGGTTCAACGCATCATAACAACAAAAAGAAAAATTACTGCTAAAGAAGATCTTCTAAAAGCCACATTTTTTCTAAGAGGAGCATTACATTGTCCCAATTGTGACCGAAAGCTCAGTGGAAGCTTTTCACGTGGTTCTACTAAGAAATACCCGTACTACCATTGTCATTCGAGATGTAAAACAAGAATTAATGCATTGCTTCTAAATAATTGCTACCAGCGTGAGCTTCAACAATTGGTACTTTCTAATAAGTTAACGAATCTTTTTAATCTAATTTTAGAAGATTGGAATGCTAGTACTTACAAAACAGTGTACGTACAAAACCGAAATCTTGTAGTGAAAAAGTTAAACGAAGAGGAATCGATTCTCTCACAGGCAAGAAAGTTATTTGTAGTTGGGGTACTGCAACATGACGATTACAGCAACTTAAAAAAGGAGTATCAATCTAATTCTAAATGTTTGAAGAGGGAGCTGCAGGATATCAATACAAAATTAGGAGATATTAATAAACAAGCTCTAAGTGGATACAAATCACATATAGATATTTTTCGTGAATTTCAAAGCTTGGATACTGCGGATAAAAAACAGCTTGTAAGTCTAATTCCCCCTCTTAAAGTCGATTTCAAAACTGGGAATATGACTTTGGATTTGAATAGTACGTTGTTAAAGATATTGTCACCAAAAGCCCTAATAACAAAACAAAAAATATGAATTTTATTTATAAGAAGGTTTCAACTAAGCAAACAATTGATATATTAGCACAACACGACATTCATGTGAACGATGATGAGGCAGCTGTTGTATTAGACTTTCTCTATCTTATGTCAAAGAATTATAGGGAACCTCAAGAAGATGAAAAAGTCAGAACCCTAACGGTTAATCGAACTTCTGAAAAAATGCGATAAAAAGAGAGCTGATGAAGTTTTCTACACAATTTAGAACAGAAATCTAAAGATTTTGATTGTTAATATCGAACTATAAAAGGCCATAGCGTAACAGTCTATGGCACAGATTTTTATTTGCATAAAAAAAGGAGAAAACCGTTGATTGGTTTCTCCTTAAGTCGGGGTGGCAGGATTCGAACCTACGACCTCCA
>DAIQRP010000102.1:2810-5665 GCA_036786125.1 Sphingobacterium sp.
TTGGATTTTCTATAATCTATAAGAAAAATATTATAAGTGATTACCTTAAGTTAAACTTTCCTATCTTAATACGAAGTTAAAAAAACAAGATTTGTCCGAAAATAGAAAAAGCCACTGAATTTCAGTGGCTTTTGTCGGGGTGGCAGGATTCGAACCTACGACCTCCACATCCCAAATGTGGCGCGATACCGGGCTACGCTACACCCCGATTATTAGGTATCACCTTTGTTTATTGTGATGCAAATATAGAATCTTGATTTGATTTTTAAAAATTAAAATTGGCTATTTGTCATAATTCATTGACTTATTGATAAATAATTTATAAAGAAAATTAATCTCTCTGCTGCATTCGGTATAATAAAGTATATTTGCAGGAATATATAAGCCCAATAATGCGATTAAAACTATACATATTTGCCTTATTAAATCTATTATTCCTTAGCCAGGGGTATGCACAATCTCCGCAGGATCTGATGGCTATAACGAAAGTAAATAAAGAATTGCTTAGTTATATCGAGCAATCAGATATTATAAGCTGGAAGAAACGAAGCCTACAAAAGCTAGCTTGCATAAACTGTTCTATAGAGCAGGTGAATAAATATGATCCCTATAGGTTATCTAAAGATCGATTTATAAAAGATAATTTAAGCTTGCTTAAGGAAATAGTCGCGAAGCTGAATCCCAATAGAATTTCTATTCACAAACAGCAAAACTATATGCATGATTATATAATCACCGTATACGGACAGGAAGGAATTACAGCGGCAGCCTCCCCTATTGTAAATATCTTTATCGTTAAAAGAGGAAGTAAATATTTATTCTCAGGTGTAGCCTTTTTGTAGAACAGAAAATAAAAAGCAAAAGAGCTATACATAGCTCTTTTGTTTTTTAAAATTTAATTATTAAATGGATCTACTATCTGTTCACTATATAGGGTAAAATAATTGCTCGGATCAGTTTTTTCTTCAAAATACCAGCTACTTACAGGAAATTCTGGACCTTCTGAAATAACAAACTCTCTATCAATAAGATTAAATAAATCATGGAAAGGGAATAAGATATAAACAAAACCTAGATTAAAAAATTCCGCACTAGCTCCGGATATCGTATATTCAAATACCATCCTGACTTCATTAGTCGTTCCTGGAATAGGCACAAAAGTAAAATTCAATACTCCATTTATATCTCCAAAGATTCCTGAAGTTCTAAAGAAAAGACCTTGTTGCCCGCCACTGCTTCCTATACTAATACTCGAAGTATTAATTCCACTGCTCACCAATTGCTGATGACCAAAACTCCAATATAAATCCCCTAAAGGCCCCATATTACTTAATGATGTAAAAAGTGCACTTCGGTTTAGAATTTGATTTAAATTAGGGGCTACGCCAGCAAATCGAATCTGATTTCCTTCATTGGCATAGTAGCCTAAAGGAAATTCTGCCGTCGGCAATCTATAAATTAATGTTTTGAAAGAAATTCCATCTAATTCCTGATTTTCGAAAAAATCTAATCCCGTTTCTGTCACACGAAAAGACATGCGCTCTAAGTCTGGATAACTCGGAATAAGGAGCGTTCTATCGTTGAGCAACATCGGTATTAATTCTCCATCTGCTTTAATATAATTTAATGTGATAAAACTATTAAACTGTTCTGAAGCCTGATAATATGCTGTTCGAGAAGGCGCTAACAGCTCATCTTCAATAGCATGCATCTCCAAAATTGTACCCGTGCGCTTGCCCTTTAAAATAAAGAGTGTGGCTGAAGCTTCCATTACAATAAATTCAAAATCTCCACCCATACCTGTATCTACAGGACCCATTCCGGAATCTCCTCCAGGCTCAGAAAAATAGTGGATATTTTTATTAAACGAATTAAATGACAATAATGGTCCCTGTTCTGCAATAATCCTAAAATCGCTTTCTATAGGAATTTGCCCTAGCTCCAAATCATTGGAAATACTCACCTTACCCTCTTCTGTAAATTTTAAGAACAGCGTATATCCACCAAATATTCGGCTTTCATGTGGATAATAATATAACACCCATGACTGATTAGGAGTAGCAATTAAACTTAAAGCCTCAGCTATACGTTGATTGATACGTTCAGATGGATTACTTTCAAAATTCTCTATAGGCTGCTTCAAACAACTGCTATTTAAGATGAGTAGAAGAAATGCTTGGCTTAAATAATATATAAATCTTTTCATAATCTAATCATTTAAGGTCTCAAAATCTTGTTCAGATAATCTACTTTGTTTCTCCTGTATAATATCCCTTAATTCATTTAAATCTATATCCCAGAAATTGAGCATATAATTATATAAAACTTCAAATTTCGCTCGAATTATAGATGCTCCAAAAGATCCTCCTAGACTAATACGTTGTTCCCATTGATTCGCAGGTGTAAGAATATAAGTTGCAAATAATTCAACAAAATCCTCTTGTACCTCAGAACTTGCATATGGGGTAATAAAACCATTTGAAGTCGAAGAGGCTAAGGAGCCATAGATACTATTCCAGGCATCGGTGACATATTCCCCTGCAGAGATCATATCAAAAGCCCTAGGTATAGGGATAGTTTGATGAAGGATATGAGCAAACTCATGATGCATGGTGTGAAAATAAATAGTGTTTAAAAAATTAATATTCTGAAGGGAGCTGGTATTTAAGCCATTCACATTATACATCGTAATTTTATAGCCCCCTTCTGCAGTACCTACGATTACGGTACCATTATTTCTAAAAGCAAAGGAGCCTATGAAATTGATATATTTTGGAAAATATCTACGCATAAATGCTGTACTTCCTGTAAGCTCATCATAGGGATCTATGATTAAATACTTAATCATTTGAGAT
>DAIQRP010000102.1:5675-10014 GCA_036786125.1 Sphingobacterium sp.
TAATCTGCTGGACTTAGTCTATAATTTAAATCAGATTCAATATCCACGTATTGGTAAAGCAACTGAATATTATAGGGTTGTACATAATGGCGATACAACCATCGGTCGAAATCATTCTCCTCTAAAACAGGGTCTACAATCACACTTCCTGGGTTTAAAGTTTCTTTCTGACAAGAAACCACATGAAGCATATATATGATGAATACGAATACATACTTCAAAAATTTAACAGTCTTTTTCATATTATCTTGGATTAGGAGTTAAACCTGCATCTATAACATCTTGAGGAATTTGAAATGCCTGTCTCGGGTCTCGAGCAGTCAATGGATTTGGAGAGATAGAAATCACCTCATTGCTTGAAGAAATTAACCTACGGTAGATTTCAATACCATATCTTTTAATATCAAACCAACGTAATCCAGTATGAAGCGTCTCAATCCTACGGATATGTAATAATGCATAGATTAAATTTCGCTGACTTTCTGAAGCTATAGGAAATTGTGGAGCCAATGCTTTTTTTGGAGTAGGTAATTCAGGAGTATAAAACTCTATACTATTAACCCATGCTTCAATATTAGCTAAACTTAAAGCTGGTGTGAACACTGAAAGTGTATTATTCTTCCATAAATTTAAATCATTTAACGCTTCATTTATCCTGTTTAAATGAATGCGCGCTTCTGCACGAACTAATAATGTTTCTTCTGAATTGAACATGGAATGTACTGTCCTAGAATAACCTATCCTAGCAATCGGATCTGTAAATTCAAAAAGATATGGAAGTTTAGGAAATAACACTTTATCGATATTCGTTCCTCCATAAATAAAAACTCCAGAACGGTATCCTTGACTACCTAATTTTCCCCATGGTGATGCTGATAAAGCAGTTTCTGTATCGGCAATTAAAAATCCATGCGTATAACGAGCCCCTGAGTAATAGGGTCCAAAATAGGTCCCCAAATTTGTAATCGCTGTCAGCAAAAGAAAATTTGTCCTTAAAGTGGAACTGGTATAATACCTAGATACATCTACCAAGTTGCCTGGATAATTACCCAAGGCAAAATTATCACGTAATAAAGACTGCGGATTATTGCCTAATGCCAATTGAGCATAACGCTCAGCTTGTTCCCAATTTTCTTTAAATAAATAAAAACGTGCCGCAAAAGCATATGCTGCACTCTGATTGAAATGATAACCTGGAGAGGTATAAATGCCATCATCAATTAAAGGTATACCCT
Organism: Sphingobacterium sp.; assembly: GCA_036786125.1. Lineage (GTDB taxonomy): Bacteria > Bacteroidota > Bacteroidia > Sphingobacteriales > Sphingobacteriaceae > Sphingobacterium. The sequence goes on from DAIQRP010000102.1 coordinate 6,911, forward strand.
CTTCCAAATCCTGCTCTATGAAATCGTAAACCTCCTGTACAGAATTTCGATTATAGTGAGGATTTAACGTATTCTCTATATTTCTCATATAATGCACTCCAAGGTCTGTATTGCCAAAGGTTGTGGAATAATGTTGAGCAAATAGGTTCACGAGCAAAAAATGATTAAAGGCGCGAGCGACTAACGCTTCACCACGCTGTGCGGAAAGATTATCTGGATTTCCAAGTTCCTCAATTGACTGCAAAGCCAGATTCGCAGAAGAAATTGCAGAATAACAAGCGGTCCAAAAACCTGCAAGATCATCATTCGAAGTTTCTATGATAGGCTCCCAATGGAAAGCTTGCTCCATAATGCGACTGGAATTTGGATTTTCCACCCCTCGATCATCAGAATTATCGGTAGAGAATTCGGTTACAAAGATATACGAGCGATCGGGATAAGCAGAAACTAGCAATTTCGTAATCTTATCCTCATTATCCAATTCAGTTCTATTATCCGGAAGTACATCTAAATATTTATTACATGCACTCATCATAAAAAGGGCTATAAGTCCTAGATATGTTTTAACTATATTCCTTGTATTCATGATTATATTCCGAGTTTAAATGTTAATGTATATTGTCTAGGGATAGGTAATGCAATACCCCCAGTATTCACAAATTCAGGATCCTGTCCGTTTAATTTTCGGTCTGCATACAGCAAGAATAAGTTCGTGGCATTTAATCTTAATCCTAAAGAATTAATTTTCCATTTACTCAAAAGTGAAGGAGAAAGATCATAACTTAAGGCGATATCTTTCAGACGGATAAAGTCGCCACGAGCGATGCGTTCCGAGGAGTAGTTGTATGCATTATAGGCATAACTTAGCTGATTATTCACCCTGTTCTGAACCGTGGACGCAATGACCGGCACATTGGTGAAATTCTCATCTCCAGGAACAACCCATCGATTATTAAATTCTCTAGTCAAAGAATTCAAGTCATTATAACTATTGGAAAATACAGGATCCAAGCGGACTACATTTCCAAAAGAATAGGTAATAAATACATTTAAGCTAAAATTTTTGTACCTCAATACATTTCCCCAGCTCCCTAAGTCCGTAGGATCTACAGAACCTTCATAGGTTAAAAAATCAATCTCTTCACGCTCTTGAAAATTAATTCCGGAAACCGTTTCTTCCCCATTTTGAACACTAAAACGAGGTAAGCCCTCATCATTAAGTCCAATAAAAGGGATAGAAAATAACGCTCTATTCGGTCGACCCTCCTGAGCGAACCCTCCTCGAGAAATTAAATCTATCACTCTCGAACGAGTCTGCAAAGAGGTAATATTCGTCGTTACATGTGTATAGATTAAATTGGAAGTCCATGAAAAGTTTGGTCTTTCGAAAATCTTTGCCGTCAATGATAGCTCAGTACCCTGAGATTGCATATTGGCTACATTTCCAAACTTATACATCTCCCCTCCAACACCTTGTGTATTTATAATACCTATTAAATCGAAATTATCTCGACGAAACCAATCTACTTCTACATTAATTCTATTCTTTAAAAATCCTGCTGATAAACCGATATTCCATTCATATTTTTTCTCATAGGTCAAATCTGAATTTTCTAAATCACTGACCGTTAAACCGGACTCCCCATCCACAGTGGATGGTCTCCAGGGATTATAACTTACTATAACAGGTAGCGAATTGGTTACCGTAGATGGCCCTCGGTCACCCACCAGGCTATAAGAACTTTTCAGCATCAAATGTGATACATAAGGCTCTAGATTTTTAAAAAATTCCTCTTCATGTACATTCCATGCGGCAGAGATATTCCATGATGGAAGCCATCGTGCAGTTCTCGCTCTCCCCAATCGGTTTGTCCCTTCATAACGGTAGGATCCATTAACAACATACTTTCCATCGTAGGCATAAGTGCCATTTCCTACAAAAGCAATTTCACGAGAACGTGTATTACCCAGATGGTAGTACTGTGTATTTTCTTCTTGAGAACGTTTGAAAATTTGGTAGTCAAAAAATGGAATCTCTCCGATATCATACTGCATACCCCAACCTTGAAACCAATTGTTAGAACGCTCCAAACTATTAATCTGCGTAGCTCCATAGAGAATAATATCATGCTTATCCTCAATTAAGGTATGGTACTGACTACTTAATCTAAAATCATTGGTTAACAACCTATAATCCGTTTTATGGTATATTCCCCCTTCCGGCAGGACGGATATAGGATTGGCAAAAGGATTATCTGGATCTCGGTACAAAAGTGGATTTACATCTCTAATTATTGTTGTAGGCATCATTCTATAGGCTGAAGCCTGATTGGATTCCCCGAGTACAAAATGTTGTTGAGATGAATTTTGATAGCGTAAAGAAGCCAATCCACTGACCTCCCAATTGGGTTTAATCTTCCATCTCAACTCCCCCTGAAATTTAACATCAGCAATATCCAATTGCATGAAATTATTATCCAGTTCATGTAAAATATTAAATGGAGCATAACTTCGGGTATAAAATTCATTGGGATCTAAAACTCGAGAGGTGTTTAACGCATATAGATAGGGGTTAATATCATAATCTCTGCGAACCTCTCCTTCTACCACATTGACCTCCTGAGCTAAGGAACCCGGCATATGCTGAGTACGATACGAGCTGGTGCTGATTAAATTCAGTTGTAGATTATCGAAAATATGATAATTGGCATTTAAGTTTGCCGTATATCGCTGCACATCGGATTGCTTAGTCCATCCTGGATCATTAATAGCTGAAATAGATGCATAATACTGAGATTTATCCGTTCCTGAGGAAAGACTTATCGCATGATTCTGCATTATATTCGTATTGAATAATAAATCAAACCAATTTGTATTTCTATACTCTGCTTCTCTTAAATAGCTGTTCATACTACTGACAGTATTCTCCAACTCTCCACGATTGACTAATTCAAACATCTTCCCATATATTCCTGAAGAAGAGGCATTCAAAGTTTGAGCATTACCTAAAAATCCTTTCTGTTGAATTTCTTGATATACCGACATTTGATCTTGAGAATTTAAAATGTTAAATCGAGAATAATTGGGAGTTTCTCTAAATGTAT
>DAIQRP010000103.1:0-6485 GCA_036786125.1 Sphingobacterium sp.
ACCTTATAATTTCTCCCACGTCAGCAAGCCCTTCCAGTGAAGGAAGTCCCTCAAACAGCGACTATTAAGTCTGCAGATATACAATCTCCCCAAGACTTCTATATTGATTCCGTTGCTAATATCTACGCCAAGAAAGGTCATACGCAGTCTTTGGCGATTGGCGTAATTAATAAAGGCAGTATAAAATCATATTTCTATGGAGAGACCGAGAAAGGAAATGGAGCCCTTCCTCAGGGCAGCACGCTCTATGAAATAGGTTCTTTAACCAAGATATTTACCGCGATATTATTGGCTGATTTAGTGGAAAAACAAGTGATTTCCTTAGATGACAGCATTATTAAATTTCTTCCGGACTCCCTAAAGTCAAATCCGGCATTACAACAGATTACTTTTAAGAAATTAGCTAATCACAGCTCTGGTCTCGAGCGTATGCCCAATAATTTTGAACAGGTCAAAGGATATCAAGCTTTAGACCCTTATAAAACCTATGGCAGAAAAGAATTATATGAAGAGCTCAAAAAGCTGCAGATTAATTCCGAGCAGATCGATCAATATAATTACAGTAATTTAGGCTATGCACTCTTAGGGGACCTGATACAGATCATAAGCAAAAAGAGTTATGAGCAGCAGCTTAAGGAAGTCTTAACAGCTCCTTTGGGCTTAACAAAAACCAGTATTACGGTAGACCCTAAAACTACGCCCATGATTAAAACTTATAATCAGCAAGGGCTCGAAACGCCGATTTGGAATTTCCAAAGTTTTGCTGCTGCAGGAGCGATAAAATCCACTATGGATGATCTCCTGATATTTGCCAAATCTCAGTTTAAGATGCCGGAATCTACCTTAGAGAATGCCATGGCTTTAACACGTCAATTTACATTCTTCCTTCCTCCAGATACCGATATCGGATTGGCTTGGCATATCAATATGATCGATGATATGATCTATTTCCATCATACGGGTGGTACCTATGGAAGCAGTAGTTATATTGCTATCTCTCCTGATGCCAAGACAGCAGTAATTGTGCTGAGTAATGCAGCAGAAAGCGTAGAGCCTACCGGAAGTCAAATTATAAAAAAGATATTAACACCCTAAAAAAAATCCCTGCAAGTGCCTTGCAGGGATTTTTTTATTTAATAACCGCTAAAAGTTTTTTAACATCTTCCTCGCCGTCTAAGTGTTTTAATAATTTCTTCGTTTTTCCATCAAATACATATAAAGATGGGAAATTGGAAGGATTGAACTTAGGAATAAAATCCACCGCTGGATCTCTTAAAAAGGTCACATTCGCCTTACCTTTTAATTCGGGGGTATGCATATTGATAAATCCATCAATAAACTCTTTATCATTCATGGAGATAAAGTATATCTGCGTATTATTAAGCTTGTCAATATTCTTTGAAATCCCCGCCCCCATTTTTTGGCAATGACCACATCCTGGATCATAAAAATTAAAGATGATATATTTAGCAGATTTCAAGTTTGCATTGGTAAATGCTTGTGTACCTTGCAGGCTTTGAAATTTAAATTCAGGTATAGTTTGAGGCACTGTCTGTGCCATTAAAGTACTCTGACTAACAAATAGCAAGGAGCATCCGACAAAAAATCTTTTAACAAATTTGAACATAAGTTTTTTTTAATAAAGATAATAATTTCCTGCTATTTTCATAAAATAAGAGGCTTCCATGACTAAAATTTTATAGTTTTTTAACAAAATTTAGCGTAAGTTTGAACAAGGATTAAGGATAATTTTAAAAAACTGAAAACTGTGAAAAAACGTATTGCCATATTTGCCTCAGGTTCTGGATCCAATGCGCAAAAAATAATGGAACACTTCAAATATTCAGAAGAAGCAGAGGTTGCATTAGTGTTAGCCAATGTTCCGGATGCGTATGTATTACAACGTGCTGATAATTTTGAAATCCCTTCTCATGTATTTGACAGACATGAGTTTTTTAATACCGATGAGGTTTTAGCAGTCTTAAAAAATCTAAATATTGATTTGATAGTACTTGCAGGCTTCTTATGGTTAGTTCCTCAGAACCTTATCGAAGCTTATCCCAACCGAATAATAAATATCCACCCCGCACTCCTTCCTAAATTTGGAGGTAAAGGCATGTATGGAGACCGCGTACATCAGGCAGTCATGCAAGCTCAGGAAACAGAACATGGCATTACCATACATTTTGTCAATGAGAAATTCGATGATGGCGAAATTATTCATCAGGCTAAATTTAAAATAGAACCTAAAGACACCTTGGAAATGGTGAAATTTAAAGGACAGCAATTAGAGCATCAATTCTATCCTAAAGTTATAGAAAACCTGATTAAGAAATTATAAACTAATTTCTTGCTCGCTCTTGCTCCGGATAGACAAGCTGCAGATGATTTATAAAAGCTTTTTTAGATGCCAACATTCTGCATAGTTTTTTGTTTAGCTATTATAAAACAATAAAACTATAATTTTATGGATAATAAAACCTTATCAATTATCTCTTATATCACCATCATAGGGTGGTTAGTCGCTTTCTTTGTCGGAAAAGATAAAGCGGACCTCTTTCTAAAATATCATTTAAGACAGAGTTTTGGATTGGGAATAACAACTATATTATGGAATATGGCGATGAAAATTATATTTGCCATAGTCCCTTCCTTATGGTTTCTAAGTTATCTGGGATATTTGATTTTTATCCTAGCTATTATTGGAATTATTACTGCAGCGAATAATAAGATGCAACCTCTCCCTATTATAGGGAAGTATTTTGAAAATAGTTTCACTTTTTTAAGATAATAAAAAAACGCCAAATTCTCATTTGGCGTTTTTTTATTATATTCCATCGATGCGATGTTTATCCTCTGGAAGCACAATTTTATTTTTTCCAAATTCATTATTATAGACTTTAAAAAGAACAAATAAGGAAGATAGAATTAAAGGACCAAATATTAATCCCAAGACGCCAAATACATTTAAACCTAATAATACCCCAAAGACAGTAATTAAAGGAGGCACATCACCAAGACGTTTGAGGATGGTGAATCGTAATATATTATCAATAGATCCGACTAAAAACAGACAGTATAAGGTCAAACCGATCCCATTTCCTACCGTTCCTGTAGCAAATACCAAGATACATATCGGCACCCATACCGCCATGGTTCCTACAACCGGAATAATGGAAGCTACACCAGTAACTAATCCCCATAAAATCGCATTGTCAACACCGAAAAACATATATCCGGCTATCGCTACTAAACCTTGACATAGACCTAAAATCGGAATACCTATAGCATTGGAAACAACCATCATATGTACTTCTTCCCAAATCTCCTTTTTACTCTTCTCAGAAAATGGAATAAAATTATAGATCGCCTGTTCCATCTTCTTATTGTGAACCTGCATAAAATACAATACGAAAAAGGCAACTACTAAATTAATCGCAACTTCCGCAACAGAGTTTAATAAGGAAGGTATATACTTCGCCAAAGTCTGTAGAAAGTTCAATAAAGCAGTATCCGACAGATCGATATCCTTTAGAAAAGGCTTCGAACGCATATACTCCTGCACCGTATTAAACTTTTCAATAATTAATTCTTTATTCTGAAATAATGCCGTAGCCTGTGGAACTAAGTAATCTACTAATGCCCAAATTGGTAATACGATAAATACCGTAGATAAGAGAATAATTAACAAACTGACCAGTGATTTATTCCATCTCTTGCGCTCGGTCAAGTAGTAAAAAAACTTTCTAAATAAGATATACAAGGTAATCGCACCTAGGAAACCCGGGAGATAATAGGTTAAGTTTTTCGAAATTAAAATGGCAATAAGTACGATAATGGTAATAAGCACAATTTGATTGATGGCCTTATTACTAATCTGCTTTTGTAGCATATATATTTAATTAAGTGTTTTTATTGACTTATACCTTAAATAAGCAAATTTTGTTTTGATTTTTAAAATTATTTATTGAAAAACATTAGATAATTGTAGCTATCTATAAATTTTAAGGCAATTTTCATAAAAAAAAGCTACCTTTGCGGGCAGAAAACAATTAACTGTAATGAGCCATCCTGTTAAGATCAAAAATGCTTTAGTGTCTGTATACTACAAAGACAATTTAGCTCCTCTAATTGAATTATTAAACAAATACGGTGTTACCTTTTATTCCACAGGTGGCACAGAAGCATTCATCAAAGACTTAGGTATTGATGTAGTTCCAGTAGAAGATTTAACCAGTTACCCTTCTATCTTAGGTGGACGTGTTAAAACCTTACACCCAAAAGTATTTGGTGGTATTTTAGCCCGCAGACCTTTAGAATCTGACCAACAACAATTAGCACAGTATGAAATTCCTGAAATTGACTTAGTCATTGTGGATTTATATCCATTTGAGGAAACTGTAGCTTCAGGTGCTGCTCCACAAGATATTATTGAGAAAATAGATATCGGAGGAATTTCTTTAATCCGTGCTGCGGCGAAGAACTTTAATGATGTCGTTATCTTATCGTCGAAGAATGATTACCAAGACTTAGCGGATATCTTAGCTGCTCAAGAAGGTACAACCTCTTTAGAGCAACGTAAGGAATTTGCAAAGCGTGCTTTTAATACATCTTCTCATTATGATACGGCAATCTTCAATTATTTTAATGAGGAGAATCCTTTAGATGTATTTAAACAGTCCGAGCAAAAAGCTCAGGTATTACGTTACGGTGAAAATCCACATCAAAAAGGTGTATTTTATGGTGACTTAGATGCGATGTTCGATAAGTTAAATGGTAAGGAATTATCTTATAATAACCTAGTAGATGTCGATGCAGCAGTAGCTATTATAGATGAATTTGAAGAACCTACTTTCGCAATCTTAAAACATACCAACGCTTGTGGCGTAGCTTCACGCTCCAGCATAAAGCAAGCTTGGGTAGATGCACTAGCATGTGATCCTGTATCTGCCTTTGGTGGCGTATTAATCTGCAATAGAGAAGTAGATGCTGCTACAGCTACAGAAATTTCTAATTTATTCTTTGAAGTATTAATAGCTCCAGCATATTCTGTAGAAGCAATTGAAATCTTAACGGCAAAGAAAAATAGAATTATTTTAAAACGTAAAGAAATTGCTCTTCCAAAACAACTTTTCAAAACTTTATTAAATGGAGTAATCCAACAAGATAAAGATAATACAGTGGAAGGTCCAGAGCAGATGACGGCAGTGACGACAGTAGTCCCTACAGCAAGTCAACTGGAAGATTTATATTTTGCCAATAAAATTGTTAAACATACTAAATCGAATACCATTGTATTCGCTAAAGATGGAACTTTAATCGCTTCAGGTGTCGGTCAGACTTCACGTGTAGATGCTTTAAAACAAGCTATTGAAAAAGCACAGTCTTTTGGATTCGACTTAAATGGATGTGCTATGGCTTCCGATGCGTTCTTCCCTTTCCCTGACTGTGTAGAAATTGCAGCAGAGGCAGGAGTTGCAGCGGTATTACAACCAGGCGGATCGATTAAAGACCAACTTTCTATCGATATGTGTAATGAGAAAGGTTTAGCTATGGTTACTACGGGTGTCAGACACTTCAAACACTAATTCAGTATATTACATTTTATCATATTACGTCAAAGGGCTGCATATTCTTATGCAGCCCTTTATTTTTAATAGGAATTACTCTTTTCTAAAAACTCCGCTATAGACTGATAGGTACTGGTGGATTGCAGGATCCCATCTTCATAGGAGGAAACGCTTAGAGATGAATCAGGATGCTGCTGAATTAATACACCATCTAAGGGGCTACCTTGCTCTGAATAGCTCAGATATCCTAGATACGTATCTTCATTAATTAAATCTGAAGAAAATCCCCCTTCTTCCATAGCACCATTTAAATCCTCCAGCATAAATAACGCGTAATAGTAATCGAAAACCTCTGTTAAGGTATTTTTCTGCTGATTAGGCAATTGGTTCATCATGCGTATAATTAATGAATTGGAAAGTTCTATTTCTTCCTCCATTTCTTTTTTAAACTCTACACGACTGATATAAGCCTGTACGATATTATCTTTTTGATAGTAAACCGTTCTGGAATTTGGACTTCCTGCTGAGGGCTCCATATAGATATTAACTAAACCCAGTAGCTGCTTATCTTTTTTAATTTCTGCTTCGAAAATATCATCTTTAACGGCTAAGTTCATGACCACAGGAGAGGTTAATTCGGATATCGTCAGGCTATTCTTTTGCTTTTGAAAGGAAAGTCTATTGAAGTAGTGCATCGCAAAGATATTGACATCAAAGGCCGATACTTGCCCATCTTTATAATACGAAACTATCAGATGCCCTTTTCCTGCAAGCTTATATTCTGGTCCCTCGAAGATCTTCCCATTTTTATAAATAGACTTGATATCATAGGTATAAAAAGGGGTACTCTCCATCTGTTTTATAAAATCGAAAGAGTATACGCTGATTAAGGTTCCGTTTTTATATAAACCTACG
>DAIQRP010000103.1:6495-10004 GCA_036786125.1 Sphingobacterium sp.
TATCCGGTATAGGAATCCTGAACATTTTCGGAAATGATAAAGTTAGCGTATTGCACTTCTGTAATACGTCCATCTTTAAACTTCTCTATACGGCCTGGAATATCCTGTAGATAAGCCTTTTCTCTCTTCTCTACAAGCTGGGAATTTTCGTAAATTAGCAGCTCCTTTCCAATCTCCACCTGACCAGACTGTATGCTATCGTTTTGGTAAACCGCGCTAGTCCACAATTCTCCATTCTTATACGTCTTTCGGAAACCCTCTCTTTTTCCAGATTTCATTTCATAGGTTTCCACAATCTCATCCACATAACTAGAAAGGTATCGGTACTGCAGCCCTTCTAAAAGTCCATCCTGATAGCTCAGCAGCTGTGCCGGTACATCCATATCATCTGTATCTGCGCTATAAAAAGTTCCTGTATAGGGCTGATTATTGCGGTAGACTCCTTCTGCAATTACTTCCTTAGTCTGCAGATTAATGGTCTGCTCTGGACCTCGATATTCCCCTTGAATCATCTCAAAAGATCGCTGCTTATTGCCGTATTCAAGAGAGAATTTCCCCTCATAAGGCTGTCCATCGCGGTACTGCAAACGTCGGCTCTCCTGCCCATTTGTATAATCTATCATAAGCTCCAGTTCTCCGTTTTGATATAAAACAACCTGCAGTAAATCTCCCGTGGGCGTATAATATGTAAGCTCTCGACGATGATTTTGATCTTCAAAAGATACATCCTGAGCTTTTACCGCTAAGGCAAATCCATTTCGGGTATAGTAGGTATAGGAACTGCCCGTATTATATTCTTTTATCTCACTCAACAGCTGCCCATTTTTATCCCAATATGTCGTAGTTCCTAAATAATTATACTGCGGATAATGCTTCTTCGATGCCAGCCTACCATTTTCCCAAAATATAACTTCATCAAAACTAAAATTATTCAATAATGGGGGCGCCACTTCTACCTGAGGATAGTCTGCATCTTCTATCCCATCGGAAGAGTTATCTTCAGCATCCTGCTCTTCTGTATTTTCTTGCTCTTCTGAATGATCTTGCTCTTCTGAGTGCTCTTGCTCTTCGTAAAAATAATTAGGTACTGATGCATAAAATGTTCCTGCATAGCTCCCGCCCTCAATGGTTCCAGAGGCAATTACTTGTCGATTCTGGAATACTATAATTTGGGCTTTTTCCCCTGCTTTATTATACTTCACCTGCTGCCATAGGCTGCCATCGGCATGGTAATAAGAAAGTTCTTTAACGGAAGATAAATTTTTTAGCTGCCTCGTACTTAAATCCATTCCTAAGGAGTCATACCAAAACATATCTCCAACATAGACATCTGGATTATCGGCTAGTGCATAAGCTTGCATCTGCATCTGACCATTTTTATAAAAGTCTTGTATAAGGACCAATTCACCGACCTTTTTTGCTGGATTTAGGCGGTAGTAGGCATGATTTTCACGATCCGTAGGTAACCATTTCTCATTAAAGTAAGTGGTATCTTGACCATATAAAACCATGGGGAAAAGACTTAAAAAACTGAAAATTATTTGCTTCATAACCATATATTCGTCCTTGAATATAACAATAAAAAAGCGGATATATTAACTATATCCGCTCGGTAATTTTTAATTTTTTAATCCTAAACAATGGTTTTCAACAAGGTCAAATACTTTTCTATAGCCTGCCTTTTTTGATCCGTTAGATGAAAGTCTAAATTCTGTGTCAGGTAGTTGGTATAATCAAAGTTTGGAAATTCCGGTAGACCTGGAATAACGACGGTTGGATTATCCACTCCTAATTTTAAAGCGGCATTGAAATCCGCTACAAACTGAGCATCTAATTCCTTATTGGATACCCATACAGCAAATGCAAAAGGTAACCCAGTATATTGTTTCCAGAAATATCCTAAATCATAGGCAAAAGGAACGTTATCTTTCTGACCAAAGGTGCGATCCCCAATTAATACATAGGCATCCCCTTCCCCCTCGGTTAAGATCTCCACCTCCTGCTTCCAATAATATTTTAAAAGCACTTGAGCTAATCCATTTGAAGTTCTGGACTGCTTATCCAAAACCAAGGTTTTAATTTCTTCGATGGGCTTAGTCGAGAAGATAAATACAGAATCCACTGCTCCCTCGGTACCGATGCAATAATCGGTAATAATATGATAGTGAGGCAGGCTTAATAAAGCTGCTACAGGAATAATTCCTAAATCTGCCTCATGATTAATCACCTTCTGCGCACAGGCACTCGGGTAATCAATAGAAAGATCAATTTGATCAATCACGTTAGTCTGACGAATACCATACAAAAATGGGAATGTATTGGTATAAGAGACTGCTGAAATTCTCACTTTATCCATTTTGTTCCAAAGCTTCTAAATGTTTCGTATTATAATGATCCGTAATTTGAAACTGACCATCTTCATAGCTGACCATATATAATGAAGTATTGGTATGCGGAAAATCATCCATTAATCGAACATCTAGACCCGTCAGCCAGGTTAATAATACCCGCAGTGCGCGTCCATGCATCACGACTAATATAGTCTGTTCTTCTGGATTTGCTAGCATATGTTGAATAGCTTCTTTCTGACGTGCGACAAGTGCATTTGGGGATTCTCCGTTTTCAATACTTAAATCTAACTCTCCGGCACGCCATGAGGAAACGACTTTTGAAAAACCTTCCATTATCGTTTCATCTTGCTCTAAACCTTCATATACCCCCCATGAAATCTCATCTAATCCAATTAATTGTTCCCAAGGAATTCCAGCATCAATAAAGGCTTGAGCTGTCTGATGGGTACGCAATAAAGTGGAAGTATATACCTTATCAAAAGGTACGGTTCGATAAGCTTCATAAAAAGCAGCTGCTTGTTTAAACCCAGTTTCATTCAGGGGAGAGTTGACGCCTCTTCCTTGAACAATTCCACGTAAATTTAAGTCAGTCTGTCCATGACGGATAAAATAAAAAGTCTTTTTCACAGTATATTTTTTTAATTCTAACCTAAGCTAGAAAAATGCTATAACTAAATTGGGATTAACATATCAACGTTAATCCCAATCAAAAGTTTTATATTTAAATTAATTTGCTTCAGAATTGATAACCGGAAGCGCATAATATTTTTTCTTTTTCGTGGCCTCATCTTCCTCAAAGACAAAATCCTTATAGTCGGTAACGACATTATATAAGGTATCTCTTTCTATGGGATGACGTCCTACATTTTTAATCAACTCAACCAGCTGTTGGGTACTCATACCCGGATTTTGCTCTTCCGCACCAGCCATAGAATAGATTTTTGTGGTATCGTCTAATGTGCCGTCGATATCATCTACCCCAAAGGCTAATGATAGCTGCGCGGTATCTCTCGAAATCATTGCCCAATAGGCTTTGATATGCGGGAAGTTATCCATATATATACGTGCAATGGCATAGTTTCTTAAATCTTCAATCACAGAAACTTCAGGAATATGCGACATTTGATTCTCTTTATTTCTAAATTTTAAAGGAATAAA